>NZ_BAAAQX010000065.1:0-42162 GCF_039531895.1 Nonomuraea monospora
GAGCCCGGTGGGCGGTAGAGGAGTCCTTCCAGGCCGCCAAGGGGCAGGTCGGCCTGGACCACTACCAGGTGCGCGGCTGGACGGCCTGGCACCGTCACATCACCCTGGCTCTGCTCGCCCTGGCCGTGTTGACAGCCATCGCCGCCGCCCAGCCACCCAGCACCGCCGACGACCGCATCCCGCTGACCCTGCCCGAGATCCGCCGGCTGCTCGCCGCACTCGTGCTGACCCGGCACCGCTCCATCACGGATCTTCTGCGCTGGTCAGACTGGCGCCGACGCCACCAGGCCACCGCCCGGCACTGCCACTACCAGCGCAGATCCGAACCATGATCGCGAAGTGTCACTGGAGTACTAGATCGCTGATGTGAAATTCGGTGATCGGCTGCGGGCGTGACGAAGGGCGTCCATGGTCGGTGTGTGAAGACTGACTTGGACGCCCTTCTGACCGCACTCTACGTGCATCTGGACGATCACGTGATGCCTTCGCAGGGCCGGCCTCGCGGGCGGGGCCGGCCGCCGGTGCTGACCCCGGCCGAGGCGGTGGTCGTGGCAGTGGCGCAAGTGCTGCTGCGGTGTGACGACGAACGCCGCTGGATGCGGATGGCGGCCGGCCGGATCGGGCATCTGTTCCCCAGACTGCCGTCCCAGTCGCAGTACAACCGGCAACTGCGTGCGCTGGGACCGGCCATGTCGGCGGCGGCGTTGTGGCTGGCACGCCAGGTCCCGACCTGGCACGAGCCTTTACGACTTATGGACGGCACTGCGCCTGCCGACAATTACATCCGTCCAGGTCATGACTCTGCGAGGGCTTTGCTTGGCGTACGCGAGCGCCGGCCCCCCGGGAGACGAAAGCGCGTACGGCAGGATGATCCGCTGTGCTCCTTCGCTTGGCCTATCTGACCATCACGAACGCCTTTGCCGCGCTGCGGTTGCTGCCCATGAGCGATCGGGACAAAGACGTGGAGATCCTCATCCTGCGTCACCAGATCACCGTCCTGGAACGCCAACTCGGTGCCGACACCAAAGCGAGATTCGCACCCGAAGACCGGGCTTTTCTGTCCGCTCTCCTGACCCCGCTGCCCCGCGAGGCTCTCTACCGGCTGCGACTCCTCGTCCGCCCGGACACCGTCCTGCGCTGGCACCGCGATCTGATGAAACGGCGCCATGCCCGCACCTGCCGGCCGAAGCGGCCCGGGCGCCCACCCACGGTCCGCTCCATCCGCGCCCTCATTCTGCGCCTGGTCCGGGAGAACCCGGGCTGGGGCTATCGGCGCATTCACGGAGAGCTCACCACGCTGGGCGTCAAGGTCGCACCATCCACGGTCTGGGAGATCCTCAAGCAAGAGGGGCTCGATCCGGCGCCCGAGCGAGCGTCCACCACCTGGGCGTACTTCCTGCGCTCGCAAGCCAATGCCCTGCTGGCTTGCGACTTCCTCGAGACCATCACCCTGAACGGACAGCGCCAGTACATCCTGGCCGTCATCGAGCACACCACCAGGCGCATTCGGGTGCTCGGCACTACCGCGCACCCGAGTGCCGACTGGGTCACCCAGGCGATCAGGAACCTGGTGATGGACCTGGACGATGCGGGCTGCCGGGCACGCTATCTGATCCGAGACAGGGATGGGAAGTTCCCCGCCCTCATGGATGAGATCCTCGCTGAAGCCGGCATCAAGACCGTGCTCACCGGCATCCGAATGCCGCGCATGAACCCCATCATGGAGCGGTGGGTGCAGTCGTGCCGTCACGAGGTCCTCGACCGCTGCCTCGTATGGAACGAACACCACCTGCGGCACGCCCTACGCGAGTACGAACACTTCCACAACCACCATCGAGCCCACCAAGCCCTGGACCAAGCGGCGCCGCTGCGTACCGTCCCCGATCCGATCACAGATCCAGCGCGAATCACCGACCTAAAGATACGCCGACGAGCCCGGCTCGGCGGTGTCCTCCACGAATACTCACATGCCGCTTGACCTGCATGGATCGAATTTTCGGCAGGCGCAATGTCGGCAGCGGCCCCGATGAGCACCGTCGCGACGCCCATCAGCAGCAGGGAGCCGACCAGCACGGGCTTGCGCCCGATCTTGTCACCGAGGTAGCCGCCGAGCGGCCGCACCGCGAACCCGATGCCCAAGGTCGCGAACGACAGCAGCGTTCCCGACAGGGGGTCGCTGGCAGGGAAGAAGACGTCGTTGAAGGAACGATCCGGGCGTGACCTCGGTGAAGTCGTCGGCGAGCGGGTTCTCGCTCCTGAAGAAGGGGCAGTTCTGCTCCCTCCGTGACGCGGAGATGTACAGGGCGCCGTTCACCTCCCGCACATCGGGCGCGTAGTCGAACGGCGGCAGCTTCTCCGTCGGCCGGTAGCTCCACGCGACCAGATCGGCCGAATGCCAGAAGCCCCGCGACATCGAGGCGAACAGGTAATACCGGCCTCGGAACAGCACGACGGACGGATCGGCGGCTTCCCGCTGAATGCCGTGCTCCAGGTCGGCCAGCCGAGTCTCCTGGTAGCGGTAGGCGAGATCGACCGGGTTGCAGATGACATGCTTCACGGGCGCCATCAAGCCTCAGTCCACTCGCGATCGACCAGCGGTTGCCACTTGTTGCCACCTCTCGCCGCCACCTCTCCCTGCCGCACCACTGCCCGACCTCGCGGGCCGTGCCTTGTCAGGCCTCGGACATTTCAGTGTTCGACGGGAGCATCATGGCGACGCGCTCGACTCCGCGCCTGCCGATGAAAGGACCGGGCCTTCCTCGCCGCGCTCCTGACGTCGCTGCCGCGCGAGGTCCTGCGCCGGCTGCGGCTCGCTGTCCTCGGAGGCTGGGCCGCTGGTGCCGGTGCACACATCAACGCGCGCTCAAGGGCGGCCCGCAACGGGGGCGGCAGAGTCGCGTGATCGGGGGGAGAGCTCAAGCGCAGCCTCGATCTCGCTCGACGTAGCCGCCCAGCCCAGAAGGCGGAAGGTCGCCAGGGTCGCCTGGTGGGCCTGCTGATCGGCGGCGGCGCAGGCGTCCGAGGCGATGATCGTCCGGTAGCCCAGGTTCACGGCATCGCGAGCGCTTCCCTCGACGGTGACGTTGGTCGCCACACCCGTCACGATCAGGTTTCGAACTCCGCGGGTGCGTAGCAGCAGGTCGAGCTCAGTGCCCAAGAAGGCGGAGGTCCTGGCGTGGCTGAGGATCGGCTCCCCTGCCGAAGGGGCGAACTCCGAGATGATCTCCGCGCCGGGGCTTCCTTCTTGCAGGGACTGTGTCTCCGCGACTCGTTCGAAGAGGGCGCAGTTGCTGATCAGATCCGGGTAACCGGGCCGGTACGCGGCGCGAGCATGGGCGACCATCACCCCGCGTGAGCGTGCGAAAGCGAGGAGCTCAGTTCCGTGACCGATGACGTCTCCGTCCTCGATCTCGTCCGCGAAGGAGGCGCCGAAGGCGCCGGAACGCTGGACGATGTCATGCTGCCAGTGCACGTTGAGCAGTGCTGTCGATCGCGGGTCGAGCGATGGAAGCGTGTTGACGTCGTCAGTCATTGAAAGCTCCGTTGCGGTTGATGGCCGTTGATGGTCCCCGGCCGGCCGCAGGCCCATCCTGGCCGCTGCCTTCATCGATCATGGAGATTTAACGATCTTTGCCCGCGATGCGGTTGCGCAATTTCACATTACGGATGATGGCGGAACCCTACTTTCCGCAGGCCGGGAGGCGCAAGGGGCGCGGGACGTTGATCGCTGAGTCCACGCGATGTCGATGCCGCGGCTCGCGACGGCATGTGCCAGCACGGGGTGGCAGCCGGTAGGGTGCGAGCCATGACGGGTCTCGGGGCGCCCAATGGTGTGCAGGTGATCGCACGTGCGGCCCAGTTGCTGAGGGTCCTGGAAGTCGAGCCGCTCGGGTTGAGCCTGACGGAACTGGCTGACCGGGTCGCTCTGCCGCGCTCGACGGTGCATCGCATCGTCGCCGCCCTGATCGCCGAAGGATTCCTGGCGGCGGGCACCCTGCCGGGTCAGGTGGTGATCGGACCGGTCTTCGCGCGGATGGCCACGGCCGCGACTACCGAGCTGTGGCGACCTGTCGAGCCGTACATGCGGCTCCTTGCCGAGCAACTCGGAGAGACCGTCGACTGTGCGGTCAAGGACGGCAGCCGGGTGCGCGTGATCCACGTGATCCCGACGACGTCGCACACCCTGCGCGCGATCGCCGAGACGGGTCAGACCTTCCCCTTGCACTGCAGTGCGAAGGGGAAGGCCTTATTGGCCGCCCACAGCGCGGAGGCGGCGCTCGACATGCTGCCCTCGAAGCTGGAACGACTTACGCCGAACACCCTCACGGACCGTGAGGAACTGGCGAGAAATCTCTCCGAGGTCCGGTCGACTGGCGTGGCCTACAGCCGCGAAGAGTCGGCGGTCGGTGTCAGTTGCGCGGCGATCGCGCTTTGGTCCGCTGCCAGGGTTCCCCTGGCCGTCTCCGTCGTCGTGCCATCGCAGCGGTTCGACCTCATCGAAACGAAGGTCACCGAGGCCTTGCTGGCCGTCCGGCGAGATGCCGGATCGAGCCTCTCTTCCGTGTCTGACGCACTCTGACCGACGGGATCGGGGCGGGGTCTCCGACCCATCCGAGTGCGGCGTGATCAGCCTGCCCGATGGGCGGTCGCCGGCGGTGCAGAAGCGCCGATGCAGACGTCTCGACCTGCGCTGATGTTCTGAAGGCCGACGGCGAGACCGTCGGTCGATGACGCATGCGACTATTGACACTGCCCACGATGCAGTCTAGAAATTCCGTAATGCGGGCAGCATGGCGTCCATCACACCTGTGACGACGCGGGTCCGCAGGGATTCAACGATCACGCCACTGAGAGAGGGCCATGACTCACGTCGAGAGGGATGACGAACACGCCGTACGTGCTGAGCTGATGGGGTGTGTCGGAAAGGTTCGAGATGTCCTCATGCGTACTGCGAGCGAGTCCGAGGAGGCCAGGTATCTCGTCCCCGAGGCCGTCGAAGCGCTGACCGATGTGGGGCTGCTCAAGATGAGGCCGGTCCGGGAGCTCGGCGGTACCGAGGCCTCACCCGCGACACAGATGCTGGTCCTCGCGGCGATCGCCGAGATCGACGTGTCGACCGCCTGGAACGTCATGGTCAACAACAACAGCACCGGTTTCATGAGCGCGTTCCTCAGCGACGAGGGCGTCCAGGAGGTCTTCGCGGACGGCGTTCCCATCGCCGCCGGAGTGACGCCCGCGACGGGTCGCGCTCGCAAGGTCGAGGGCGGCTATATCTTCGACGGCCGGTGGAAGACCTGCAGCGGCGTCCGTCAGGCATCGTGGGTTCGCCTGTGCGGCGCGCTCGACGACGGTTCAGGCCGAACCGTCCACGGGGTCCTCCCGAAGGCCCATGTCGAGATCCACGACACCTGGCATGTCCTCGGCCTGCGCGGGACCGGCAGCTATGACGTGTCGCTCACCGAGTACTTCGTGCCCGACCACCGGATCGTGCCGACCGAGACACGTCTCAGGGGCGGCCCGCAGTACCGGCTGGGCGGCGTCGCGAAAGCGGCCTACGAGCACACCGGGATCGCGCTCGGCATCGGCCGGCGGTCGCTGCGCGAGCTCGCGGCGCTTGCGGACCGGCGGGGCCGGCCCGACCACGTCATCACCGACCTCGGGCGCCTGACCATGGCTCTCGATGCCGCCGAGGCGCTCGCGGTGTCCGTGCAGGAGCACGCCTACGAGGTACTGAGCGACGACGCGGCGGACGTGACCCGGCCCGGGATGGAAGGGCTGGCCGCCGCGACTCACGTCACCGAGGTCGCCCTGGACTGTGCGCACACGGCCTACCGCCACGCGGGCACGTCGGGCCTGTATCTGCCGAATTCGTTCGAGCGCCTCCTGCGGGACGTCCTCGCCGCAGGACAGCACATCGCGGTCTCGCCCGGGAACTACCGCCTGCTCGGCTCGTGCCTCGTCGCCCACGGCGACGCGGCCTGAGCGAGAGGGGAGAAGGAAGGAACGACATGGCGATCGAGCTCGACGACGCGGCAACGTCGGCCGCTGACCCCACGGCGCTGCGTGGCGTCTACGGACAGTTCCCGACCGGAGTCATGGCGATGTGCGCGATGCACGACGGCGACCCTGTCGGCTTCGCCGTGAGCTCCTTCAACACGATCTCGATCGAGCCACCGCTGGTCGCGGTATGCGTGCAGCAGGGCTCATCGACCTGGCCTCTTCTGGCGGCGAGCCCGCGGATCGGTCTGTCGGTCCTCGCCGCGAACCAGAAGGAGCTGTGCCGCAATCTGGCCCGCCGCGGCCGGTTCGACCGTCTCAGCGGCGCCGGCTGGTCCGCCACCCCGCAGGGTGCGGTCCTCATCGCCGACGCGGCCGGCTGGCTGGAGTGCAACATCCACGACATCGCGACGTACGGCGACCACGAGCTTGTGGTCCTGCGTGTCCGGCGGCATCGCAGGAACGACGAAGTCGCGCCTCTGGTCTTCCACGCCAGCGGCTTCCGCGGTCTCGTCGCCTGACACCTGATGCCCGAGAAAGGAATCGCTCGACGATGACAAGTATGACCGGGAAGGTCGTCCTGATCTCCGGGGCGGGCAGCGGCATCGGTCGCGCCACAGCGGTGCGGTTCGCCGAAGCCGGCGCCCATGTCGGTATTACCGATCTAGACGAGAAGTCCCTGGATGAGACCGCGCGGCTGGTCGGCCCCGGCCTGGCGGCGGCAGTGTCGGGGGACATCGCCGATCCGGCCACGATCGACGAGCTCGCGACCACCGCAGTCGAACGGTTCGGTCGTGTCGACGGGCTCGTCAACAACGTCGGCATCCTGATCCCACAGTCGCTGATGGAAACCACCGTCGCCGACTTCGACAGAATCATGCACGTCAACTGCCTCTCTCAACTGCTGACGATCCAACGCATCGTGCCCGAGATGCGGAAGTCCGGGGCAGGGTCGATCGTCAACGTCTCCTCTATCGGAGGCCTCGTCGCGCTTCCCGGCGTGGGCGTGTACGGGGCGTCGAAGTCCGCGGTGATCGGGCTGACGCGATCGGCCGCGGCCGAGCTCGCCCCCGGCATTCGTGTCAACGCGATCTGCCCGGGCGGTGTCGACACCGCCATGGCGGCCGGGCACATCGCCAGCTTCGAGGACCGCGACGAAGCGATCAGCCTGCTCACCGGCCGTCAGATGATCCCGCGCCTCGCCCGGCCGGAGGAGATCGCCAACGTCGCGGTCTTCCTGGTGAGCGATGAAGCCTCGTTCATGACCGGTGCCGTGGTGCCGGTCGAGGCAGGGCACTCCGCATGGTGACGGCGACGGACGCGACGACGGCTCCGAGGCTGTCGATCAGGAACGCGTCGAAGACCTTCGGGCGCGTCCGCGTACTGCACGAGGTCGCTCTCGATGTCCTTCCGGGCGAGATCCACGGACTCGTCGGCCAGAACGGCTCCGGCAAGTCCACGCTCATCAAACTGCTGTCAGGCGTGTACGCGCCGGACGCCGGAGCCGACGTACGCATCGACGGTGCCGCTGTCCCCATGCCGGCGTCGGCCCGCGAGCTGCAGAAGCACGGCATCGCCTTCGTGCACCAGGACCTGGGCCTCGACCTGGACGCCAGCGTGGTCCAGAACGTTCGGATCGGTCACTACGAGGCGGGTCGGTTCACGCGCCGGATCCGCTGGCGTGCCGAGGCGACCCACGCGGCACGAGCCCTCGCCACGTTGGGCGCGACCTCGATCAACCCGTACGCGACGGTCCGCACCCTCAGGCATGCCGAGCGGGCCAGCGTGGCGATCGCCCGTGCGCTTCAGGGCATCGCGCTGGGCACCGGTCTCATCGTTCTCGACGAGTCGACGCAGTCTCTCCCGCGCGACATCCTGCGCGAGCTGTACGCCCAGGTGCGTGCGATCGCGGCATCAGGAACCTCCGTGCTCATGGTCAGTCACCGGCTCGATGAAATTCTCGCCCTCTGCTCCAAGGTCACCGTGCTCGAGGACGGGCGGGCCACCGTCGTCGGCGAATCGACCGAAGGGCTGAGCGAGGCCGATCTCACCCGGCTCATTCTGGGCAAGTCCGCCTCGGCGTACCTGGGAGGGCAGAGTCTCAAGACAGAGAGCGCGCGGCGCGGCAAGGAAGCACTCGCGGCCTTGGAGCTGGCGGGCTCCGGTCTCAAGGGTGCCTCGTTCCAGGTGTTCGCCGGTGAGGTCGTCGGCGTCATCGGAACGAGCGACTCCGCCTACGACGTGCTTCCCTACGTCCTGGCCGGTTCCTTGAGCGCGTCGGAGGGGGCCCTCCGGATCGATGGGGTCGAGCTGGCATTGCGCTCGCTGACCCCCGCCACGGTGACGAGGTCCGGCCTGTGCCTGGTGCCCGGCAGCCGCCTCGGCCAGGGCTTGGCCGCGGACATGACCGCTCTGGAGAACCTCACACTCCCGCGGCTGCACGCGAAGGGCGGTCGGTTCGCGCTCCGGCGGGGCTGGCAGCTGAGCGAGTTCGCCGACGCCATCCGGTCGCTGGGTCTCTCACCGCCCAGCCCCGATCTGCGCCTGGGCGCCTTCAGCGGCGGCAACCAGCAGAAGCTCCTCCTGGCCAAGTGGCTGGGAAACAAGCCTCGTGTCCTGGTGGTGCACGAGCCGACGCAGGCCGTCGATGTCGGTGCCAGGCAACAGATCCTGCTCGAGCTCCGCCGGCAAGCCTCGCAAGGGGTCGCTGTCCTCGTGTCCTCGCTGGAGACCACCGACCTCGCCACCGTCTGCGACCGCGTGCTCGTCATGCAAGACGGCCGGGTCGTGCACGAACTGACCGACGCGGACGTCGAGCCGCACACCATCATCGATGCGGTTTACACCGGTATCAGCTCGGAGATCGCCCATGCCACAGCGTGAGAGCGAGAGCTCCGCCATCGCCGTCGAAGCGCCGGAGCCGCCGGCCTTCACCTCACCGCGACTGGTCAGCGTGGGCTCGATCAGCGGCAGGTTCGCCGTCGTCGGCATGTGGGTTCTCCTCACCGCCTTCTACATGCTTTTGCGACCTGCGGCCTTCCTGCAGCCGGGAACGTACAGGGCGATCTTCGGATCGCAGCAGGGACAGGCACTGATCTTCCTGGGGCTCGCGCTGATCGTCGTCTTCGTCGTCGGCGAGTTCGACCTCTCCATTGCCTCGAACCTCGGCCTGGCGGCGACGGTCGTCCCCGTCCTGAACGTCCTCCACGGGTGGCCGGTCGCCGCCGCGGTGGCGGTGGCGGTGGTGGCCTCGGTCGTCGTCGGCGTCGTCAACGGGCTCATCGTCGTCAAATTGCAGATCAACCCCATCGTCGTCACCCTCGGCATGGCGACGTTGCTCCTCGGGATCGCGCTGCTCATCTCACATGCGAACACCATCAGCGGGATCAGCGCCGGCGCGGCGGCAGTCACGAACACGACGGTGCTCGGGCTGCCGCTCGGGTTCTACTACGCGCTCGCCGCATCGATCGTGGGCTTCTACGTTCTCACGTTCACCCCGCTCGGCCAGCACCTGCGGTTCATCGGTTCGAACCCCGAGGTCGCCCGCCTCGCGGGCATCCCGGTCAGCACCCTCCGCATCGGCGCCTACGCGGCGTCGGGTCTGCTGTGCGGTGTCGGCGGCGTACTCCTCGTGCTGGGCCTCGGGAGCTACGACCCCTCCAGTTCGGGCGCGTTCCTCCTCCCCACGTTCTCGGCGGTGTTCCTCGGGACGGCGATCGTGCAACCCGGCCGGTTCAACCCGCTGGGAATGGTCATCGCCGTCTACTTCCTGCAGACGGGCATCCTCGGGCTCCAGATTCTCGGGTTCACGGGCTGGGTCAGCGATGTCTTCTACGGCGCCGCGCTGATGCTCGCCGTCACCGTTTCGACGCTGGTGCTCCGTCGGTCCCAGCAGGGCTGACGGGCGCCACGTCCGCACTCTCGCAGTGCGCCGGTCACCAACGAAAGGATCACAGTGATGTCCACAAAAAGCGGTGGTGGACGCGCGGCCCTCGCCTCGACGGGGATCGCCGTCGCGCTCATCGTCGCCGGTTGCGGGTCCTCCGACACCGGTGCCGCCGAAGCCGCCGGCGACACGGCAGGTGTCACGCACGCCGAGCAGCAGATCGCGAAGTACAGCCAGGTCATCGACGGGTATGTCCCGACCGAGAAGCTCAGCGACCCCGCGGCGCTGAAGGGCAAGAAGGTCATGTACATCCCCGCCGTGGCCTCGGTCCCCTTCTTCGTCACCAGTTGGAAGGCGCTCAAAGCCGCGTTCACGGCCGCCGGGGTCCAGGCGGACATCTGCGACGCAGAGGCCAACCCCGCCACGATGTCGGCCTGCCTCGACCAGGCCACCAACGGGGGCTACTCGGGGATCGTCGTCGACTCGATCTCTCCGGCGATCGCGCAGCAGTCGTACCAGAAGGCGCTGAACGCCGGAATCCCTGTCGTGCTGGGCACGCTCCCGCTCCCTGAGGGCTCCCCGTCCACCGTGGTGACGGTCGGACCGGAGCCCAAGCTTCCCGTGCAGTTGGCGGCCGACGCCATCATCGCCGGCTCCAAGGGCAAGGCGAACGTCGTCGGCGTCGAGATCACGGACAGCGATTCGACGAAGTCGCGGTACGAGGGCGGCATGGAGGAGTTCAAGACCTACTGCCCGGGCTGCCAGGTCACGACCGTCGAGACGAAGTCCGCGGACATGCAGCAACTGCCGTCGAAGGTCAGCGCCGCGATCCTCGCCCATCCCGGTGTCAACTACCTCATGCCCGAGTTCTCGAACGTCGCCGACGCCACAACCCAGGGCGCGATCGACGCCGGCATGGGCCACATCCCCGCATCGACCGCCGCCACGACGCTGAGCGACCTCCAGAACCTGGCGGCCAAGAAGAGCCTGTTCGCGACGGTCGGCTGGGACGTCGTACGCACCAGCTGGAACGAGGCGGACGTGCTGCTTCGCCTCATGATCGGCCAGAAGGTCGATGCCACGAAGTACCTCTCCCCGGTGCGGGTCTTCAACGCCGGCAACGTGGGTTCGCTCGACGTCAGCCAGGCCGGTTGGGACAACAGCAGCTGGTTCGGCGGAGACGATTACCAGGCCGAGTACCGCGCACTCTGGCAGTAGTTCGTACGGCGTGGCCGCATGACCGATGGAGCCAGGAAAGGCATGAGCGACCATGAGATCGTGGTGGCGAGCTTACGCGGGCGCTTGCGAACCGCGTCCGCAGGAGATCATGATGGCGGGCCGCACCGACCCGGCCGAGGCGATCGTCCGAGCCGGTCGTGCAGGCACGATCGGGTTCGCCACCGCGACCGCCCGCACGGTGCCGGCGCCGACCGGGCAGCCCGGCTCACCGCTCGCAGATGATCGCCGCGGACGGTCACCGCCGAATCATGAGCCACCCGTGGTGTTCAGGGCTGAGCGTGTCGGGACCAGTTCCTGCGGGGAGCTTCGCACGAGGGCGTACTCGCGGCCGATCTCGCTTGCCGCGAGCAGGACGAGCGGCAGGTACTCCTCTGTCATCTGCTGGTGCGTGACCTCTGCGGCGATGGCGGCCAAGTTCACGGCGGCGATCACTTCGCCCTGGCCGTCGCGGATCGGTGCCGCGATCGAGCGTACTCCTGGAGACATCTCCTCATGGGTAGCGGCCCATCCCTGCGATCGGATCTCGCGCAGGTCGTCATCGAGGCGTTCGATCGGTTGCTCCCGGAAAGCCGGAACCGAGGAAGCGGACGGCGTCGCCAGAGCGCGGGCGAGGTCGTCCGGCGACAGGGACGAGAGCAACATCTTCCCGAGCGCGGTGCTCCGGGCGGGGAACCGCGTTCCGGCATTGATCGTCGTGGCGACCACCTTCGGAGCAGCGGTGCGTGCCACGTAGATGATGTCCGATCCGTCGAGGTACGCGACCGATGCCGCCTGGTTGGTGGCGACGACCAGCTCCCGCAGATGTGGCTGGGCTATCTCCCAGAGGCCGGCCGAAAGCGTGTAGGCCACGCCGAGTTCGAGGACGCGCGGGGTGAGCAGGAAACCGGCCGGAGTCGATCGTACGTACCCGAGCTGCTCAAGGGTCAGCAGGATCCGACGGGCCGTCGCGCGAGCCAGTGCCGTCTCGCTCGCGATCTCCGTCAGCGACATCGCGCGCCGGTGAGGGCCGAACGCCTTGATGACGTCGAGACCTCGGGCCAGCGCTTCCACGAAGTCGGGGCTGGTCTTGTCGCGCGACATAGAAACCTCTTACTCGTCCGAACATGCCGATGACAACCGTATAGCGCACAACTGTACGACGAATCCCGCCCCGTTGTTTCGCTGGCAAGGAGCCGTCGAAAGCTTGACACGGTAGGAGAGCCCACTTAAGTTCGACCGCACTGCGAACGAAACGCCGCTGTGCGAACAAGAACCGAGGATCAGCGATGGGAAGCATTGACGCCGACGTCATAGTCATCGGTGGAGGACCATCGGGCGCCACCGTGGCCGCGGAGGCCGCGCGTGGCGGGGCACGTGTGATCGTCCTGGAGAAACGAACAGGTGACAGCCCTTCACGCGCCGGTGTCATCCAGCCGCGCGTGCTCGAACTTCTGGACGCGCGCGGTCTGATGGGGCGTTTCCGGCAGGCGGCCCGGGACTGGCGTCCCGACTTCGAGATTCCACGCTACTTCTATGCCGGGCTGACCGGCCTCCGCTACGACCAGCTCGACACGGCTCATCCGTACGCTCTCATCCTCCCGCAGACGACCACCGAGCACCTGCTTCGCGCCTGGGCGGTTGAGTGCGGCGCCGAGGTCCGTCGCGGTGTCACCTACAGCGAGCACCTGCAGGACCCGGAAGGCGTGACGGTGCGCGCACTCGACGGCGACGGCGGCACTCTGGAGTTGCGTGGCCGCTACCTCGTCGGAGCCGACGGCGCACGGAGCCTCGTGCGGCTGCGCGCCGGGATACCGTTCGAGGGCCGCGACAGCGAGATGACGGCCGTCTCCGTGGACGCCGACCTCTCGTTCCCCTGGAAGGCGTCGGTTCACATGCACCGCAACGAGAACGGATGGGTGCTCGCCTACCCGTTCGGCGAGCGGACGACCCGCTTCATCATCGTCGCGGAAGCCCGCCGGAACGTTCCCAGGGACGAGCCGGTGACCATGGACGAGGTCAACGAGAGCCTGCGAGCCATCCTGGGTGAGGACTTCGGGATCACCGGTGCCAAGTGGATCTCGCGCTACGGTGACGCGCACCGCATGGTTCCCCGGTTCGTCGAGGACCGGGTGGCGCTGGTGGGAGAGGCTACCCGGGTCCACTATCCGGCCAGCGGCATCGGAATGAACTACTGCATCCAGGACGCATTCAACCTGGGCTGGAAGCTTGGCTTCGTCGCAGTGGGCGACGCCCCCCGCGAACTCCTGCAGACCTACCACGACGAGCGGCACCCCGTACTCCAGGACGTCATGAACGACGTGGCGACCCAGTGCAAGCTCCACTTCGACTTCACGTCGGCCGGGCTTGAGCTGAAGCGCTTCTTCGAGGCGGAACTCGTGCCGATTCCCGAGGTGAACGCCATCCTCAGGGACCGGCTGAGCGGCTTCAGAACGACCTACCACCGGGGCGCCGATCCCCATGTGGCGGACGGCACGCGGGTACGGCAGTTCGACCTGGGCGAGACCACCTACAACGACGTGGCGGCCCGCAGCGACTTCGTCCTCGTCGAACAGGCCGAGGTTGCTCCGCGTGATCGTGCGGTGAACGGACGCATCACGCGGATCCTCGCCCCAGGCTCCCGGCTCACCGGCTCGCTCAGCGAGGCCGCAGCGGTTCTGATACGCCCGGACGCTTATGTCGCCCGAGCGTGGTCGGTGCCGCCCTCCGACGACGAGATCCAAAAGGCGTACGACGTGTCGACCTGCCGGGGTGTCAGGACCGAGGCACAGCAGGTGACCGGATGAGTGCGGGTGCCGCGCCACCGGCGTTGCTGGTGAAGGGCGGCCGGGTCGTCACGGGCGACGCCGGCCCCGGCACGATCGGGGCGGCCGATGTCCTGATCCGCGACGGGATCATCGCCGAAATCTCCGAAACCATCGAAGCGCCGGAGGCCACGCAGATCGACGCGACGGACCTGCTGGTCATTCCGGGCCTGGTGGACGCCCACAAGCACACCTGGCAGTCAGCGGTCCGGCACCGGTGCACGGCGACGGATCTGATGACCTACTTCGGTGAGATGTTCGGTCGCCTGGGTTCGACGTACACGCCCGACGATGTCTACATCGGCACGCTGCTCGGAGCGTTGGCGGCACTTGAGGCCGGCACGACGACCCTCATGGACTGGTCGCACGTCCAGAACTCGCCCGAGCACAGCGACGCCGCGATCCGTGCCCTCCAGGACGCCGGTCTCCGAGCCGTCTTCGGTCACGGCTGGCCACTCGTGGATCTACCGAGCTGGATCATGGGCAGCAGCCGGAACCACACCGACGACCTTCGACGCATCCGCGAGCAGGTCCTCTCAGACGACAGCGCACTGGTGACACTGGCCCTGGCGGGTCGTGGCCCCGAACTGTCCACGATGGACGTGACCCGCCACGATCTGGCGATGGCACGAGACCTCGGAATCCGGACCTCCATTCACATGGGTTGCGGCAAGGAGTTCGGTGCCGTCGCCGCCATCGCCCAGATGAACGAGGCCGGTCTTCTCGGCCCCGATCTCACCTTCGTCCACTGCAGTGAGAACAGCGACGACGAGCTCCGCATGATGGCGGAGCACGGCGTCAGCGCGGCGGTGGCACCGCAGCACGAGCAGGGATTCCCCGGCATCGGCCATACACCGATCGACCGGCTACGCGGACTTGGCGTCACCACCGGCCTCAGCTCGGACACCGAGGCGTTCGGAGCCGCTGACATGTTCGTTCAGATGAAGGTCGCACTCGCGGCCACCCGTGCCCGGGTCAACGGCGGGGACTCACGATTCGAGGAACGGCCGAGCACCTTCTCCGTGGAGGACGTCTTCCGCATGGCGACACAGTCGGCCGCCGAAACCCTTGGTCTGGGCGAGTCGGTCGGCAGCATCGCGGTCGGCAAGGCAGGAGACGTCGTCCTGCTCCGGACGAGAGACCTCAATCTCCACCCCGTGGTCGAACCGATCGCCGCGGTCGTCAACGCGGCCCACCCAGGGAACGTCGACACCGTGATCGTCGGTGGGAACATCCGGAAACGCGCCGGCCGCCTGGTGGGTGTCGACCACGACCGCGTTCGCGACCTGGCGCAGGAGTCGCAACGACGTGTTCTCCGAGGCTGACCACCGGCCGGCCCCGAACCGATTCGCCGGTGCCGCCGCAACCGTGCGCCCGGCCACCGGCACTCACCTGCCGGTGCGCCCGCAGCCCACCGGCGCGATGACACGCCCCACTTGTGCCCCTGGCAAGAAAGGAATCGCATGACCCTCGACCCCGCCTTCTCCGACTTCCTCGGCTTCCTCAGATCGGTCGGAGCGCCCGGCACGTTCGACGGCGAGCCCGCTGACATGCGGGCCCGGCTGGAGGCCGCGATCCAGGGGGGCTGGGACCCCGAGAGCTTCGCCTCCGTCGCCTCCGAGCACGACGAACTGATCGGTGAGGACGGACTCCGGCTGAAGATCTTCCGTCCCCATGCGCCAGGGCCCGTCCCCACCGTCCTGTACTTTCATCCGGGCGGGTTCATCGTGGGCAGTGCGCATCTCACGCAGGACGTCGCCCGCCGGCTGTGCAACGAGCTGGAAGCGGTCGTCGTGTCCGTCGACTACCGGTTGGCGCCTGAGCATCCGTTCCCTTCGGCGGTGGAGGACGCGGGCGCGGCGCTGGAGTGGGTGCGGCACAACATCTCCGACCTCGGCGGTGCCGCGGGACGCATCGGCCTCGTGGGGGAGAGCTCCGGCGGGAACCTGGCGGTGGTCACTGCACTCCTTGCCGCCCGCCGCGGTGCTCCCCCCGCCGCCGTCCTGGTTGCGTCGCCGGTCACCGACCTCACCGCGTCCTATCCCTCGACGGTCGAGAACGCGTCCGGATACTTCCTCGAGACGGCGGACCTGGAGGTCATCAGCAAGCTGTACGTCAGCGGCGACCGAGCCCTGGCCGCTGACGAGCGAGTGTCGCCCGCGCTCGCCGACGACCTCCACCTGATGCCGCCGACGATCGTCGCCGTCGCCGGCTTCGACCCCCTCCGTGACGACGGGATCGTCTTCGCCGGGAAGCTCCTCCAGCACGGTGTCCCCGCGACCCTGCGGGTGTACCCCGATCTCATTCACCCCTTCTTCGGAATGCCCGGAGTCTCACCCGCGGCCGACCGCGCCGTCAGCGAGCTGACCGAAGCGCTCAGGCGCAGCCTCGGCTGACCCGGGCCGGCACGACAACGCCGGCGCACCATCCAGGCCGGATCCAGGAGCCGCTCATCGCGGTCGCCGCCCGCTCTAAGAAACTGAAGGAGTCATGGCTCATGACCGTCGTCCAGCACTGGATCGCCGGACAGTCCACCACCGGCGAGTCCACCCGCACCGCCCGCGTGTTCAACCCCGCCACCGGCGTCCAGGCACGTGAGGTGCTCCTGGCTGACGACGCGGAGGTCTCGGCAGCGGTTGCCGCCGCCCTGGCAGCTTTCCCCGGGTGGGCGGAGACCTCCCTGACGCGTCGGACGCAGGTCATCTTCGCCTTCCGGGAACTCGTGCGTCGCGATGCGGCCGTGCTCGCACGAATGATCTCCGACGAGCACGGCAAGGTGCTCTCGGACGCGCTCGGGGAGGTGCAGCGCGGTCTCGAGGTCGTGGAGTTCGCCTGCGGGATGCCCTCACTGCTCAAGGGAAGCTACTCCGACCAGGTGTCCACAGGGGTCGACACGTTCTCGTTCCGGGAGCCGCTGGGCGTCTGCGCAGGCATCACGCCGTTCAACTTCCCGGCGATGGTTCCCCTGTGGATGTTCCCCATCGCGATCGCGACCGGGAACACGTTCATCCTCAAGCCGAGTGAGCGGGTTCCGTCTGCCGCCGTGCATCTGGCCAAGCTCTGGAAGGAGGCAGGTCTGCCTGACGGGGTCTTCAACGTCGTCCACGGCGATAGGCCGGCGGTCGATGCGCTCCTGGACTCACCGGACGTCGCCGCCGTCTCGTTCGTCGGCTCGACGCCTGTCGCTCGCTACATCCACGAGCGCGCGTCGGCGCAGGGCAAACGGGTCCAAGCCCTTGGGGGAGCGAAGAACCACGCCGTGGTGCTCCCCGATGCCGATCGGGGCTTCGCCGCCGACCATCTTGTCGCGGCCGCCTACGGCTCCGCCGGTGAGCGATGCATGGCCGTCTCCGCCGCTGTTGCGATCGGCAGTGCGGCGGACGCGCTGGTGGAGGCCGTTGCGGAGCGCGCACGAAAAATCCGCGTCGGCCCCGGGACGGACACAGGTAGCGAGATGGGACCCGTGGTGACCGCGCAGGCACGCGACCGGATCAACAGACTCATCGGCAGCGGAGCAGAACAAGGTGCCGACCTGGTTGTCGACGGCCGTGGCATCGTCGTCGAGGGACACGAGGACGGCTTCTTCGTGGGCCCCACCCTCATCGACGGCGTCCGGACGGACATGGAGGTCTACCGCGAGGAGATCTTCGGCCCGGTACTTTCGGTCGTCAGAACTGACAACCTTTCCGATGCCATCGATCTGATCAACGCGAATCCGTACGGGAACGGCACTGCGCTCTTCACGTCCAGCGGCGCCGCGGCCCGCCGGTTCCAGCGAGGGGTGCACGTCGGGATGATCGGCATCAACGTTCCGGTCCCGGTTCCCTTGGCCTTCTACTCCTTCGGCGGCTGGAAGCACTCGCTCTTCGGCGACAGACATGTTCACGGCGCGGAGGGTGTGTCCTTCTACACCCGCGCGAAGGTCGTCACGTCGCGCTGGCCGGGCGCCCTCGCCGGCCCCACCGGTAGCGGCGCCAGCTTCGACTTCCCGAACAGCGACTGAAGACAGGAAAGGCACATGGACTTCAACGAGACCACAGCGCTGCCCGCAGTGCTCGCGAGCTTCACACGGACAGAGGATCCGCGGCTCCGCGAGATCCTGGAGGCGGTGACCAGGCACCTTCACGAGTTGGTCCGCGAGGTGAGGCCGACCGTCGCCGAGTGGGATGCGGCCATCGGCTTCCTGACGGACGTAGGGCACGCCTGTGACGCCACGCGACAGGAGTTCGTCCTCCTGTCCGACGTGCTCGGAGTGTCGATGCTCGTCGAGACCGTCAACGGCGCGCAGGGTGGAACCGAGAGCACGGTACTCGGGCCGTTCCACATGACGGCCTCCCCCGTGCGTGAGCTCGGTGACTCGATCAACCTGGACGGTGCCGGCCAGCCTTGTGTGGTGACCGGCCATGTCACCGGTCTGGACGGCGAACCGCTGCCACATGCGACGCTCGATGTGTGGCAGTGCAATGCCGAGGGCTTCTACGACGTCCAACAGCCGGAGGCGCAGCCACCGGGGAACGGCCGCGGCTACTTCACCGCGGACGCTGACGGCCGGTTCTGGTTCCGGACGGTGGTGCCGAGTCACTATCCGATCCCGACGGACGGCCCGGTGGGGCGGCTGCTCAATGCGACGGGCCGTCATCCCTACCGTCCGGCACACATCCACGTGATCGCCGACGCGCCGGGGCATCGACCGCTGACGACGCACATGTTCGTCGCGGACAGTCCCTACATCGAGAGTGATGCCGTGTTCGCGGTGAAGAAGAACCTCGTGGTGGACTTCGCGGAAAGCCAGGATGCCGACGAAGCCGCCCGCTGGGGGGTCGCGGCTCCGTTCCGGCGCGCCGGCTTCCTGCTGCGGCTGGTGAGGGACGACGCCCGATGAACGTTCTCCGGTACGAGGCACTGCCCATGCACGTGATCTTCGGGGCAGGAGCGATCACGGAACTCGCAGCTGAGGCCGATCGCCTCCAGTTGCGAAAGGTCCTGGTGCTCTGTACACCGGAGCAGCGAGAGCTGGGTGAGCGGGTCGCGGGGCTCCTGGGTGATCGCGCGGGCGGTGTCTTCGCCGGGGCCCGGATGCACGTCCCGACACAGGCCGTGCGGGAGGCCGAGTCGGCCTTCGCGGAGGCGGGCGCCGACGGATGCGTGGTCGCGGGAGGCGGCTCGACCATTGGGCTGGGCAAAGCCCTGGCGCTGCGGCACGACCTTCCGATCATCGCGTTGCCGACGACGTACGCGGGCTCCGAGATGACCCCGATCTGGGGGCTCACCGAGGCAGAGAGAAAGGTGACAGGGCGGGACCGGCGGGTCCTGCCGCGCTCGGTCGTCTACGACCCGGAGCTCACCTACGGCCTGCCCGTCACCGTCACGGTCAACAGCGGGCTGAACGCCATGGCTCACGCCATCGAAGCGCTCTACGCACCCGACAGCTCGCCTGTCGTCGCAGCCATGGCGGAGCAGGGGCTCCGCGAGTTTCTGTGGGCGCTGCCGATCCTCAAGGAGCAGCCTGCCCACCTGGAAGCCCGCGCCGGTGCGCTCCGCGGCGCCTGGCTCTGCGGCGCATGCCTGGGCGCCACGACAATGGGCTTGCACCACAAACTGTGTCACGTTCTCGGCGGAAGCCTCAACCTGCCCCATGCGGAGACCCACGCGGCCTTGTTGCCGCACGTGGTGGCGTTCAACCTGCCGTTCGCGCCACGCGCGGGCGAGGTCCTGGCCCGCGCGATGGGCCTCAGCAGTCCGGACGAGGTGGCTGTGAAGTTCAGGCTTTTGGTGGATGAGCTCAGTTGGGGACGCACGCTCTCGGACCTCGGCATGTCACACGGCGACATCGACGGGATAGTCGATGAGGTCCTGCGAAGCCCTTACAGTAATCCACGCGAGCCAGGTCGTGATGATCTGATCCGGATTCTCGAGGCGTCGCTGGGACACCCGTCACGTTCCCGGTAGTGCCCTGCCGGGTCGTTACCTGCGTACTACCAGGAGGTCCGCCGCCGCACCGACCATTCTTGGCATGGGTATTTCTGTGCGGAGCGACGCATCGGGCACATTGCGACAGCATTCGACACAAGAGCCACCGACTCATGATCCACAGATCTTGACTATTGCTCCGGATCAGCTCCCGCCGCTCATCGGACAGATCACCGCAGGTACCCCGCCCGACGACCCGGAACGGAATGTCAAGCCTAGCCACTTCTGCCAGGCTCGCGAGTGCGAGTTCGTGCTTGGCAGGCTCAGCTCTCGACGCTTCGAGGGCTGTTCCTTGCCGTCTTCAGCCCTTCGGGCAGAAGACGGCTTCAGCGGCCTGCACGAGAAGCGGGTCCACGGATTCGTCGATGTTGGAGACGGACAAGGTGGCCGAAAGAGCGAACTGCGTGCGGCCGTCGGGCGAGGTGAAGGTAACGGCGTTGAAGCCGGGGGCGCTACCCTTGAACGCGATGATCGCCGGCTGGCCCCCGCATGGCAGCGCAGGCTGTTGCTGGGCGTCCTCGCCCTCGGCTGGCTGCCCGGACGGCTGCGGCGGGGTTGTCGGCGCCCCCATGAGCACTTCCCTCAGTTCCTTGGGCAGCAGCCGGTTCTGGACGAAGGCTCGCTGGAAGGCGCTGATGTCGTGGGCGGTGGAGATGACGCCGCCGGCCGCGTAGCCGTAGCTCATGTTGAGCCGGTCGACGTCGCGCGGCTTGCCGTTCTTGTCGGGGAAGTAGCCGTGGTTGTGCGGGCCCTTGACGGCGCCGGGGAATTTGACGGGCAGGTAGGAGTCGCCCATGCCGACGGGGTCGAAGACACGCTGCTCGAACTCGGCGGCGAGGCTGTGCTCGGTGTACTTCTCGATGATGAGGCCGAGCAGCAGATAGTTGGTGTTGGAGTAGGAGAACTTCTCCCCCGGCTCCTGGGCGCGAGGCAGGGTGCGTGACTTCTTCACCAGTTCGATCGGGGAATAGTAGGTGGTGAAGTCGAAGGTGTCGACCAGCTTGTCGTCGAAGAAGTTCGGGATGCCGGAGGTGTGCTGGACGAGCTGCTGCAAGGTGATCTCGCCGGCCCGTTCCACCTGGTCCTTCTCGGCCACCTCGGGCAGCAGGTCGCTGAGCTTGTCATCCAGGGCCAGCTTGCCCTCCTTGACCAGTTGCAGCACCACCACTCCGGTCATCTGCTTGGTCTGGGAGCCGACGCGGAAGCGCGTGCCGGACGGGATCACACCGCCCTTGCCGTCCAGCAGGCGGGTGCCGGCCGAGCCCTTGTCGACGCGCTTGCCGTCGATGTAGACCTCGCCGATGGCCCCTACGACCTCGGGCGTCTTCGCCAGCGTCTCCAGCGCCTTCTGCACGTCACCCGTACTGGGCCGGATCGCAGCGGGCGCGGCTGCGGCGGGCATGGTGCTCAGCGTCAACGCGGCGCATACCAGTCCAGCGAGGCCTGCTGCTGTCGCACGATTCACGAAAGTCCTTCCTTCAGCTAGTCATCACAGCCCGACAGGTTCCGCCGACCGCGCCGTTCGAGGTCAGGTCTGGACGAGACGGGGCTTCCTCGTTGTTTCCATGCGCGCTCTGCGCCTCCAAGGACACAGCTTGCGTGTCGCTGGGCTGCGGTTGACGACCGAGATCGCCGGGTCCGGTGGCCGGTCGCCGGACCCTGGAACGGTCGTCAGTTCGGGGTCGCCATGCCCGGGCAGCCCTTGTCGATCGTGCCTGTTTCGAAGTACCGCGCCACGTCGGCGGCGCACTCGGGCACGCGGGTGGTCGAGACGTGCATGTCGTCGGCGACCGTGTAGACGGTGCCGCCGACGGTCCGGCGGCTCTGCAGCGCCCAGTCGTAGACGGACATGGATTCGTACAGGTGCCCGGCCAGCACCAGCGACCCCTCGCCCCGCTTCAGTGTGGGCTCCTGCACCGGTAGCGGCCAGCCGGCGCACATGGTCGCCGGCCCGGCGGTCCGGCCGGTCACCGGCAGGCGCTTGCGCAGCTTCTGGTAGGCGCGCCAGGCGGTGTCGAACGCGAGCCGGCTGGCGTCCTCGTTGCACGCGACGGCCAGGTTCATGGTCTGGTTCAGCGTCTCGGGTGCGCCGGGCACGGGCGTCATCGGGGCGCCGAACAGCTCCTTGACGGTGGGCGGGGCGGTGCTGCCGGTCGCCGTGCGCAGCTCGGCCAGCGCCTTGCCGGCGCGCGCCCACTCGGACGAGGTACGCCTGGCCAGGTCGGCCACGGCCGAGCCGTCGAGGGGGCGCTGCAGGTCGGTGAAGGTCCTGGGGTTCTTGTCGAGGGCGCGCACCAGCTTGGTCACCTGGTCGCGTACCTGCCGGGCGGTGGCGCCGAGGCCGTAGGTCTTGTTCCGGCGGGCCAGCCAGGTGGCCATGCGCCCGAAGTTGCGCTCGGCCGCCAGCGCGGTGCCCACGAAGTACTCGTCCATCCGGGCCGACGGTGACGCCGGGCTGTCCAGGAAGGCCCGTCCGCTGCGTGCGGGGAACAGGCTGCGATACACCATGCCCAGGCGGGTGCCCCAGGAGAAGCCGAGCAGGTTGAGCTCGTCCTCGCCCAGCGCGGCCCGTATCAGGTCCAGATCCTTGGCGACGTTGTCAGTGGTGAGTTGTCCGAGGAAGGCGGGGTCGGAGTTGCCGCACTTCTGATTGGCCGCGACCCCCGCCTCGTAGTTCTTGCGGGCCGTCTCCTCGGTCAGCGGGCCGGGCTGTTGCGGGCCCATCTGCCCGGCCGGGCAGGCGACCTTGGTGCTGTAGCCGACCCCGCGGGGGTCCAAGCCGATGAAGTCGTAGCGCTCGGCAAGGCCCGCCATCTCCTCGTTGCGCAGCGCGCCCCGCAGGATGGGGTCCAGGTAGCCGCTGTTGCCCGGCCCGCCCGGCAGGACGGCGATGGCGCCGAGCCGGTGGGCCTGGTCCGTGGCGGCCAGCCGGGTCACCGCGATGTCGATCTGCCGCCCGGCGGGGTCACGATGGTTCAGCGGGACGCTGACCGTCCCGCACTCAAGGCGCTTCATGAGCGTCTTGAAAGCCGTGACCTTGTCCTGCGTCACACCTACGGCGCCAATCACCTCATCGGAGTAGGCCGGGCAGCTCTTCCACTGCACCGGCGACACGTCGAAGCTCGAGCCGGCGTTCGTGGTGGCGCCGGCGGTGACGGGATGGGCCACCAACCCGGCCAGCGTCAGGACCAAGGCCGCCAATGAAGTGCGATATGTCATGTGGGCAACTTCTAGAGCACCGGTTGTTTCCTGACTGTTTCCACCGCGACGCTCGTCGGCGGCGGCTCAACCGAACAGCCTGTCCAGAGCGTCGGTGAACCTGCCCTGTGTGGCGCGCACCAGCCGGTAGTAGACGTAGTAGCTGTGCCGCTCCGGCTCCGCCCAGCCCGCTTCGGCCAGCAGTTTCAGGTGCTTGGAGATGGCCGGCTCGGTGAGCCCGATCAGCCCGGCGAGCTCACGGGTGGAGCGCGATCGCCCGGCCAGGAGTTGCAGGATCTGCAACCGAGTGGGGTGGGCGGCGGCGCGCAGCAGCTTGAGCAACTCCTCCGAAGGGGCCGGCGGTTGCGCCGTGCGCTGCATCGCGTCCAGCGCGTAGGTGATCTGCACGCTCTGCCGATCGCGCCCGGGGTGGAGCTCCCGCCTGCCGCCGATCGTGAGCAGCGGCCAGGCGAAATGGGACGGCACCAGCACAAGACGGTCCTGTTCGGTCAGGTTCATCTCCAAGGGAGCGAAGCCATCGCGAGCGGGCGCCAAGGTGATCGACACCTGCGGCCCCTCCTGGGCGACGCGCAGTTGGGGCGCGAGGCCCTCCAGCATGCTCATCAGACCATCCTGGAATCCGGTTCGGCTGCGCGCGGCGATGTCGGCCAGGAGATACCTCTGAAGGTTCGGCCACTCCCCGGCCATACAGCTCTCCCAGTACGCGCTCAGGAAGTCGGCGAACCGTTGACGGGACCGCTCGGGATCCTCGATGAGCTCCCGCAGCACGCGCACCGAGGCTGGATGGCGTTGCCGCACCGTGTTCTCCGCCCGCTCGCGCAGCACGGGATCGGCGTGCACCTCCTCCAGTCGCACAGGCGCCAATCGCCCGTTCACGGCCAGAGTTTCGGCGAGCAGGTGCTCGGCGTAATGCTCGAGCGGCGCCTCGCGCAGCGCGACCAGTTCCTCAGGCCACGACGACACCTCATCGGGACGCCAGATGTGGGGCAGCGCCAGGGGACGGTACTGACACCAGTAGGCGAACTGGTCAATCTCGTTCCTCAATTCGGCGTCAAGCCGCTCACGGGTGCGCAACGCCCAGGAGATGTGCAGCGGATGCCGTCTGACCGAACCCAGCACGTGCAGGCTGCGCAGCGCCTCAAGAGCTGGTGAGCAGCCGAAGACCACCGCGCCCGCGGCCGACGCGGGCAGGCATACGCGCATGTTCATCGCGCCACTCTAACGGCGTGAGATTCAATTAGCTCTCGCGTTAATCAGTTGGGCAGGGTCGGCATGGTGCCCTACAGTCCCGTCTCGAATGGAATCGGGAAAGGGTATTGCCATGACCGCGAGCCGTAGGATTTTTATTGGTGGAGCGCTCCTGATGGCGCTTGTCACGGCAGGCCAGCCAACCGCGCAGGCGGCAGGAATGACGGTGGAGGGTCCCTCTCAAGCGGACTGGCGCGCTTTTCATGAATACCTCGAGGAGCTGGCCGGTGCCGGAAAGTTCGCCGGCACGGTATTGGTCGCCAAGAATGGCAAGCCGGTACTGAGAAAAGGTTATGGAATGGCCGACGCGGCCAAGAAGAAGGCCAACACGCCGGAGACCAGGTTCAACATCGGTTCCATGGGCAAGATGCTGACCGGCGTCGCGATCGCTCAGCTCGTCCAGCAGGGCAAGGTGTCCTTCCAGGACACGATCGGCAAGTACGTGGACGGGCTTCCGAGCGAGATCGCCGACAAGGTCACCGTCCATCACCTGCTCACTCACACCTCCGGTCTGGGGGAGATCCCCAGTCACGAGGGCCGCGGCGACCTCGACCTCGACGCCCAGCTCAAGGAGATCGCCAAGCAGAAGCTCCAGTTCGAGCCGGGCACGAAGTTCGCTTACAGCAACGCCGGCTTCGCCGTCCTGGGGGCGATCGTCGAGAGTGCCAGCAAGCAGCGCTACGACGCGTACGTGAGCAAGCACATCCTCAAGCCCGCGGGCATGCACGACACCTCCTTCGGCTCCGGCCGCTACACGCCCTCCAAGATCGCGCGCATGGCGCACCCGTACGGGCTGTTCGACGCGAACGGCCAGTACATCGGCATGCAGCAATCGCCCGACGGCTCCCTGCCGGACGGCGAACTGCGCGATGTCGGCGACCAGGCCACCGGGGCCGGGCCGGCGGGTGGCGCCATCTCCACGGCGGGCGACATGCTGAAGTTCACCCAGGCGCTGCGGAAGCACAAGCTCCTCAACGCCACGCTCACCAAGACGGTCACGGAGGGCAAGGTAGAGACGGGCCCGCAGAACAAGTACGCCTACGGTTTCATGGACTGGGCCCGCAACGGCGTGCGCGCCTTCGGCCACAGCGGCGGCACCATGGGGTACGAGGCGATGCTCGACGTCTTCACGGCCAAGGGCTACACCGTGGTCTTCCTCGTCAACCAGGACGGGGTCCTGACGCCGCCGCTCAAGAAGGCCCGCGCCATGATCACGGATTGATCTTTTCCGCGATGAGGGCTGAGCGGCCCACGCCGGCTGACCGAACTCTGAGTTTCGCTCAACTGTGTTGAAGAAAGGATCACATGTCAGAGGGAATGATCGATCGCCGCAAGTTCATCACCCTGGGTTCAGCGACCGCCGCCGGTATGGTGGGGCTCGCGCTGAACCCCGCCGAGGCGCGGGCCGCGTCCGAGGCCGCCACCCGCGCCCGGCATAGCGCGGCTACCTGGGAGAACCTCGTCGAGAAGTCCTCCTTCAACAGCACCACGGCCTTCACTCAGGAATGGAACTACGGCTATCCCTGGGGCGCCTACCACAACGGCGCCGCCAAGATGCTGTCGAGCAAGGTCACGCTGTCCGGTGGGGTCCTGACCCTGACCGCGACCCGGTTGAGCCAGTCCACCGAGCAGAGCCCCAGCGCGCCGAACGCCCCGATCTGGTGGCACTCCGGCACCGTGCACGCCAAAGAGCCGATCGTCATCGACGACCAGTTCCCCGAGTACGACATCGAGGGCGAGTTCCGCACCCAGACCGGCCTGGGTATCTGGCCCGCCTTCTGGACCACCGGCATCTACCCGGACTGGCCGCCGGAGAGCGACATCCTGGAGTACGTCGGCGACTCCACGAACCTCTTCAACACCTGGACCAAGGCGGCCGGCGAGGACGTCCCCGCCGACCGGACAGAGGTCAGCGGCCACGACCCCGGCACCTGGCACAAGTACCGGGTCTGGATGGTGAAGGACGGCGACGACGTCGTCCTCGACTACTACTTCGACGGGGTGTACCAGGCCACGCACGTGGGCGAAGGCTGGGCCGGCATCCCGCAGTACCTGATCATCAACCTGCAGATGGGCTCCTGGGCATCGGGTATCGACGACAGTGACCCTGCCTGGGACCAGCAACCCGGCCCCTCTGGCAACACGACCTTTCAGGCCCGCAACGTGTGGTTCGGCCGGACCCGTAACTACTGATCAGAAGACGACACGCGCCCGCCGGTGAGCCGCACCGGTCGGGCGCGTACGACGGGGCGGGTTCGCGTTTCGCTATGCCAGCCATCGCCGACGCACGTTTCCAACGATTTCCGCAGGACTCTAGCCTGCGGGTCATGGGCAGATTGGCAGGAAAGGTCGCACTGATAAGCGGGACCGGCCAGGGCATGGGCCGTGCGGCGGCGCTGGCGTTCGCGGCCGAGGGAGCCTCCGTGGCGGGCTGCGACCTCGACGAGAAGACGGCGCGGGAGACGACCGAACTGGTGGAAGCGGCAGGCGGCCGGATGATCTCGGTCGCGCCGGTGGATCTGGGGACCGCCGAGGGCGCGCAGACCTGGGTGCGGGCAGCGGCCGACGCGTTCGGCGGCGTGGACATCCTGTACAACAACGCGTCAGCGTTGAGACTCGGCTCGTTCCCGGAGCAGCCGGCCGAGGAGTGGTATTTCACCATCCGCAATGAGCTGCACCTCGTGTACGAGAGCACGCGGGCGGCCTGGCCCCACCTGGTCGCGCGTGGGGGCGGCGTGGTGCTCAACGTGGCGTCGATCGCGGCGCACCGGGGCGCGATGTTCGTCGGCCAGAGCGCGCACGGCGCGGCCAAGGGCGGGGTGGCGGCCTTCACCCGGCACCTGGTGGTGGCGGGCAGCCGGCACGGGATCCGCTGTAACGTCATCAGCCCAGGACCGATCAAGACCCCGGCCACGGGCGGGTTCTTCGACGAGCCCGAAGGCCCGGCCAAGAGTGTGCTGAACACCATCCCGGCCGGCCGAGCGGGTGAGCCGGAGGACGTCGCCCGGCTCGCCGTCTTCCTGGCCTCCGATGACGCGTCCTTCATCAACGGCGCCGACATCCTGATCGACGGCGGCCTGTCCGCCCTGGCGCCATGAGCCCCGAACCCCAGGGAGGGAGCCCGGCGAGCCGGTTCTGTCTGCCGTCAGGAGGCCTCTTGCGCGGACATGGTGGGGACTTCGACGCGGCCGTGGCAGGCCGCTGACTGATCGAGTCGCCGGCCGCGCGCGCTCAGCTCCTTGCCCACCTCGTCGAGCTGGGCGAAGAACCACTCATGGGCGGGGCTGGCCAGCCGGTCGGGGATGAACCAGTAGCCCTCGTTGAGCGCCACCTCGCCGAACGGCGGCTCGACCAGCGCCAGCGGTCCGTCGCCGCGCCGGTGGAGGCGGGCCAGCCGTTCGGGGACGACCGCCACGAGGTCGGTGCCCTCGATGACGAACGGAAGCGGAAGCCAGCCCGCGACCATGACCTCCACCCGGCGGGTGATCCCCAGCTCGCCGAAGACCCGGTCGACGGGGGTCGCCTCATCGGGCCCGAACCAAGCGTTGGCGTGCGGCATCTCCTCCAGGTCGGTCAGGCGTAGCCGCCCCTCGCGCAGCCGCGGGTTGCGCTTGTCCACCAGGCAGACCATCCGGTCCCGCCACAGCAGGCGTGACTCGCCGTGGAAGCCGAAACCGAGCGGCGCGATCAGCGCGTCGAATTCGAGCAAGGCGCGCTCGGCGGACCTCAGCTGCGGTTTCATGGGGTGGATCCGCAGGCGGACGCCGGGCGCGAGCTCGGTCACCCGGGCCACCAGCGGCTCGTGGATCACCGCGATCGCGTAGTCGCTCATCGCCAGGGTGAAGCAGCGGTCGCTGCTGCCGGGGTCGAAGGGCTCCTCCACCTGCAGAGCTCTGGACATCAGCCGGACGGCGTGCTGCACCTCGGGCAGCAGCTCCTGGGCGAACGGAGTCAGCTCGTACTCCCGTCCGTTCCGCGTGAGCAGCTCGTCGTTGAACTTGCGTCGCAGGCGGGCCAGCGCCGCGCTCATCGTCGGCTGGCTCAAGGACAGACGCTCCCCGGCGTGTGTCACGTTGCCTTCCTCAAGCAGCACCTTGAGCTGCAGTAAAAGGTTGAGGTCGGTTCCTCCGAGCGACATGGTCTGATTCTGCCTTCGATTACCCGCCGATGAACAGAGCGATTCACTGGGGTTTCCCTTGAGTCTGGTGAGGCCCCCGTCGTCTACGGAGGGGCAGGTCATGGCCCTCGCTATCATGGGCTCTGCCATGCACAAAGGACTCCGGGGCATCGACGCCAACCTGCTCCTGCCGCTCCACGCGCTCCTGCAGGAACGCAATCTCACGCACGCCGGCGACCGCCTCACCATGAGCCAGTCCGCGATGAGCGGCGCTCTGACCCGGCTCAGGAAGCACTTCGGGGACGACCTGCTCACGTGGACCGGCCGTGGCTTCACGCTGACGCCGCTGGGCGAGCGGCTGCGGCCGGTGGTGGCCGAGGCCATCGAGACGGCCGACCTGCTGCTGGGCACCCCCCGGAGCTTCGATCCCGCCATGAGCAGCAAGCGGTTCACCTTGAGCATGTCCGAGTACGCCATGACCGTGCTGTCCGAGCCCCTGACCCGGTTGCTGAGCGAGCGCGGACCGGGTTGCTCGGTCGCGTTCAACTCGATCCCGATGACCAGGGAGCAGTACGAGCAGCAGTTGATGCGCCGCGATCTCATCATCTTCCCGCTGCACTTCGCGCTCCCTGGCCGCACCCAGCCCTTGTTCACCGATGAGTTCGTCTGCGTCGTCGACCGTGGCAATCCGCACCTGCGCAGCGGCACCCTGACCTTGGCGGACCTTCAGGAGATGCCGCACGCGGCCGCCGAGTTCATCCCCGGTGACGAGCCGATGCTGCCGGTGGAGGCCGAGTTGCTCCGTAACGGGATCCACCGCACCGTCCTGGTCCAGGTGACCAGTTCGCTGAGCCTCCTGCACGCCGTGTCCGGCACCACCATGTGCGGGTTCGTCCCCAAGCGGCTGGCGCGGCGGTGCTTGGGCATGCTCGATCTCGTCATCGCCGAGACGCCCTTGCAACCGATTTCGATCACCGAGGTCGTGCACTGGCATCCGCGGCGTGAGGAGGACCCGGCAGGTGTCTGGCTGCGCCGGTTGCTGCACGAGGTCGCGGTCGAGGTCGAATCGGAGACTGAATGCGGCCAGGCTTCGGCCGGCGCGTCACATTCTGCGTGAACGCCGCGCGAGATACGTGGAGATGGCGACGGCGATCGCGAGCGCGGCTCCGTTGAAGACCGGGTTCACCCAGTCTGCGGCCCCCGCGAGCGTCAGGCCGCTGACACTCACCGCGACCAGCGCGACTCCTACGACGGTGCCGAACAAGTTGAAGCGCCCGGGCTGGATGGCCGTCGCACCCAGGAAGACCGCGGCCAGCGCCGGAAAGATCATCGAGGTCCCGTTGTCGGCCGTCGCCCCACCGATCCTGGCGGTGAGGACGAGGCCCGCGAGTGCGGCCAGCACCCCTCCGGCGGCGAACGCGATCACGCCGTAGCGGGCGACGGGCATGCCGACCAGGCGGGCCGCACCGGGGTTGTCACCGATGGCGCGCAGCGAACGGCCGTACGGGGTCTGGTCGAGAAGGTAGTAGATCACCAGCGTGGCGGACGTCACGACCAGCAGGACCCGCGGGATACCGGCCCACGTCAGCGAGCCGAAGTCGATGAGGGCGGGGGAGATGTTGTTACTGATCGTGCGGCCTTGTGTGTACCACTGGATGCCTCCGCCGAGCAGGGTGGCGACCGCCAGGGTGATGACGAACGAGTTCATGCCGAACACGCTCACCGCGATGCCGTTCACCAGCCCCACGGCCAGGCCGAGCGCGAGCGCCGCGACCACGCACGCCCACAGGGGCGCGTCGTGATGGGCCATCATCCCCGCCATGGTGACCGAGGAGGCCGCCGCGACCGCGCCCGCGGAGAAGTCGAACTGCCCGGCGACGAGCGGAATGAGCGCGGCCAGGGCGATCAGCAGCGTGACCGACTGGCCGGCCGCCAGGATCCGGAGGTTGGCCGGTGTCGGAAAGACCTCGGAGCTCGCCGGAAGCAGCGTGAAGAACACCGCGACCGCGATGAGCAGACCGACCAGGGCGTACCTTTCGGCGAAGTGCAGGAGTGAGACGGCCCTGCGCCGCGGTACGGCTCCGGCCGTCTCGTCGGTGGGCACCGCGACGTCGGTGTTGATCATGAAGTGGACTCCAACGGCTTGCGGACCGGCTGGACCTGGCGGGTGATCGTGTCTGGGGTGAGCATCGCCCGGGGGATGCGTGCGACGGCCTTGCCGCCGCTGAGGACGACGACCTGGTCGCACAGGGTGGCCAGCTCGTCGTGGTCGGAGGACACCACGACGACGGCGCAACCACGGGAGGCGGCGTCGCGGATGGCGTTGTAGATCTCGGTCCGGGCGACGACGTCGACGCCCTGGGTCGGCTCATCGAGGAGGAGCAGCCGCGGATCGCGGCGCAGCCAGCGGGCCAGGACGACCTTCTGCTGGTTGCCTCCCGACAACTGGAGGAAGGGTTGCCCCACGTCGTGCGTCTTGACGGCGTACCTGCGAACCAGGGCTTCGGCTTCCTGACGTTCGCGGCGGTTGCGCATCCAGAGCCTCCACAGCCGCCCCAGGACCGTCACCGACGCGTTCTCGCTCACCGACATCGTGGTGAAGGCGGCGTCGCGCAGGCGGTTCTCCGGCACCAGCGCGACGCCCCTGGCCATCGCGCCGGCGATGTCGCCGGGCCGCAGCGCTACCCCGTCGAGCAGCACCGTGCCCGAGACCGGCTCGACCCCTCCGAAGATCACGTTGAGCAGGGTCGAGCGACCGGAACCCAGGAGCCCGGCGATACCGACGATCTCGCCGGCGCGCACGGTGAGGTCGAGGTCTCGCAGCGGACCGGCCGATACCGACCGCACGTCCAGGAGCGAGCCGCCATGGACACTTCCGGCCGGCGGGTCGTGGACGGCTTCCGGCGTGCCGGCCGGGCCTGCCAGCAGGCTGACCAGCCGGTCGTGGTCGGCCGCGGCAGCCGGCAGTGTCCCGGCGACCCGGCCGTCGCGGAACACGGTGATGTCGTCGGCGACGGTCAGCGCCTCCGAGAGCCGGTGGGTGACCAGCGCGATCGCCTGCCCGTGCTCCGCCCGTTCCCGAAGGGCGGCGAACAGCAGCGCGGACTCCCTTTCCGGGAGGCTCGCGGTCGGCTCGTCCAGGAGCAGCACCATCTCGCCCCGGTGCTGATCCCGCAGTGCCCGCGCGATGGCGACCAATGTCTTCTGCGCCGGTCGCAGGCTGCCGACCAGGTCCGAGGGCCGGGCGGGGATACGGTGCAGCTCCAGGATCCGCGAGACCTGCCGGTTCAGTTCGCGCCACGCGATGGTCCGGGCCGGAGTGGTGGGGAATCCGCTCTCGAAGGCGAAGTTCTCCGCGATGCTCGCCCGGTCGAAGAGGCCGAGGTCCTGGTGGACGACGCGGAGGCCGGCCCGATGGACCTCGGCGGGGGTGATGTCGCAGGCCCTCATGCTGTGGCCGAGGATGTCGACTTCGCCGTCGTCGGCACGGTGGACGCCGGCCAGACACTTGATCATCGTCGACTTGCCGGACCCGTTGCCGCCGAGCAGCGCGTGTATGGTGCCCGGACGAAGCCGCAGACCGGCGTCGTCGAGCGCCTGGGTGCCGCCGAACCGCTTGCGGACCCCCCGGGCGTCGAGCGTGTACGCCGCGATCGGGGCCGTCACGAGATCCCCCACGCCGACTTGTACGCCGCCTCGAAGTCCACCTTCGGGTTGTACGCGAAGGACGTGCCGCTCTGCGGCATGTTCCGGTCCGCGTCGATGGCCTGCAGGCCGATGCCGGCCGGTTGAGCGTCCTGCCCGGCGAGCACCCGGATGAGAGCGTCCACCCCCGCCCAGCCGTCCCACTCAGCGCTGAAGGCGACCGTGGCGTCCTGGCCGCTGTTCTCCGCGATGGCCCGCAGGTTCCCCTGGTCACCGAAGGCGCCGATCACGCGCAGGTCGCCGGTCCGGCCCGAGCTCCGCACGGCCTGGCCGAGACCGGTGAAGAACCAGCCGTCGATGGGGAAGTTGACCGCGTTCGCGGTGGGCTGTTTGAGCAACGCGGTGGAGAACTTCTGGCCCAGCTGACCGCTCGCGACGTCCTGGTTGCTGATCTGGACCGTGTCGAGCACCTTGCAACCGGCGCAGGTTCCGAGCCGCTGGGTGAAGCCGTCCTGGATCCAGTCACCCCAGATCGCGTCGGTGAACATCGTGCTGAGGACCTGTGCCTGGCCACCGGTTCTGCCGATGATCCAGTCGGCTTGCAAGGCGCCCATCTGGTTCCACCACTGCTCGCTCGTCATGCCGGGCATCTTCTGGATGGAGGCGCTGAAGAGTTTCTGCCCGCCGGTCACGTCGCAGTCGTTGCCGCCTGCGCCGATGGTCGGGATCTTGGCCGCCTGGGCCTCCCGCAGCGCGGCCTGGAAGCTCGCGCAGTCCTGGCCGACGATGAGGATGCCGGCGGCCTTCGCGCTGATGCCCTGCCGGATGCATTCCGACCAGCCCTGGGGGTTGAGCTTCCCGTCGCACAGCTTCGTCTCGAAGCCCGCCGCCTTGGCGGCGGCGAGCGCGCCGGCCGTGGGCGTCGCGCAGGTCTCCAGCGATTCACCGCACGAGACGACCCAGGCCAGGCCGCCCCCCTTGGCTGTGATGGTCTTGGTGGGCGGTTGCCCGACCACTCCCTTGTACGCGGTTTCCAGCGATGCGGCTCCCGCGGCGGTCGAACGTGCGCCGCCCCCTTGGCCGCCGCCCGAATCGCTCCCACAGGCCGTCAAGGCCAGGAGCGCGGTGCAGATGAGTATCGGAACTATCCGAAGAGGACGCATGAGATCGCTCCTTGATGGCGATGGGGGGTTCCTCACGACGTCCGCGGCCAGATCCCCTGCTTGCCGGCCGCGAGGATGCCCTGAGGGTCCAGGGCCTCCTTGATGCGTTCCACCGTTCGCCGCAGGGCGGAGTCGTTGGCGTCGTACTGGTCGGCGACGAGATCCATGAACGCGGTGTGGCTGCGGTAGGAGGCGTAACCCGCGGCGGATGCCGCGGCGATGAGCTCGGGAACCAGGCCGGCCACCTGCCGGCAGCGGTCCGGATCGTTCCCGTCGAAGGGGATGGGAGCCAGGGAGATCGCGTGCCGGGGGTTCATGATGAACACCCCGGAGTAGTCGAAGCCGCGCGCCTCGACCCGGTCTCGGATGATGCGCATCTGGCGTACGGCGTCGTGGCCGGTGGGCGGGCACACCAGGGAGAAGTCGGTGTGCGCGGGCGCGCCACCGCTCCACGCCGCCATCCGGATGAGATCCGTACTGGGGATACCGAGCTGGACCTGGTCCGCAGGGTGCACGTCGGCGGGGTTCACATCTCCCGCGTAGGTCGTCACCGTCAGCTCCGCTTCCGGTATGGCCGCGCGGATGACCTCGAGCCGCGCTTCCACCAGGGGCGCCGGGCCGTACAGGGCGAACTTGGCGTTCCAGCGCCCGATGTGCAGCCTGTCGGTGATCGCGTCGATCACCTGGTCGGGCATCGGCCCATCGCCGTCGTACCAGTCCGATCGCACGCTCACCATGCTCGCGATCGTCACCGCGTTGGCGACGACCACGGTGCTCTGCACGGTGCCGTCCAGCAGCAGCGGCCGGATGGCCTCGACGAGGCCCGCGAGCGCGTCCTCCTCCGGGGCGGTGACCATGCACACGGCGATGCTCTCGGGCCGTGGCATGAGCCAGATGCCGAGCCGGGTGACGATGCCGAGGTTCGACTGGAAGAACAGCCCGTCGATGGAGGGGCCGTATCCGCCCTTGAACAGCGCGAAAGCCTCGCTGCCTGTCTTCGCGCCCATACCGGTGCGGACGACGGTCCCGTCGGCGAGCACGACCTCCATGCCGCACTGGAAGGCGGAGTGATCGCCATGGGCGGTGTACCCGATACCGCGCTCCAAAGTGTTGCCGAGGACGCTGCCCCAGCCGATCTCGGGCACCGACGGCATCAACGCCGAGCCGATGTCGCGCAGGTGGCCGGCCAGGGCGAGGAAGGTGACCCCCGGCTCGACCACGACGTAGCCGAGCTCGTCGTTCACCTCGACGATCCGGTCCATCCGCCGCAGGTCGACGACGGCGCTGCCCGGCACGCGCGGAGCGGCGCCGCCGTAGCCGAGGTTCTTGCCCCGGGAGACCGGCCACAGCGGGACGCCGTGGCGGGCGGCCACGCGCACGACCGCCTGGACGTCCACGACCGAGCCGGGCAGGACCACCGCGGACGGTCTGACAGTCTCGGGGCCGAGGAACGAGTACGGGTCGGCATACTCGTCGCAGGCGGCTCCGACCAGGACGTGATCGGCGCCCACGGCTTCGGCGAAGCCGTCCAGGGCGGCCCGGGTCAGCTCAGGGACGGCGCTACGGGGATGGGCGTGGGCGGGGAGATGGGCCATGAATCCTCCTGCACGGCCGCGAATATGCCGGTGATGCTAGGTCGGGCTGTCAGCCCGGCGGAACCGTGGATTCCCGATGCCAGCCATCAGCAGCGGGCCGAGGCGTGGAAGAGCTCCTGCGGCGTCATCGGGGTACGGTTGATGACCACGCCGACCGCGTCCTCAAGGGCGCTGATGATCGCCGCCGAGACCGGGATGATCCCCGCTTCGCCGGCGCCCTTGACGCCGAGCTCGTTGCCGGGCGCCGGAGTCTCGGCGTGCAGCAGCTCGACCCGGGGGATCTCGGTCGCGTACGGCATCAGATAGTCGTGGAAGTTCCGCGTCACGGGCCGCCCGGACGGGTCGTAGACCCGTCGCTCGTAGAACGTCTCGGCGATCCCGTGCGCGACGCCGCCCACGACCTGGCCTTCGACGATCATGGGGTTGAGCACGGGCCCGCAGTCGTGCTGCGCGACGTAGCGCAGGATTCGCATGTCGAAGGTGGCGGGATCGACCTCGACGACGCACGCGTGCGCCCCCGACGCGTACGGGGTCGTGCGCGGCACATAGGTTCGCAGAGCCGACAGACCGGGGTCGGCGCCCGGAGGAGGGGGAGCCGCGACGGCGATCTGCGCGAGCACCGCCAGCGGGATCGCGCGATGCGGATCGCCGGTGTGGCGGACGAGACCCTCGTCGAGGACGAGCTCATCGGCGGGCACGCGCAGGGTGGCCGCGGCCAGAGCGAGGGCCTGCCCGGCGACCGCCCGAGCGGCGAGCAGGACGGCGTTGCCGCAGACCACGGCCGTACGGCTGCCATAGGTGCCGTACCCGTACGGAATCTGGCGGCTGTCGCCGCCGGTCACGACGACGCGTTCCGGATCGACGCCGAGCACGCGGCCCGCGACCGCGGCGAGCACCGTTTCATGACCTTGGCCGCTGGAAGGGGAGCCCACCGCGACCTGGACCGAACCGTTCGGGTCGATGCGCACCCGCGCCGATTCGTACGGGCCGATCCCGGTCGCCTCGACATAGGCGGCCAGGCCGATGCCCAGCAGGCGTCCCTGCCCGGCCGCCCTCGCCTTGGCCTCGGGGAAGTCCCGCCAGCCGATGGCGGTCAGGACGGCTTCGAGGCCACCGGAGTAGTCGCCGGAGTCGTAGGTGACGGTGCCGTCGCCGAACGCCGCCCGCAGGCCGGTGTCGTGGGGAAAGGCGTCGCGGGGGACGAAGTTGCGGCGGCGGACCAAGGCGCGGTCGAGCCCGAGGGCCCGCGCCACGTGGTCGATCGCCCGCTCCATCACGAAGGTTGAGAACGGGGCCGAGGAGCCCCGGTAGGGGGAGACCTGGACGGTGTTGGTGTAGACGGCACGGAAGCGGACCCGCACGTTGCCGATGGCGTACGGGCCGGCCAGCCCGCTCGCCGTCACCAGCGGGATCAGCAGCCCGAACTGGCAGTACGCGCCCATGTCATGCAGGAACTCGACGTCCAGTGCACGGATCCGGCCGTCCCGCCCGACGCCCAGCCGTACCTGATGGATCTGCGAGCGCTGGTGTGCCGCCGCGAGCAGGTGTTCGGCGCGGTCCTCGATCCATTTGACCGGCCTGGCCAGCCGCATCGCCGCGAAGGGGACGAGGACCTCCTCGGGGTAGAGGCGGAAGCTCTTGGTGCCGAAGCCGCCGCCGAGGTCGGGGCTGTGCACGTCGATGTGGTCGAGATCGAGGCCGAGGGCGCGCGCGAGCAGCACGCGTACCTGCAGCGGAAGCTGGGTGGAGTCGGTGACCGCCAGCCGGCCGGTGTCGGCGTCCCATCGCGCCACGACACCGCGCCCCTCCAGGGGCTGGCCGGACGCGCGCTCCGCCACCACCACGAGCTCCAGGACATGGTCTGCGGTGCGCATCGCCTCCTCCACGTCGCCGCACTCGTCGCTGTAGTGCGCGGCGATGGAGTCGGCCGCGCCGTCATGGGCGGGGCCCTGCCGACCGGCGGCGGTCTCGGCGAGGTCGATGGCGACCGGCAGGAGATCGTAGCCGACCTCGATGGTGTCGATCGCGTCCTCGGCGATGGCGCGCGTCTCGGCGACGACCATGACCAGGGGCTGCCCCACGTAACAGGCTTCGCCGGCGAGCGGTGGCGGGGTCTGCGGCTGGGTGATGGCGGCGTTCGGATAGAGGATCGGCAGCGGCTCGCGTGCCGTGGCCGGCAGATCCGCCAAGGTGTAGACGGCCAGCACGCCGTCCATCCTCCTGGCCGCCTCCGCGTCGATCGCCCGGATGCGGGCATGGGCGTGCGCGCTCCTCAGGAACGCGGCGTGCACGGCATCGCCCCCCAGGTCGTCCACGAACCGGCCGGCGCCGGTGAGCAGCCGCTGGTCCTCGCGCCTCATGTCAGGTCGCCCGCGGCCGTGCGGATCGCGTCGACGATCGGGGTGTAACCGGTGCACCGGCACAGCTGCCCGGAGATCGCGCCGCGGAGGTCGTCGTCGCTCATCGAGGCCGCACGGGGGAGCAACGCCAGGGCGTTCATGAGCTGCCCCGGCGTGCAGAAGCCGCACTGCAGCGCGTGATGGCGGCCGAAGGCCTCCTGCAGCGGATGCAACCCGCCGTCCGGCTGCGTGAGCGACTCCACCGTGCGGATCTCGTGGCCGTCCGCCTGTACGGCCAGCACCAGGCACGCGCGGGCCGGCTCGCCGTCGAACAGGATGGTGCAGCAGCCGCAGACGCCTTGCTCGCATCCGACGTGGGTTCCGGTCAGTCCGAGCCGGTGACGCAGGACGTCACTGAGCGGCTCGCGCGGGTCCACCCGCAGGGTGTGGCCGGCTTCGTTGACGGTCAGCCGGACCGTCAGTTCGTTCCCGGGGCTAACGCGGATCATCGGATGGTGACGCCTCCTTCAGAGCCTGGCGTACGGCACGCATCGCCAGACTGCTTGCCAGGTGGTGGTGGTAGGCCGCGTCGCCCCCGTCGAAATGCGGCATCTCCCGCACATGCTGGGCGATGCGAGCCGCGAGCGGCTGATGGGAAGTCCCGGGCAGGGAATGCGGACGCGGCGTGGCACCTCGCCCGAACCACACCAGCGAGATCCGCCCCTGGTCCGCGCGTGCGACCGCACCGCACAGAGCGAAGTCCGCGCCTCGGCGGCTGAACTCCGCCAGCCCGAAGCCCGCGGTGGGCGAGGCGCCTGGGATGTTCACCCCTTCGATCCACTCGCCCGGGCGCAGGCTCGTCCGGCATGGACCGGTGAACAGCTCTCCGGCCTCGACCTTCCGCGTGCCGCCGGAACTACGGACCTGCACGGTCCCGCCCAGCAGCACGAACGTCGCCGGCAGCTCCGACCGGGGATGAGCGTGGGCCAGCGCGCCGACCAGCGTGCCCCGGCTGCGGACGGCTGGATAGGCGACCTTGCGCAGGGCCGTCGCCAGCAGCGGCGCGTGCCGGGCCACCTCCGGTGATCGTTCGAGGGCGGCCTGGCGGACGATCGGACCGATGCGCAGGCCGTCGCCGTCCCAGGAAGGGTGCTCGGGCTCGTCCTGGAGTGCGTTGACATCGACGAGGGCCGCGGGCCGGATCCGGCGTTCGTTGAGCTGCGGCAGCAGTGATTGCCCGCCGGCCAGCAGCGCGGCGTCCGGGAACTCGGTCAGCGCCTCGTCGACCTCGGCCCGGGTGCGCGCTCGCAGGTAGGTGAACGGAGCCGGCTTCATGTCCGTGCGCAATCGGCGAACGACGAACGCCTCACCTCAGTCTCCCTTCGGCGCGGGCCGCGCCGGTTCGTTCGTGGCCGACAGACGGATCGGCATGATCTGTGACAGCGGGATGAGCTCGCCTTCGATGGGCATGGAGATGACGACCTCGTCCCGCACCACGCGGAGGAAGTCCAGGTACTCGGGCAGGGTGATGCTGACCTCGCAGACCCCGAGGGTGCCGAGGAATCCGTGCCGTTCGGCCAGCGCGACGTCGTGGCGGATGGCCTTGTCGTTGATGCCACGCAGGTCCTGAGTGAACGACGGGATCGTGCAGTTGATGGCGCCGACGAGCTTTTCGCGAGCCCGGTCCCGCGCCCCTTTCCTGCTGTAGACAGGCATGATCTTCCTTCTCGATGCGTGACTCGGGCCGACCGGGCTCAACGAGCGCCGGGGCCGCGGGGGCTCGGCGAGCGGGTCAGTCGTGCGCTCATTGCAGGCCCCTACTTCTGTACGGGCGGGATGCTGATCGGCAGCACGACGCCGATCCCCAGGCGCCGGGCGTTGCGGGCGCACATGTCCGCGACCGCCAGATCCTGGACCGCGGACCCCACCGACTTGTAGAGGACGATCTGCCCGTCGCCGACCCTGCCGGGGTGGCGGGCGCTGACGAGATCGGCCAGCGAGCCCGCCTTGTCCGTCGCGTCGACGCCGGCAGCCCGCGCGGCCAGCAGGTCCCCGGTGTCCTCAAGGACCTCCTTGAGCACATCGGCGACGATCACGTCGGCCCGCGCGATCACCTCGGTGTCCACCTCGCGCTGCTCGGGCAGGGTGGAGCCGATGGACACGACGGTCATTCCGGGACGCAGCCAGGACCCGAGCAAGGTGGGGGACTCATCGCGGGACCTGGCGGCGCAGATCACCAGCGAGGCGCCGGCCAGTGCCGCCTCTGCCGTCTCCACGGCCGCCACCGGCAGGTCGGCCAGCTCCGCCGTGAACCGTGCACGGCTCTGCGCACGCGGGCTGTACACGCGCACGGCCTTGACCTCACGGACCGCACGCAGCGCGCGCACGTGGTTCTTGGCCTCGAAGCCGGAGCCGATCACCGCGACGGTCAGGGCTCCGGGGACCGCCAGCAGGTCCGCGGCCAGGGCCGACGTGGCCGCCGTACGGAAGCCCGTGACGGAATGCCCGTCCAGGAGGGCGACCAGCTCCGCGGAACGCTGGTCGAACAGCGGAATGAGGTACGAAGCCCGTCGCGTCTCCATGGACGCGGCGATGAGCTTGGCCCCCATGAGCCCGTCGGCGGAGCCCACTCCGCTCAGGACCCGGAGCCAGGTGCCGTTTCCCCGGGCCATGACCCGTGGCGGGTACCGGAGGTCGTCCACTGCTCCGGCGTAGGCCTCGCGCAGTGCGTCCACGGCCATGCGCCAGTCGAAGGCGGTCTGTACGGCGGCGTCGTCGAGCAGCAGTGTCATCGAGCGGTCACCCGCTCGCGGGCATGGGCGCCCTGTCCCGGCCTCTCAGCGCCAGGGTTGCCGTCGCTCCAGATCACGGCCGATCTCCTTCTCCATGGGGGACTGGGTCGTGGGGCATCATCGGGGCCGATCGGTGGCATGCCCGACCACGAATCCGGTCGGAGCCCGCTGCGGCGATCAGGCCGGTGCCACCATGGCGTGCAGTGTCTGGTCGAGGACCCGGCCGGGGTCGGCGCCCGGAGTGTCCGGACGGATCTCCCACTCGGCCAGGAGCAGGCTGTTGTCCAGCACCATCCGCACACGCGGCAGCCGCCGTTCCATGAACTTGTGCAGCGCCTCCTCGACGCCGTCACCGCCGGTGAGCATCTCCGCGAGCACGACGGCGTCCTCGGCGCACATCGCCGCTCCCTGTGCGATCAGCGGAGGGCACGCGTGCGCCGCGTCACCGATCACTATCGAGCGGCCGCGATGCCACGGCTCGTCGATGCGGATGGCCTCGATGTACTGGTAGTTGACGATCGCGTCGTCGGCCAGGCCGTCGCGTACCTCGCCCCAGACGCCGCCGTACCCCTGGCCGTGCTCCTTCATCACGGCGCCGTTGCGATGCTCGCCGATGTAGGCACGGTCGAGCTCGCCCTCGATGAGGAACGCGTAGCAGAGGTTCTCGGCGATGGGCGTATAGCCGGCCTTGTACTTCGGGCCGCCGAAGTAGACACCACTGCAGTCCATCGCGGACGGCCGGGCGGTGACAGCGCGCCAGATGCCCATGCCCACGGAGAACGGCTCGGCGTCGATCCCCATCATCTTGCGCACCTTCGAGCGGATGCCGTCGGCGCCGACGATCAGGTCGAACGACTCGACCGAGCCGTCGGACAGGGTCGCCGCCACATGATCACCACGGTCCTCCATCCCGGTGACCGTCGCGCCGAGCCGTACGTCCACGCCCGCCTCGATCACGCGCCGCGACAGCACAGCCGCGACATGCGAGCGCATGGCGCCCATGGTCGGAGGGACCTCGCTGCCGCCCATCGGTGGTGTGGGAATCTCCATGATCTGATGACCGTCGGCTCCGAACATCCTCAGCTTGTCGAAGCCGTACCCCTCGGCCGCGATCTCGTCGAAGACGCCGACGCTGCGGAACACCTTCAGCGCGTTGCCCTGCAGCGTGATGCCGTGCCCGATGCCGGTCCACTCCTCACGGATCTCCAGCAGGACGACATCGACGCCTTTCCTGGAGAGCGCGAGCGAAAGGACGCTGCCGGTGATGCCGCCACCGACGACGAGAACTCGCTGGGTCTGGGAGGAAGGCATGGGGGCTCCTTCTCGGTCTGTGACGCTCGTCACCCTCGTGGCAGGTGACAGGACACCACGTCAGGGGCGCGACCGGAAGCCGCGAAGCCAGATGGCTGGCATCGCCCGGGGATATACCTGCACCTCGGATACCAGCCATCGAAGGCCGCTCCTTCCGCATCCGCCGGGTCTCGGCTTAGCGTGGCCGCACCGCACAAGGAGAAGCAGATGTCCAACGTCAACGAGTACGGGATCACCCACCTTCGGCACGTGGACCTGGCCGTGCCCGACTACGACACGCAGCGCGCGTTCTTCCGGGAAACCTGGGGGCTGAACGAGGCCGGCACCGACGGAAACCTGTCCTACCTCGCGGCCGAAGGCTCGCCGGAGCAGTACGTCATCCGGTTGCGCAAGGCGGCTGAGAAGCGGCTGGACCTCATCTCGTTCGGTGCCACCGACAAGGCCGCCGTGGACGCGCTGGCCGCGAGGCTGGGCAGCGAGGGCGTACGGCTGGTCGGCGAGCCGGACAAGCTGCAGACCGCCGGCGGCGGCTACGGGTTCCGCTTCTTCGACATCGACGGCCGCACCATCGAGATCTCGGCCGATGTCGCGACGCGACGGTATCGCGCGGTCGAGGCGGGGGAGGCCGTCCCGGTCAGGATCTCCCACGCCGTGATGAACTCCAGCGATCCGAATCGCACGCGGGACTTCTATGAGAAGGTGCTCGGTTTCAGGCTCAGCGACACGCTCTGGAGCAGTCACATGGGCGAGATGATGCACTTCATGCGGTGCAACGACTGGCACCACAGTCTCGCGATCGCCCGCGGACCGCACACCTCGGTCCACCACGTGTCGTTCGAG
>NZ_BAAAQX010000066.1:0-40441 GCF_039531895.1 Nonomuraea monospora
ACGCGTTGACCATCTCGGCCACGATCGAGTCCTTCGAACCCGTCCACTGGAACTCGGTGCCGAGCAACGCGCAGGCGTCCTGCGCGCCGTACTGCGTGGGAGTGAAGAACGGATTCGTCGTGACATGGCAGACCAGCACGAACTTCCACTTCGGCGTGGCCGGGAAGTCCCCGGCCGTGCCCGCCCCGCCGGTGGCGGCCGGCTTGGGCTGATCGGACGAGCACGCGCCCAGCAGCGCGCTCGCCGCCGCCGAGGCGCTGGCCAGCCCCGCTCCGGTGAGCAGTCGCCGCCTGGCGACGGGGGTGAGGCGGAGGGTGTCCAGCGCCTCTTCGACCTTGGGGTGAATGTTGTTCATCGTGTGTCCCTGACGGAATGGATCCCCCGAGAGCCTTTGCCGCCAGTGTTCCCCTAGATGAAGGTCAAGTCAGCACCGCCTGCGCGGCCACGAGCCCGGCGTACCGGCCGCCCGCCGCCATCAGCTCGTCGTGGGTGCCGCGCTGCACCACCCGGCCGTCGTCGATCACCAGGATCAGGTCGGCGTCCCTGACGGTGCTCAGCCGGTGCGCGATCACGATCCTGGTCTGCGCGAGCGTGCCGAGCCCCGCCTCGATGACGGCCTCGGTGGCGCTGTCCAGGTTGCTGGTGGCCTCGTCGAGCAGCAGGATCTTCGGGCGCGGCAGCACCGCGCGGGCCAGGGCCAGCCGCTGCCGTTGGCCGCCCGACAGGCCGCCGCCGTCCGTCAGGATCGTCTCGTACCCCATGGGCATGGCCGCGATCTCGTCGTGCAGCGCCGCGAGGCGGGCCGCCGCGACCACCCGCTCCATCGGGGCGCCCGGGTCGTTCAGCGCGATGTTCTCCCTGATCGAGCCGTTGAACAGCGACGGGTCCTGGGTGACCACGCCGAACTGGCGGCGCAGCGTGCGCAGGTTCAGCTCGGCGGCGGGGACGCCGTCGTACCTGATCTCGCCCTCGACCGGGTCGTGCAGCGCGAGCAGCAGCCTGGCGAGGGTGCTCTTGCCCGAGCCTGACGCGCCCACCAGCGCGACCTTCTGGCCGGGACGGATGGACACGGAGACGTCCCGCACCGTCCACGGGCCGCGCGGATCGTGGCGGAAGCCCACCCCGCGCAGCTCGACCGCGCCGCGCAGCCGCAGCACCTCGATGCCGTCGCTCGGCTCCGGCTCGGCGGCGAGGATGTCCGACAGCCGGTCGAAGTGCGCGCCGGCCTGCTGCAGGCTCTGCAGCCCGGTCATCAGCGAGCCCAGCGGGGTCAGCGCGCCGAGCGCGACCGCGTTCAGCGCGATCAGCGTGCCGAGCGTGAGCTGCCCGTCCAGCACCCGCCAGGCGCCCAGCCACAGCAGGGCGAGCGGCGCCGTCACCCTGATCGCCGACAGCGCCGCCTCCAGCAGGCCCCTGGTCAGCCCGGCCCGCACGTCGGCGTCGAGCTGCCTGGCGAAGTGCGCCGACCACTGGTCCACCGCCCGCCGCTCGGCCCCCGACGCCTTCAGCGTCTCGATCCCGGTGATCGTCTGGATCAGGCTGTTCTGCGACGCCGACAGCGCGGCCAGCTCCTGGTGGGTGAGCGTGGCGATCCTGCGCGTGGTGGACAGCAGCAGCGCCGTCTGCAGGACGGCCACGCCGGTCAGCGCCAGCCCGAAGACCGGATCCCAGAGGTAGACCAGCACCAGGTAGCCCAGGGCCAGCGGCCCGTCCAGCAGCGCGGCGACGACCTGGCCGGTCAGGATGTCGCCCAGCGTGGACACGCCGGCCGCCCGGGTCACCAGGTCGCCCTTGGCCCGCTGGGTGAAGTACCGGTACGGCAGCGCCACCAGCCGCCCCACCACGCTCTCCGTCAGCTCCTGGTCGGCCCTGGCCCGCACCGCCACCAGCAGCGCCGCCCGCAGGTACCCGATCACGAACTGCGCCGCCCCCGCCAGCCCGATCGCCAGCCCGAGCAGCGGCAGCACCTCCGCCGCCCGCGCCGGCACGATCGTGTCGACCAGCAGCCCGGAGAAGAGCGGCAGCGCCAGCCCGAGCAGTTGCAGCAGCAACGAGGCGGCCACGATCTGCGCCAGCAGCCCCCTGCGCCGCCGCAGCAGCGTGCGCGCGAACTCCCGCCGCCACGCCCCCGCCATCGACGACGACCCCCGCCGGAACCCCTCGCCCGGCTCGAACACCAGCAGCACGCCGGTGAACCCCGCCCCGAACTCCTCCGCCGTCAGCCTCCGCCGCCCGTGCCCGGGATCCACCAGGTCCACCCGGTCAGGCGACCAGCGCTCCACCACCACGAAGTGCCTGAACTCCCAGTGCGCCACGGCCGGCAGCGGCACCCGCGCCAGGTCCTCAGGCGCCAGCGAGAAGGCCCGCGCCCGCAGCCCGTGCTCGCGCGCGCCGTCCACGATCGCCCTGGCGCTCAGCCCGTCCCTGCCGATCCCCAGCCGGCCGGCGACCTGGTGCAGCGTGGTGCGGTGGCCGTGGTGGGCCAGCACCATCGTCAGACAGGCCGCGCCGCACTCCGTGTCGGTGTTCTGCAGCACGACGGGGACGCGCCGCATCAGCGCACCAGCCCGAGCGCCAGCACGGTCACGCCGATCCCGGCCGTCACGACGATCGCCACCGCGATCCACATGACCAGGAAGGACGGCCCGCTGATCACGAGCGGCAACCGTGCAGGGGTACGGCCTCGCGCCCGCTCGCGCAGGGCCTCCTCGCGGTAGATGAGCCTCATGGCCGCCAACCTAGGAGTGGGGGCTTGGAAGTCACTTGGGAGTCACCGGAACGGATATACCCGACGGGTATACCCGATGTGTATAGTCAGCGGCATGACCGTCTCCTACACGCTGCTGGGGCTTCTGGAAGAGGGCGACCGTCACGGCTACGACCTGAAGCAGGCCTACGACCGCCACTTCGGCGCGGCCAAGCCGATCAGGTTCGGGCAGGTCTACCGGACGCTGGCCCAGCTCGTCCGCGACGGCCGGGTGGAGGTCGCCGGCGTGGAGCCGGGGGCGGGCCCCGACCGCAAGCGCTACGCCATCACCCCGGAGGGAGTGACCGACTTGGACCGCTGGCTGGCCGAACCCGAGGACCCGCAGCCCCAGCTCCAGGCGGTGCTGTTCACCAAGGTGACGCTGGCGCTGATGTCCGGCAGGCCCGCCGCCGAGTTCCTCGACGCCCAGCGGGCACGGCACCTGGCCGCGATGCGCGCGCTGACCGCGATGCGCCGCGAGGCGGTCTCGGCGCAGGACGCCCTGCTCGCCGACTATCAGCTCTTCCACGTCGAGGCGGATCTGCGCTGGATCGAGCACGCGGCGGGCCGGCTGCCCGCCCTGGCCGAGGAGGTCGGTGATGCTGGAGGGTCGTGAGCTGAGCAAGAGCTTCGGCCGTACGCGGGCGCTGCGGGGCGCGGACGTTCGTGTCGCGGACGGCGAGATCCTGGCCGTCATGGGCCCGAGCGGCTCAGGCAAGTCCACGTTGCTGCACTGCCTGGGCGGCGTGCTGCGGCCCGACGCGGGCGAGGTGCGCTTCGGTGAGGTGCGGCCCGGCGCGGGTGAGGCGTCTTGTGGTGAGGTGCGGCTCGACCGGCTCAGCGATCGCGAGCTCAGCCGGCTGCGGCGCGGCACGTTCGGGTTCGTCTTCCAGTTCGGCCAGCTCGTGCCCGAACTGCCGCTGATCGAGAACATCGCGCTGCCGCTGCTGCTCGCGGGCCGCTCACGCAGGCCCGCGCTGGCCGAGGCGGCCGACTGGGTGGCCAGGCTGGGCCTGGACGGCCTGTGGGACCGGCTGCCCGGCGAACTGTCGGGCGGCCAGGCGCAGCTCGCCGCCGTGGCCCGCGCCCTCATCGCCGGCCCGCGCGTGGTCTTCGCCGACGAGCCGACAGGCTCGCTCGACTCCGTGGCCGCCGACGAGGTGATGGAGCTGCTCGTGGACACCGTACGCGCGCAGGGCGCCTGCATGGTGCTCGTGACCCACGAGCCGAGGGTGGCGGCCTTCGCCGACCGCACCGTGACCGTCAGGGACGGCCGGGTCGTCCAGCCGGTGGGTGCGCGATGAAGGCCGTCAGGTCGGTTGGCGGGTGCGGGGTGAGCGCCGTACGGCTGGGCCTGCGGCTGGCGCTGGCCGGTGGGCGGGAGAGCCTGGCACGGCTGGGGCTGACCGCGTTCGGGGTCGGCGTCGGAGTCGTCCTGCTGCTGCTCTGCCTCACCGGGCAGTCCGCGCTGCAGGGGCGGGCGGACCGCGCGACGTGGCGCGACTCGACGTCCGAGACCCCGGCGACCGCCCAGGACGCGGCGCTGTGGCTCGGGGTCAGCGACCACTACGCGGGCGAGCCGCTGTTCAGGCTGCACGTGGCCGCGCTCGGCCCGCGCCCGCCGGTGCCGCCAGGGCTCGACCGGCTCCCGTCCGACGGCGAGGTGGCCGTCTCCCCGGCGCTGCGGCGGCTGATCGAGGCCATTCCGGCGGACCAGCTCGGGGACCGCTTCCCCGGCCGGATCGCCGCGACGGTCGGCCCCGCGGCGCTGACCCATCCCGACCAGTTGGTGGCCGTCGTCGGGCACAGCGCGCGGGAGTTGCGGGCGCACACGGGGGCGCAGGAGGTGCGCGGCATCCAGACGGGTCCGCCCGGCGACCACTCCTACACCGTCGCGGCCAGGCTGCTGCTCGGCGTGGGGGCGTTGCTGCTGCTGGTGCCCGTCGTCGTGTTCATCGTCATGGTCACGAGGATCGCCGCCGTCCGCCGCGAGCAGCGCTTCGCCGCCATGCGGCTGGCCGGCGCCACCCGTGCCCAGATCGCGGTCATGGCGGCGGCGGAGACGGGGCTCGGCGCCGTCGCGGGGGCGCTGCTCGGCCTGCTCGGCTACCTTGCCGTCCGTCCGCTCGTGGCCGCGCACCTGACCCACGGCGGGGTGCGCTTCCTCGGCTCCGACGTCTCCGTGCCGGCCGGCGCCATGGCCGTTGTGCTGGCCGGGGTGCCGCTGCTGGCCGTGGCGACCACGGCCGTCTCGCTGCGCGGGCTCCGGGTGACGCCGCTCGGCATCGGGCCGGAGACCGTCCGCAGGAGGCCGCCCCGGGCGTGGCGGGTGCTGCCGCCGGCGGCAGGCGTCCTCGGGCTGTGCCTCGCCCCGTCCGTGCCGCCGCCGGCAGGCGAGGGGCTGTACCTCTGGTTCCTGCTGCCCGCCATGGTGGGCACGGTGGTCGCCGGGCCCTGGCTCTGCCTGGTGGCGGCCCGCGTCCTGGGCCGGCTCGGCCGCCGCTTCGCCACGCTGATGGCCGCGCGGCGCGTGGCCGGCGATCCTCGTGCCGCCTTCCGCGCGGTCAGCGGGGTGGTGCTCACCGTGTCCGTGGCGACGTTCGCGGCCGGGCTGGCGAGCGAGGAGCCCGGCGGGAACTTCCACGGCGAGCTGCGTCCCGGCGTGATCGAGGTCTACGTCGGTGAACAGCCCGCCGGCCGCCTCGCACCCCTGATGGATCCGGGCACAGTGGTCGTCAGGGTCAGTGCGGGAGGCTCCGCGGTGTCCTGCGCCGACCTGGCGCTGGTGGTCAACGCCTCCTGCCCGCTGCCCGCCTCCGCTCGGGCGCGCGGCCTCGGCCGGTACGCCACGATCGGCGTCATGAGCGGGGAGCTCAGGGAGCCGGCCCCGGGGCATGGGAGCCTGCCCGTGCGGGCCCTGTACGTCAGGACCGACGGCAGCCTCGCCGCCGAGGAACGTGTCCGCACCAGGGCGGCGATCGTGCTGCCGCGTGCGATCGTCAACAGCCGGCGCGACACCGTGCTGCAGGAGACCAGGCTGCAGGACGAGCTGACCACGTACGCCCGGCTGGTGACCTGGTTCGTCATCCTGGTAGCGGGATGCAGCCTGACGGTCGGCGCCGTGGCGGGGCTGATCGAGCGGCGCCGGTCGTTCGCGCTGCTGCGGGCGGCGGGCGCGCGGCTCGCGGAGCTGCGCCGGATCGTGCTGGTCGAGACGGCCGTTCCACTGGTGCTCAGCATCCTGATGGGCGCCGCGCTGGGCTCGACGGCCTCGTACGCCGTCACCGCGGCGGCCGGGGACCCGTGGTCGCCGCCCGGCCTCGCCCTCGCCACCGGGCTGGCCGGGAGCGCGCTGGCGGCGCTGGCCATCACGATGGCGGCGCTTCCGCTGCTGAACGTCACGACGAGATACGACGCCGTGCGCTTCGAATGACCGCCCGGCTACCGTGGGCGCCATGAGACGAGCCTTGGTGCTGGGCGGCGGCGGCGTCGCCGGGATCGCGTGGGAGACGGGCGTGCTGGCCGCGCTCGCGGACGAAGGGGTGGACGTCACCACCGCCGACCGGATCGTCGGCACGTCGGCCGGCTCCACCGTGGCGGCCCAGGTCACCAGCGGCCTGCCGCTGAAGGACCTGCTGGCCCGCCAGCTCGACCCGGCGCTGCAGACGCCCGAGCTGGCGAGCGGGGTGTCGCTGGAAGAGTTGTGGATCAAGCTGCAGCTCATCGCCCAGGGCCCGCTCGACCCGGCCGGGCAGCGGCGCGAGATCGGCGCGCTCGCCCTGGCCGCCGACACGGTCGGCGAGGCCGAGCGGCGGGCGGTCATCGAGGCCCGGCTGCCCGCGCACTCGTGGCCCGAGCGCGACCTGGTGATCGTGGCGGTGGACGCGCACACGGGGGAGGAGCGCCTGTTCGGGCCGGGCTCCGGCGTGAGCCTCGTGGACGCCGTGGCGGCGAGCTGCGCCGTGCCCGGCGTGTGGCCGTGCGTCAGCATCGGCGGGGCGCGGTACATGGACGGCGGCGTGCGGACCAGCACCAACGCCGACCTGGCGGCCGGTTTCGACCGGGTGCTGGTGCTCGCCCCCATGGCCGACCTGGGCGAGCCGTCGTGGGGGCGGCTGGAGGGGACGGTCGAGGTGATCGAGCCGGACGAGGCCGCGCTGGCCGCGTTCGGCGCCGACCTGCTGTCACCCGAGGCGCGCACACCCAGCGCCGAGGCCGGCTACACCCAGGGCCGGGGTGCGGCGGCCCGGGTGAGCGCGATGTGGCGATGACTTCCACCCGGATGCGGGCGTGACCCCTACAACACCTTGCGCAGCACTTCTGCGAATTCCTCTGGATGCGCCATGAACCCACCGTGCTCCCCCGGGAACTCCACCGGCGTCGTCCCGATCCGCCCGGCCAGCTCCACCGACGTCCGGTACGTCACGAGCTGCCCCGACTCCGCCCCCACCCCCACCACGACCCTCCCGGCCCGCAGGGCGGCCACGTCCGGCACGTAGCGGGTGGTGCCGCGCAGCTCGTGCGCGAAGAACCGCGAGCTGTCGGCCACCATCTGCTCCGACGGCGGCGGCCCGGCATCCTCCTCCCCACCCTCGAACCCGGCGTTCCCCATGAACTTCGCGAAGGCCGCCCACAGCCCGTCGCGGTGGAAGGTCTCGATCATGTCGTCCACCGCGGCGCGCTGCTCGTCCGCGTCCGGCAGCAGCTCCACGCACGGCGGCTCGTGCGCCACCAGCGTCCGCACCCGCCCGGGATGCCGCGCCACCAGCGCCAGCCCGCTCACCGCGCCGCCGCTGCTGCCGAACACGTCGGCCGGCCCCGCCCCCAGGTCCTCGATGATCGCCGCCAGGTCGTCGGCCCGCAGCTCGGGCGTGGAATCCTGCGCCGGGTCGTCCAGCACGCTGCCGGAGATGCCGCGCGGGTCGTGCGTGACGACCGTGTGATCGGACGCCAGCGCCTCGGCCAGCGGCGCGAAGTCCGCCGCCGCCATCGGCGCGCCGGTCAACACCAGCAGCGGCCCCGACCCGCGTACCTCGTAACGCAGCCGGACGTCCGGGCGGCGCAGGGTGTGAATGGCGGTCATGGCGAGACCTTCCTTCCTTCGTTCACGTGTGTCGAAGGTCAGACCCCGGCCGTCACCGGAACTCATCGCTCAGCAGACCGCCACCTGCCCACCGCTGAGCAGACCGCTCAGGAGACCGCCATCGCGGGCAGCGGCTGCCACACCGCCGGGACCTCGCGCATCACCAGCGCGCAGTCCAGCACCGCGCTCCCACCGGGAAAGCGCCCCCGGTCCTCGAAGAACGAGGAACTGGCGGAGCGGATCCGGCAGGCGTCCACGGCCCAGTGCTCGGTACGCAGCTCCATGCCGTCGAGCCGCGGCCCCGACGCGGTCGCCGAGAACCCCTTGGCGCCCGCGCGGAAGAACGCAGAAGCCCCCTCCAGGTCCTCGAAGAGCTCGCTGCCGCGCAGCTCCGGCGTCACCTCCACCTCGACGCTCACCCGCGTGCCGCCGTCACGGGTGGCGTAGGCGACGTGCAGCTCGCGCGGCGTCTCGCGTACCGAGAAGTCGGCCCGCCCGTGCTCACCGGGAAACACCCGCCCGCCGGCCCAGGCGTTGACCAGGGAGGCGGTGTCGCGGCGCGGGATGTAGACGCCGGTCTCCACCCCGCCGGGCCCGTCCCACTCCACGGCGAACCGGTGCGCCGCGTTCTCACTGCGCAGCCCCACCCCGCGCGGCGCCCACGCCGGCCGCACCCCGCCCAGCCGCAGCAGGCAGATGCCCGCCACCGCGTAACCGTTGACGAGCTGGGGGCGCAGCGGCGCGGGCAGCAACCGCGCCGCCGCCTCCGGATCCACCCGGTAGTTCACCAGCAGACGGCGCTCGACGACACTGGACAGCCGGGGTTGCCTCATTAGTCCTCACTCTCCTGCGGACGGCGCCACCTGGTGTGGCGCAGCACGATCTGCTCGGGGCACACGGCGCTCAGGAACCGCCCGACACAGCTCGCCAGCCGCTCTTCGACCAGGGAGTAGAGGATGCGGTTGCCGTCGCGGCGCTCGGTGACCAGCCCGGCTCCCTTGAGCACGCTGAGATGCCGGGAGACGGACGGCCCGCTGATCGAGAAGCGCCCGGCGATCTCTCCGGCGGCCAGCTCCCCGTCCCTCAGGTCCTCCAGGATCTGGCGCCTGGTGGCGTCGGCGAGCGCCACTCACCCCTCCAGGGAGAGGACCGCCCACGACTGCCCCTCGGCCAGCCCCGCCAGCTCCCGCCCGCACTCCCGCAGCGCCTGCGGCCCGGACAGGATGTGCGCGGTGCCCGCCTGGGCGTCCCTGAACAGGCGCTGGATCAGCCCGTCGCGCAGCGCCGTGGTGCCGCCCGACCGGTAGACGAACCCGGCCACCTCGCCGATCGTCGCCGTGATGTGGTTCAGGGCGAGCCGCACCATCGTCTCCTGGCGGGTGCCGAGCCGCCCGCCGCCGTCCAGCGTGCGCTCCACGTCGTCCCACGTCTCGCGGATCAGCGCCGAGGCCGCGCGGAAGGCCGCCTCGGCGCGGGCGAAGTCGGTGTGGAAGGCGTCACTGCCGGCGAGCTGACCGGGCCGGCCGGTCCGGGCGCCCGCGTACCGGGCCAGCTCGTCCAGCAGCCGCCGCCCGATGCCGAGCGCCCAGCCCGAGTGGCAGATCAGCGCCTGGTCGAGCAGGCCGAGCCGGAAGATCGCGCCGCCGCGCAGCGGCTCGGTCGTGAGGAAGTCGTGCGACTGCGACTCCGGCACGAACGCCCCGTCGATGGTGTAGTCGACGCTGCCCGTGGCGCGCAGGCCGAGGACGTCCCAGTTGCCGAGCATGGTGACGTCCTCGATCGGGGTGATGAAGATGCGTACCTCGTGGGTGCCCTCGACGGCGGCGGCGCTGTGGGCGTACTGCGCGTGCAGCATCCCCGACGCGAAGCTCCACTGCCCTGTGAGGCGGAACCCGCCGCTGTCCGGCACGGCGACGCCGGGCCGGGTGCCCTGTCCGGCGATCAGCGGCATGCGGGGGCCCTTGAAGAGCAGCTCCACGGCGTCGTCGCCGAGGTACGCGCCGGCCGTGCCGTTCTCCAGGGTAGTGGCCATGACGACCCAGCCCGTCGAGGGGTCGGCGTACGTCAGCTCCTCGAAGACGTCGAGCAGCTCGCGGGGGGACAGCTCGGCGCCCCCGAGCGGCGCCGGCACCCAGAGGCCGAAGACGCCCGCCTCGTGCAGGGCGTCCACGACGGGCGTGGTCAGCCTCCCCTCCGCCTCGGCCCGGCCCGCCTCGCTCTCGATCAGCGGACGCAGGTCGCGGGCCCTGTCCAGCAGGGTCGTGCCGGCTCTGTGCAGTCGCGGCGTGTCGCTCATGTCCCAGGTGCTCCTGTTCGTGATCGTCGGCGCTCTACCTCCGTCAGATCACGACATCGCCCCCTTGTCCAGAGCCTGCCCTCTGACCAGGTGTCATGCGGATGGCCAGGGGGCATGAGGCAGGCGAGAACACCTCGGGGGGTCAGTCAGTTGGGAGGCGGCGCTTTCGACGGGTTCCTCGGACGGCTGGGCGCCGAGGACCTGCAGCGGCTGCAGGAGAGCCTCGCCCAGATCCGCGGACTGCACGACCGGATGAAGCGCCTGCTGGAGGCCGTGCTGGCGATCAGCTCCGAGCTGGAGCTGAACGCGGCGCTGCGCACCATCGTGGAGGTCTCCGCCGACCTGGTGGACGCCCGTTACGGCGCTCTCGGCGTGCTGAACGAGGAGGGCGAGTTCGCCGACCTGTTCACCTGCGGGGTCTCCGAGGAGGTGTACGAGGCCATCGGCCGCATGCCCACCACCCACGGCCTCCTGGGTGAGCTGGTCGCCCACCCCAGGCCGATGCGCGTGGACGACGTCCCGGCCCACCCGCACTTCCGCGAGTACCCGGACGGCCACCCCGTGATGCACACCCTGCTGGGCACGCCGCTCCTGGTCCGCGGCACCGTCTACGGCAACATGTACTTCGCGGACAAGCGCTCAGGCGGCCCATTCACCGGTGACGACGAGCGCATCATCGCCGCCCTGGCCAGCGCGGCCGGCGTCGCCATCGAGAACGCCCGCCTCTACGACCGCCTGCGCCGCAGCACCGAGGACTTCCAGCGCAGCCTCCTGCCCGACCTGCCCGAACTGCCGGACCCGCGCGGCCTGCACGCCTGCGCCCGCTACCGGCCCTCCAGCTCCCTGCCCAAGATCGGCGGCGACTGGTACGACGTCATCGTCCTGCCCGACGGCGTCCCCTGCCTCATGGTCGGCGACGTCATGGGCCACGACCTGCGCTCGGCCACCATCATGAGCCGCATCAGCAACATGCTGCGGGTGATCGCCTACGAGCAGTGCGAGCCGCCGTCCCTCATCCTGCGCCGCCTGGACGAGGTGCTGCACGGCCTGCACGGCGGCCCGATGGCCACCGTCCTGCTCGCCCGCCTGGAGTCGCACGCCGGCGCCGGGTGGCGGCTGTGCTGGAGCAGCGCCGGCCACCCGCCCCCGCTCCTGGTCCCCTCCTCCGGCCCGGCCCGTTACCTGCGCGGCGACAGCGGCCACCCCCTCGGCGTCACCACCGACCTGCCCCGCCCCGATCACGCGCAGATCATTCCCGCTGGATCGACCCTGATCCTGTACACCGATGGGCTGGTCGAGGATCCCGCGCACAGCCTGGACGAGGGGATGGGTGGGCTCGCTCGTCTGGCCGCCGAGTTGCGGGGGCTGCCGCTGGACGAGATGTGCGACCGGCTCCTGGCCTTCCGGAGTGACCACTTCACCGACGACATCGCCCTGCTCGCCCTGCGGCTCGCACCGGTCGGGGACGGGGCGGCGCAGGGCATGCCGTAAGCCTGTGCTCCACCTCGGCGTGAAACGGCACCGGGCTCCTCCTGCACCCAGGACATGCCGTGAGCCCGTGCTCCACCTCGGCGTGAAACGGCACCGGGCTCCTCCTGCACCCAGGACAGGTCGCGAACCGCCAGACACCCGAGCCCGCGCCGAGAACACGACCTGCGCGGGGTTTTGCGCGCCCACGGCAGGTTTTGCGCGTCCACGCAATCGACCGCCGCCGACCCGGCCCAGCGCTGATGCGCGCCGAATTCCGGTCATCGGCCCTCCCCGCAGATTTACTCGCGAAAAAAGAACGGCATCGGGGCATGCCGCTTTCCGGTCCGCGAGGCGAAGCGCCGTCATCAGCCCTGCGCTGGTGAGCGCCCTTGCTGCCCTCGCCCACCCCATCGAAACGGCACGAACTTTCTGCCGTGATCTCGCCGTTCTCGCGAACGCCTTATCAACCCACGTCGCAGCCCCTGTATTGATCGCTTATATGCGGAAGAAAATCTTCTTCCGCGTTATCCGCGCCATACAAACGAGTTTTACCGAAATATGTAGGGCAGTCAGGGTGAGTCCTACCGCGATGGCAGAGGAGCCACCGATGAGTGAATTCCCGACATCCGGCCGCAGCGGACACCCGGAGCAGCCCCGCTCCGAGCACGGCACGGTGAGCCGTGCCGGGGAAGCCGCGGCCGACACCGCGCACACCGCCACCCAGCAGGCCCGCCAGGTCGGCGGCGAGATCAGGCAGCAGACCGGCCAGGCCGTCACCCACCTGCGCGGACGGGTGCGCGACGAGGCCGACTCCCAGAGCCGCCGGGCCGCCCGGAACCTCCGCCACTGGGCCGACGAGCTCAAGGAGATGACGGAGAGCGGCAAGCCCGACAGCCCCGTACAGGGGGTGCTCCAGCAGGTCGCCGGCACCGGCCACAAGGCCGCGGACTACCTGGAGGACCGGGGCATCGGCGGCGCCGTCGGTGAGCTGCAGGACTTCGCGCGCCGCCGTCCCGGAGTGTTCCTGGCGGGCGCGCTCGCGGCCGGGTTCCTCTTCGGACGCCTGGTCAAGGCGAGCGCGGCAGCCACCCAGGACGACGACGACCGGCCGCGCCAGGACCTCGCCCGCGACACCACCCCCGCACCACGCGACACCACTCCCGCACCACGCGACACCACTCCCGCACCGCGCAGCAGGCAGGACTACGAGTCGGCCACCCCCGCGCCCCGACACACGCAGGGCTACCAGCCGGCCGGCCCCGCGACCGACACCCCCGTGACCGACACACCCGCGACCTACGCGACGACGCCGACCGTGCCCGTCACGCCGCCCGCCCCGTCCTCGGGCACGACCCGCTACCCGCCGGAGGGTGAGGACCGATGAGTAACACCCCCACCCCGGCCTCCAAGCCCTCCCTCGGCGACCTCGTCGGCGACCTCGGCAGCGACCTGTCGAAGCTGTTCCGCCAGGAGGTCGAGCTGGCCAAGACCGAGATCCGCGAAGAGGCCACCAAGGCCGGCAAGGCCGCCGGCATGTTCGGCGGCGCGGGCTTCGCCGGCTGGATGACCGCCCTGTTCCTGAGCCTGGCCCTGGTCTGGGGCCTGGACGCCGCCATCGACGCCGGCTGGGCCGCCCTCATCGTGGCCGTGCTGTGGGGCGTCACCGCAGCGGTGATGTTCGTCATGGGCCGCAAACGACTCCAGACCGTGTCACCGGTGCCGGAGGAGACCGTGAAGACACTGAAGGAGGACGTGCAGTGGGCACGCGATCTGAAGAACTGAAGCAGCAGATCGAGCAGACCCGCGGCGAGATCAGCCGCGACGTCGACCGGCTGGCCGACAAGACCAGCCCGAGCCAGATCATCCGCCGCAGGACCGCGGGTATCCGAACCAAGGCCCGTAACTTCAAGGAGCGCGTGATGGGCACCACCGGACACGCCGGCGAACGCATGCAGGACACGGCGGACAGCGCCAAGAACGCCCTGTCCGAAACCGGCGCCACCGTGCGTGACAACGTCGCCCACACCGCCAGCGTCGTCAAGGACAACGCCAGCCAGGCCGCCGACGCCGTCAGGGCCGCACCCCAGCAGGCCATGCGCACCACCCAGGGCAACCCCCTGGCCGCCGGCCTGATCGCGTTCGGCCTCGGCGCCCTTGCCGCCGCACTCATCCCCGAGACCCGAGCCGAACGGCGCGCCGCCCTCCAGGCCAAGGAACAGGCGAGCGCCTACGCCGAACCCGTCGTCGACTCCCTTAAAGAGTCGGCGCAGTCGCTGGGCCAGGAGGCCAGGTCGACCGCCCGGGAGGCGGCCCAGCAGGTCAAGGAGTCGGCCGCCGACGCGGCGCAGGCTACCAAGCAGCATGCGCAGGAGCAGGCGTCACACGTACGCGAGCAACGCTGACACTTATGGGGGAGCCGGGCGCCATGCGATGTGGCGCCCGGCTCACGCGCGTTTTGGAGGTCTTGGGCCTGAAACGCAAAGATCGCCCGAGCTGAGCTCAGGCGATCATGTACGAAACCGTGTGTCCGAGGATTGAGCGTCACTGGACGCACATGGCCTGCTGCCATCCCCATCCCGGAACACCACATTCACGTGACCTGACGGTGTCCGTGATGGCTCAGGTGGAGACCTTCCACTCGTTCGTGAGCCAAGCCAGATCCGCTTCGTGGCGCTCGCGGGCGAGACGCTCCCGTTCGAAGAGGGCCTCTGTCTTGGTCAGGACCAGGGTGTACGGGCGGCCCTGCCGTCTGGTCTCGTGACGGACGGGCAGCTCCGCGTCATCTATTCGACCGTGCACATGCCGGCGCCCGTCCTTCGCCAGCGGCCAGTCGAGGGCACGCCGTTCAGGATGCCGGAGGAACGTACCGAGCACTTCGCACAGCTCGCACTCGCACTCGGTGGGCAGCGCGATCGACCAGTTGTCCGGCGCGCGTTGTGGCTGCGCCAGCGATGCTTGGATCCGTTCGGCACAGTTGACGGCCAAGTCGCCGAAGCCCGCTCGGCGCGTCCCGGCGGCGCGCAGGGTGGACATCGCCAGTACGTGCGCCCGATCGCCGGCCGTGCGCGCGAGCTGGTGGGCGTCCTTCAGAACGTCCGTCGATCCCAGCCAGGCCGCGGCCGCGATGATCCCGCAACAGGGCGCGCCCAAAGCGGTCAGCCACGATGCTTGCCGGGAGGTGAGCGGCCCGTCGAGCGCCGGACCGACCTGGCCCGCGAACATCGTCCACGACAGATCGACGATGCGGCGGGCGGCCTCGGTGGACGGGCTCCCCTCAACCGAGAGCGCTGCACACAGCTGTGGGAGATTCTCGAGCCATTCCAGCGGTGTCTTGGCGAGGCCGTAGGAGCCGGGGCGCCAGCCCTCGGTCCAGTCGTGCAGCAGCGCGTCGATCCAGGTGCCGCCGTAGTGCGCCGCCAGGCCGGCGACTGCCGGACCGTGCCCGGGGGACAATCGCTCCAGCGCGAACGGTCGCAGAAGCATGACGGCGATCTGCGCGTCGTTCAACTCCCTGGCTGCTTCCAGCGCCTTGCCGAGAAGTTCGGTCTGGCCGGGGTAACGGCCCGCGGCATGCCAGAAGGATTCCAGCGACCGTGCCGCCTCACGGGCTTGCGCGCTCTTCCCGGCGCGGGCCATCGTCTTGAGTTCGTCCAGCGCCCACCCCGGAGACGCCTCGGCTCGGCTGGCGAAGCCCTGGCTGCGTGGCCAGATGACCAGTGCCGCTCGCCGGTACCAGCGGTCCAGGGTGTTGCCGTAGTTGCCCATGTAGCCCTCGTACTCGGAGGAGTAGGGCGTCATGTCGGCCGTTGGGGTGGTCGAGGCCACCTCGGCGTCGCTGAGGTCCAGCGAGATGTCCTCGAGCCGCCCGGTTTCCGGGCCGATCCAGTGGGCGAGGGTGGTGGAGGTCTCGATCAGGTCCTGAAGGACGTAATCCCGGTCGTCCGCGCTGCCCGAACCTTCATCGTCGGGGTCCTCGTCCTCATACTCGCCGTACCACCCGTCCTCATCCTCGTCGGGATCGTAGGCGTCCCAGGTCTCCTGTATTTCCGCGAGGGCCAGAGTGATCTCGCAATCCGCCCGCTCCGCCGCGACTCGCAGGAGGGCGCTCCGCGTGGCGTCGGAGCCTTTCAACCGGGACCAGCTCAGGCCGCGGGCGGTGTACTCATGGTCGAGGAGGTACGCCAGTCGTGCCGGCGGATCGCCCCTGCGATGGCTGTACGGGAGGACGACCGGGGTGTCGAAGTGTGTGAGAAGGCAGGCCGCGAGCTCGCTGACCAGCGGATGTCCTGCCGCCGCGTCCTGGCTGTCTCCCGCCAGGAGCAGGTTGTAGGTGAGGGTGACACGGTTGCCCGCTGTGACGGGAAGAACCTGGTGGCGGCAGTCGGCGTAGAAGGCCACCAGCGAGACTGCGGTCTTCAGCCCTCGGTATTTCTTGGTCTGGCCCTGATGCTCGATGACGAGTTCGCCGCCGGTGTGCGCGGACGGCAGTGTCACCACCAAGGTCGCGACCATGGCGTCGTCCTTCTCGGAGTCCTGGTGCGCGACGAAGAACTGCCCGGTCTCGTACAGGAGCATGGAGTGCAGCTCCGGCGTGAGCTCACAGTGCGGTGGCAACCCCAGCTCTTGACGCATCCCATCGAGGGCGGTCGCGAACGCCTCCGTCCGCTTGACCCGTACCAACTTCTTGGGGATCTCCCAGGTGTCGCGAACCTCCGGGTCGGTCAGGGTCTGCTCCCCGCGTCCGAACCGTGCACGGCGGCCGAGCCCGCGCAGTTGGACGGCCTGCTCATCGGAGACGGGAAACCGCAGCGGACCGACTCCATCGACCTTCATCGATAGAGCGGTCTTGGGAAGCTTTCGATAGACGCTGGAGGCGGCCGGTTCCGCAGAGGCGTCGAGCAACTCGGCCAGTCGTTCACGGGCCATGCCGGGCACGGAGTCCCCCATTTTCTGTCGTGGAACCAACGCTACTGCGCGGGGATAGCGCTCCGGCGGGAGCTGCCAGGAACGCCGTCCTCGGGGTGCCCGGCCAGGAGCTTGGTGAGGACGAGGGCGGCCTCGTGGCCGGAAAGGTGAGACAGGGCGGTCACAACGGGTCCAATCCGAGCGGGGGCACCGTGACCTCGCCGTCGGTGAAGCGGCCGACGGGTGTGTCGAGGAGCACACGGACGTTCTTGTGGGCGAAGCCCATCACCGTGCCGGTCACGCCGTGCATGTAGGAGGGGCGTCTACTGTGGTTGACCCGGACTCGGTCACCGACCTGGAAGGCGGCGAAGACCTCACGCTCTTGGGCGTTCTTGCGTTCGTGCTGGCGCTGGTTGACCGCGCGGGCGATCTCCGGGAGATGCTCGTCGAGGTCGCCGCTGACGATGAGCCCGATCAGCGTGCGGATCTGCCACCGGGCATCCGCCGCGTGATCCACCTCGACGTCAGATCCGGGGCGACCGTGCCGTTCGTCATTCACAGACAAAGCATGCCGCAGTTCGCCGGGTATCGCGTCGAGGACGACATCAGAACGTGGCGGTCCGCCGATGTGCATCAGGTCCCCGTCGGGGGATCAGCCACGCGGGGGATAGAGACGCTCCAGCCGGTCGATGTGGACGGCGTACATGAAGGGACCAGGCGTGTCGGAGGCGGCGAAGATGGCTTGCTGGTTGGCGACGAAGCGTTCGGCGTAGGCGGCGGAGGTGAGATCCCCGCGGGTGATGACGAAGCAGCGGGCCTGATGTCCGATGACGGCGTCGATCTCGGCTTGCCGGTAGCGGATGCGTTTGTCCTTCATGAGGACGACCCAACCGAGCTTGGCGCTGTCTTCGATCCAGCGGGTGTCTTCGACGGTCTCGTCTTCGGGGACGCCGTAGTGTTCGGCGAGGGTGATCAGGTCCCATCCGGCTTCGCGCAGCAGTTTGGGGACGGCGACTCGGCCGAGGCTGCGATCGACGAAGAACTTACGCGGCTGTGCGGGTGGCGACACGCAGGACGTCCTCGATCTCGTCGCGTGTGAGTCCGTACTCCTCTGCTACGACGTCGACGGGTTCTCCGGCGCGGAACAGGTCGATGGCGTCCTCGAGCTTGGCGCCCCCGCGGGCGAACCGGGGCCGGCCGAAGGCGTGACGGGCATCTATCGTGACCTCGGCGACGTGGTATTGCGGGAGAGTGATCACTTCGGCGTATCCATCGTGAGCGAAGTGCACCCGGCGCAGGTAGTTCTGCACGACCTCGGTGAAGACGCGTTGGTTGTTGCGGACGACGACGAGTTCGCGGGCCGAATCGTCGCCGACGTGCTCGGCGTAGTCGTAGAGAACTTCGGCGCCGTCGGTGAAGAGCCTGCGGCTGGCCAGGGCGTGTTCCAGGCCGAGTTCCCGTTGCAATGCGTCGATCGCCGGTCGGATGCGCTGCAGGGGTACACCCGCTTGCCGGAAGGCGGCCAGGGCATAGCCCTCGGCCAAGCCGATGAACGGCACGGACGCTTCGTTCGGCCGTTCTGCTCGGGTGGCGGTGATGACGGGCTTGGCGCGGGTCGCACGGCCATCGTGCTGACGGCGTTGGTAACCGAAGGCCCAATTGGTGAAGGTGGAGGCGGGTATCGCGAGGTAGCCGGCCGCTTCGGCGATGCCGTACAACGGCGTGGTGAACCGATCAATGGCCATGCCCACCTCCTGGATCACGTCGTTGAGCCCCTTCATGATGCCTCATCGTGTGGCGTCATAGGCGGCGCATTCCTGCGTCAACTAGGTATGTCCTCTTTGTTCGACGATTGGGTCCAGCACAAGGTCATCGGTTCGCGACCTCCTCGTCATCGTCCGAAGGACGGGCCGTTGCAGTTCGCCTTCTACGCACGAACATCCACCGAGGATTTCCAGGATCCTGTCTCCTCGTGTGGGTGGCAGCGCGAGGCAGCACAGATCTTGGTCGCGGGCCGGGGCGTGATCGTGGCCGAGTTCGTGGACATCGGATACTCGCGGCGGGTGTCGTGGACCGAGCGACCGCAGTCTGCCGCTCTGCTGACGGCTCTGGCCGATCCGGAAAGGGGCTGGAACGCCATCGTGGTCGGCGAGTACGAAAGAGCCTTCTCGGGGGATCAGCTCACGCAGCTTCTGCCGCTCTTTCAGTCCTCCGACGTCCAACTGTGGATGCCGGAGGCGGGTGGGCCGGTAGATCCAGGAAGCCCGGTGCATCAGGCGTTGATGCTGTTGCTGGGCGGGCAATCGCAGCGGGAGGTGTTGCGGGCCCGCTACCGCGTGCTGGCCGCGATGCGGAACCAGGCTGCCGATCAGGGACGCTTTCTCGGTGGCCGGCCACCGTACGGCTACCGCTTGGTCGACGCGGGTCCGCATCCGAACCGGGCGCACGCCCGCTGGGGCCGTCGCCTGCACCGGCTTGACGCTGATCCGGTCACGGCGCCGCACGTACGGTGGATGTTCGCGCAGCGGCTGGCGGGTATGAGCGTGGCGGGGATCGCCCGGAGGCTCAATGAACGTGGCGTACCGTGTCCCTCGAACGTAGATCGCGAGCGCAACCCGCATCGGTCGGGACAGGCTTGGACGCTGCGCACGGTCGCGGCGATCCTGGGCAACCCGCGCTACACCGGTCGCCAGGTCTGGAATCGGCAGAGCACCAGCGCCGCCGACCTGGCCGTGCGTAGCTGGAACGCTCCGGAGGAGTGGGTTATCTCGACGAAGCGGAGCCATCCGGCGCTGGTCAGCGACGACGACTTCGTCGTCGCGCAAGCGATCCGGGCTGCTCGTCCCACCCAGGACGGCAACCGGCGCGTCTATCTGCTCGCGGGGCTGCTGAGGTGCGGGCCATGTGGGCGTCGGCTGGATTCGCACTGGGTGAACGGGCGTCCCGGATACCGGTGCCGACACGGTTTCACCAGCGCCAGACCTCGCGAAGTGTCCGGCCCGAAGTGTCTGTATGTACGGGAGGATCGGCTGCTGGCAGAGCTCTTAGCCAAGGTTGGCGGCGGAGAACGGGATGGGCCGGCTGAGATCATTGCCGCATTGCGAGCCGATGGCCTGGTCATCGTCTGTCACACGGACATTCCTTTCGTGACCGCGCTCAACAAGAAAGAGCCCGCCCCGCAGGGCGAGCTCTTTAGGGGGTAATCCTGTGTCCGAGGGGGGACTTGAACCCCCATGCCCATCACTGGGCACTAGCACCTCAAGCTAGCGCGTCTGCCTATTCCGCCACCCGGACTTGGTGCCTGCACGCGAGACCGTCATCCCGCGTCGGCTCAGTAAGGTTAGCAAACTCTGCGGGGTGCGTCATACCAAGAATCCCGTACCCCGCCAGAGAGACGCCAGAGGAACCCCGCATCCCTCGGGAATACCCGATCTGGGGCCCAAGATGGGCTTCTCGTGGGGACCGCTGCAGCGGGATGTCGGGGTTGGGGAGGGTTCGCCCCCGGGCCGGTTGGCCAATTTCTGGTCCTCCGCTGAAAAGGCCTTGCGACAACTTTGGGTGCTGCTACGGTTACGGATCGTTGAGGGGTGAGTCCACGGACCGGCCTCACGACGTGAGGCCGGTTCTGGAGCTCGGGAGGGCATGTGACGCGCGTGGCGGTGCTGCAGCAGCTGAGGGCGAAGGCCCGTGCTGCGCGCCGCCCGCGCGTGACTGTCCAGGCTGTCCCTGCTCAAGGCCCGACCACCGAGCTGGGTGACCGGATGGCGCGGTTCGCGGCCGGTGCCCGGCGGGTCGTCGTGCGGGCAGTTGCGATTGGCGCCCTGGTGGCCGCCGGGTGGCTGCTTGTTCTCGTGTTCGGCATGCTCACCGCCGCTCCGGCGGCCGCGGACGCCACCGCGGCGACAGGTGCGGCAGGGAGCGCGGGCGCCGGCCCGGCGGAAGCCACCGCCGTGACAGAAGCGTCCGAGGACGCGCCGCACGGGCTCACCGCCCCCGTCCGCGTCTCGGCGTCGGACAACGCCGAGGCCATGGCCGGTCGTACGGTCGACGGACTCAACAGCCAGCGGGACCCTGGCCTGCCCGCACCTTCCTCCGCCGGGAAGATCTTGGACACCGATGGTCTGGTGCCCAACGGCGGTGGCAACGGTCCCGTGGCGCCTGCGACAGGGGATGCCGTGAGGTCTGCTTTCGACCCGCGGCTCCAGGCCGGGCGCGCCCTCGTGGCGCGCCTGCTTCCCCCCGTCGTCCGCACAGCGGCGGACGACCCTTCCTTCTCACCTGACTGATCCCCGCACCCAGGACGTCGGCTCGACGAGTGAGATGAGCGAGCCGGCCGGGACGACGGGCGACGATGGTTCGCAGCGCGCGATGAAGCGCGCCGTCTCAGAGGGCCCGACGTCTTAGAGGCCCAGAGCCAGCCGACACGAAAAGCTGAGTCGGCCCGGGTCCCGGTGGTCCGAATCTTCACGGTTGAGCGGTAGAGCGGTAGAGCGACGGAGCGTGGCATGAGTCCCTCCGCCCGCGGGTGAAACACGTCAGTTCAAGTTCCACCGGTTCGCGTATCCGGGACCCGCTGTGCACGTGCTCGACGCGTGCTTCCCGGCTGCCCGCGAACTCGTTCAGGTAATCCCCCCAAGAACCACTAGGAGCATTCATCATGCGTACGTGGGCGAAGGCATCAAGCCCCGCGGCCCTGCTGGCCGTGGCAGTCATGTCGTTCGGCGCCGGCGGTACCGCGCTGGCCGACACCTCCGGCAACGGGTCCGTCGCGGGCGGCAACCAGGTCGACCTGCCGATCTCCGTGCCGATCGACATCAGCGGCAACTCCGCCGCGGCCATCGGCCACTCGGAGGCCACCTCCCAGGGCGGCGCTCAGGTCATCAACCAGAACCGTCCCGGCATCCCCAACCAGACGTCGGGCAACGGCTCCGTCGGCGGCGGCAACCAGGTCAACGCGCCGATCAGCGTCCCCGTCAACGCCTGTGGCAACGCCGTCTCGCTGGTCGGCAAGTCGGACGCGGGCTGCAAGGGCGGGGCGACCGTCCGCACCCAGGGCAGGGGCGGCGCCGGCGGCAACCAGACCTCGGGCAACGGCAGCGTGCTCGGCGGCAACCAGATCTCGGCCCCCATCTCCGCGCCGATCAACGCCTGCGGCAACGCGCTGGCCATCTTCGGTGACGCGACGGCCGGCTGCACCGGCGGCGCCGTCGTCAACAACACCGGGCGCGGCGTGGGCGGCAACCGTACGTCCGGCAACGGCAGCGTGCTCGGCGGGAACCAGATCGTGGCGCCCATCTCCGCGCCGATCAACATCTGCGGCAACTCGATCGCCGCGATCGGGCACGCCTTCTCCGGCTGCCGCGGCGGCTCGACCGTCACCAACAACGGCGGCCCCGGCCAGCGCTACCAGGCGCGCCACATGGCCGCGGGCTCGACGGGCAACGACACCGACGGGCGATTCGGGGCCGGCAGCGGCAACCAGGTGGTCGCCCCGATCAGCCTGCCCGTGGACGTCTGCGGCAACGCCGTGGGCAACGCGTCCGCCGGGTGCAAGGGCGGCTCGAAGGTCGAGCACTCGGGCTCGGGCGGCAACCGCACCTCGGGCACGGGCGGCGTGCTGAGCGGCAACCAGGCCGTCGCCCCTGTCAGCGCTCCGATCGACGTGTGCGGCAACGCGGCGGCCGTGCTCGGCCACGCGTTCGCCGGGTGCAAGGGCGGCGCGACCGTCCACAAGTCCGGCAGGCACGCGGGCGGCAACCGCACGTCGGGCGCCGGCGGGGTGCTGAGCGGCAACCAGGCGGTCGCGCCGATCGCGGCGCCGATCAACGCCTGCGGCAACGCGGCGGCGGTGCTCGGCCTGTCCGAGGCCCGCTGCAGGGGCGGGGCGGGCGTCTGGGCGCAGGACGGCATCGGCGGGGGCGGCAACCGCACCTCGGGCGCCGGCGGCGTGCTGAGCGGCAACCAGGCGGTCGCGTCGATTGCGGCCCCGATCAACGTCTGCGGCAACGCGGCGGCCGTCCTGGGTGACGCCGCCGCCGGATGCCTCGGTGGCGCGCACGTCGGCAGGCCGGGGCCGGAGCGTCCGGACGGGTTCGAGCGCTTCGCCCGCGCCAACAGCAAGGTCGCGGCGGCCAAGGGCGGCATGCTGCCCATCACGCCGTCCCTGCCGGTGCTGGGCGGCGCCCAGGAGGTCGGCGGCAAGGTCGGCGAGGTCACCCAGCAGGTGCAGGGGCTCGGCAACGCGACCGAGCTGGCCAAGCGGGTGCCGGGCGTGAGCACCGTCACCAAGCAGGTCGAGGGCTACGGCAACGTCGCCGAGGTCACCAAGCAGGTCGAGGGCGTGGGGAACGTCACCGGCCAGCTCCCGGCCGTCGAGGACGCGGCTAAGACGTTCGGCCTCCCGCAGCTCCCCGAGCTGCCCGGCCTGCCCCTGGCGCCCGAGAAGCCCAAGCGCACCGCGGTCTCGGCTCCGGTCGACGGCAAGGGCCGCGCCAAGTCCACGGGCCCGGTCTCCGCGCTCAACCCGGCCACCGACCTGGTCGCCTCCACCCCGGCCGGCGGCGCGGTGAACTCCGCCGCGCGTAGCCTGCCCGTCCCGGACGTCGGCCTGATGAGCGCCGAGCAGCCCGCCGGCGTGACCGGCATGAACTCGGGCTCGGTGCTCGCGCTGCTGCTCGGCTCGCTGCTGGCCGCCTCGGCGACGATGTTCGCGACGGCTCGCCGGTTCCGCTTCGGCCGTAAGTGACCACGCTCGCAACGATCACCGATCCCCGATTCCGGCTCGGCCGTAAGTAAGGGATACAGCTACTACGTAACACGGTACGGCTCCTGCTCACAGCCTGTGAGCAGTCCGCCATAGACGCTTTGCCCGTTCCGGGGGCGCGGCCCGGGGCGGGCAAAGCCATGTCCGGGGTTCAAAGCGTGCGTCGTACTCGCATGATCTTACGGCGTAGCCGCACGTGACGGCTGCCGTCGGGGTGCACGCGGACGCGCGCGAGCTCCCACTGCCCGTACTCTGCGTGTTCGGTGAGCAGTTGACGTGCTGCTTCGCGAGTGAGATCGCGTGGAATGAAGATATCCATGTAGGAGTAGTCGAGCACAACGATTAGTCTCCAGGGTGAGTCAGGGCGCCATGCCGCTCGATGGGCCTTATTCTGCGTGCTTGTGGGTGGACCCGGAAGCGAGTGGGTAGCCCGGGGGAAGGAAATTTCCGCGAGTCGGGTTACCTTTCAGTCTGTGCCGACTCCCGGCAGGGGGATTTGCTAGCGAACAGCGAGGTAGGAAGCAGCGTGCCAGCCAAGAACGGCAGCGCCGGCGGAACACGCCTGGTGATCGTCGAGTCGCCGGCCAAGGCGAAGACGATCGCCGGGTACCTCGGGCGCGGCTACATCGTCGAATCGAGCATCGGTCACATCCGCGACCTGCCGGAGCGGGCCGACGACATCCCCGAGAAGTTCAAGGGAGCCCCATGGGCCCGCCTCGGGGTGAACGTCGAGCACGGCTTCGAGCCGCTGTATGTCGTCAACCACGACAAACGCACGCAGGTCGCCAAGCTGCGGCAGTTGCTCAAGGACGCCGACGAGCTCTACCTGGCCACTGACGAGGACCGCGAGGGCGAGGCCATCGCCTGGCACCTGCGCGAGGTGCTCAAGCCGAAGGTGCCCGTGCACCGGATGGTGTTCCACGAGATCACCCCGCAGGCGATCCGCGACGCGGTGGCCAACCCGCGCGACCTCAACCTCCGGCTGGTGGACGCCCAGGAGACGCGGCGCATCCTCGACCGGCTCTACGGCTACGAGGTCAGCCCCGTCCTGTGGAAGAAGGTCAAGCCGAGGCTGTCGGCCGGGCGGGTGCAGTCGGTGGCGACGCGGCTGGTGGTGGAGCGGGAGCGGGAGCGCATCGCGTTCACGCCCGCCCACTACTGGGACCTCCAGGCGCTGTTCGACACGAACAAGCCCGAGGAGCGTCCGCGCGACTTCACGGCCACGCTGACCGGGGTCGACGGCAAGCGGGTGGCGCAGGGGCGCGACTTCGCCAGCACGGGGCAGCTCAAGAGCGGCGCCGACGTGCTGCACCTGTCGGAGGCCGCCGCCGGTGAGCTGGCGGGAAGGCTTCGGGGGGTTCCGTTCGCGGTCAAGTCCGTGGAGCGCAAGCCGTACACGCGCAAGCCGTACGCGCCGTTCCGGACGACCACATTGCAGCAGGAGGCCAGCCGGAAGCTGGGCTTCTCCGCCAAGTACACGATGCAGGTCGCGCAGCGGCTCTACGAGAACGGGTTCATCACCTACATGCGTACCGACAGCATCACGCTGTCGGAGACGGCGGTGGCGGCCGCGCGGTCACAGGCGATCAAGCTGTACGGCGCCTCGTACGTGCCCGACAAGCCCCGCGTCTACGCCAGCAAGGTGAAGAGCGCGCAGGAGGCGCACGAGGCGATCAGGCCGTCGGGCGAGGAGTTCCGCACGCCGGGCGAGACCGGGCTGTCGGGCGACATGTTCCGGCTGTACGAGCTGATCTGGCAGCGCACCGTGTCCTCGCAGATGAAGGACGCGGTCGGCGAGTCGGTCACGGTGAAGGTGGGCGGCAGGTCGTCGGCCGGCGAGGACGTCGAGTTCAGCGCGTCCGGGCGGACGATCACGTTCTACGGGTTCCTGAAGGCGTACGTGGAGGGGGCCGACGACCCCTCCACCGACCGCGACGACTCCGAGAAGCGGCTGCCGAACCTGGCGGAGGGCGACGCGCTCGGCCTGACGCGGCTCGACGTGGCCGGGCACTCGACCAAGCCGCCCGCGCGCTACACCGAGGCGTCGCTGGTCAAGGAGCTGGAGGACCGCGAGATCGGGCGGCCCTCGACGTACGCCTCGATCATCGGCACCATCCTCGACCGCGGGTACGTGTTCAAGAAGGGCACGGCGCTGGTGCCGTCGTTCCTCGCGTTCGCCGTGGTCAACCTGCTGGAGCAGCATTTCGGAAACCTGGTCGACTACGACTTCACGGCCGAGATGGAGAAGGTGCTCGACGACATCGCCAACGACCGGGCGGAGCGGGTGCCGGAGCTGCAGCGCTTCTACTACGGCGCCGACGGCGACGAGGGCCTGAAGGAGATGGTCACGGACCTCGGCGAGATCGACGCCAAGGAGATCAGCTCGTTCCCGGTCAAGGGCACCGACATCGTGCTGCGGGTCGGGCGCTACGGGCCGTACCTCGACAGGGACGGCGCGCGGGTCAACGTGCCCGAGGACATGACGCCCGACGAGCTGACGGCGGAGAAGGCCGAGGAGCTGTTCTCGCGGCCGACCGGCGACCGGCAGCTCGGCAACGACCCGGCGACCGGTCACATGATCGTGGCCAAGGACGGGCGGTACGGGCCGTACGTCACGGAGGTCCTGCCCGAGCCGGCCGCCGAGGAGGAGACTCCGAAGCGGCGGACGAAGAAGGCCGACGCGCCCAAGCCGCGGACGAGCTCGCTGTTCAAGACCATGTCGCTGGACACGATCACGCTGGACGACGCGCTCAAGCTGCTGTCGATCCCGCGGGTGGTGGGCGAGCTGGAGGGCGAGGAGGTCGTCGCGCACAACGGGAAGTTCGGCCCGTACCTGAAGAAGGGCACCGACTCGCGGTCGCTGACGTCCGAGGAGGCCCTGCTGACGGTCACGATCGAGCAGGCCAAGGAGCTGTTCGCGCAGCCCAAGCAGCGCGGGCGGGGCCGGGCGGCGGCTGCCGCGCCGCTGCGGGAGCTGGGCGACGACCCCAACTCCAAGAAGCCGGTCGTGGTCAAGGAGGGGCGTTTCGGGCCGTACGTGACCGACGGCGAGACGAACGCGTCGCTGCGCAAGGGCGACACGGTCGAGGACATCACGATCGAGCGGGCGGCGGAGCTGCTGGCCGAGCGGCGTGAGCGGGCGCCCGCGCCCAAGAAGACGACCACCAAGAGCAGTACCACGAAGAGCGGTACCACCAGGAAGGCGCCCGCGAAGAAGGCTCCGGCTAAGAAGCCCGCGACCAAGTCGTAATTGCCGGAAGTAGCATCAATGGTGTGATCGTCCTGATCTTCGTGGCCCTGGTGTTGCTGGCGCACTGGTACCTGTGGCATCGGCTGGTGCGTCAGACGACCCGTCCAGGGCGGTCGCGCAAGGCGCTGACCCTGGGGCTGGGCGCGTTGTTCGTGGTGCTCGTGGTGACGTTCGTGGGCACGCGGATGGGGCTGGAGAGCTGGGTGGCCTGGCCGGGGTACATCTGGCTGGCAGTGATGTTCTACCTGGTCATCGGGCTGATCGTGCTGGAGGTGCCGCGAGCGGTCGCGGCGGCGGTCCTGCGCGGGAGCGAGCGGCGGGAACGGGCGCCGGAGCCCGAGCCGGTCGCGGTGCTGGCGGGCACGGCGGCGCCGGTGGCCGAAGCGGATGAGGTGGTCGCGGTCGCGCCGGTGCCTGAGCTTGAAGAGGCGCCGGTGCCTGAGCTTGAGAAGGCGCCGGTGCCCAGCGCCTCGCCGATGAGCAGGCGGCTCTTTCTCGGGCGGACGACCGCCGCCATCGCCGGGGTCAGTGCGCTGGGCACGGTCGGGTACGGCCTGTCGAGCGCGCTCGGCGACCCCGTGATCGAACGGGTCATGGTCACCCTGCCGAAGCTGGACGCGCGGCTGAGCGGCCTGCGGTTCGCCGTGGTGAGCGACATCCACCTGGGCCCGCTCACGGGCGTCGCGCACACCGAGCGGATCGTCCGGATGATCAACGGGCTGGAAGCCGACGTGGTGGCGATCGTGGGCGACCTCGTGGACGGCACGGTGGCCCAGCTCGGGGCGCTGGCGCGGCCGTTGCGCAGCCTGGAGTCCCGATATGGCGCCTATTTCGTGACCGGCAACCACGAGTACTTCACCGCCGAGGGCCCGGGCGAGTGGGTCGAGGAGCTGAAGGAGCTGGGCACCCGCTCGCTGCGCAACGAGCGGGTGGAGATCAGCCATCGGGGCGCGGTGCTCGACCTGGCGGGCGTGAACGACGTCGGCGGGGCCGCCTCCGGCGACGGGCCCGATTTCGATAAGGCGCTCGGCGGGCGCGACACCAGCCGATCCACGGTGCTGCTCGCCCACCAGCCGATCCAGGTGGGCCAGGCGGCCGAGCACGGCGTGGACCTGCAGTTGTCCGGGCACACGCACGGCGGGCAGATCGCGCCGTTCAACCTGGTCGTGGGGCTGCAGCAGCCGGTCGTGTCGGGGCTGGCCAAGGTGGGCGGCACGCAGGTGTACGTGACCAGGGGCGCGGGATTCTGGGGCCCTCCGGTGCGCGTCGGGGCGCCGCCCGAGATCACCATGTTGGAAGTGCACGCCTGACTTCGGGTAATCCAGTGGTCACGCCATGCCATGATAGCGTAGAGTATCCGCCCGGATACTTTGCGGAGGTGATACGTGGTCGCGTCCCCTGTGGAGCGCATGCTCGGCCAGGAGATAGCCGTCTGGGCCAGGCGTGGCGGGCTGCTGTTCAGGCAGGCCAGGCATGCCGCGAGCCTCAACCAGAAGGCGCTGGCCAGCGTGAGCGGCACGTCGCGCACGACGTTGTCGGCCTACGAGCACGGCAGGAAGTCGCCGACGCTGGAGACGGCGGGGCGCATCCTCGACGCGGCCGGGTTCCGGCTGGTGCTGGAGGCCAAGGTCGAGTGCGCGGCCCACGAGGGCGCCGACGGGCGGGCGTTCCACGTGCCCAGCCGGCTGCGGCGGCTGCCGGTGGCGGCGGCGCTGGGCGTCGTGCGGCTCGGCGAGCGCGACCACGACCTGTCCGACCGTGACGAGCGGCGGGCGGCCTACACGGCCTTGTTGTGCGGGGGCGGGCCCGCGGAGGTGCTCGGCCACGTCGACGGCGTGCTGCTGATCGATCTGTGGGATGAGCTGGTGCTTCCCGACGAGATCAGGGGCGCGTGGCAGCCATTGGTGGAAGAGGCGCGGCAAGAGTCCGGAGTTATGAATTGATGATGTTTTTGGGGGCCTATTCGAGGTGTGTAACCTGCGCTCGGGGTCGTTCCCGTAATACCCTCGGCCACGAGCAGCCGGGAATATCCGGCTCGTCTCTTGTCCGCCCCCTTCCGGTCAACACCTGGATACGCTGAAATCATGACTGCCCTTGGCCGAAGCCGCCCGACCCACGTGCTGGCCAATGCGCCCTTCCGCCGGTTGTGGACGGCCATGTCGGTGTGCAGCCTCGGCGACTGGCTCAACCTGCTGGCGCTGACCGCTCTCGCGGGCAACCTCACGCAGGGTGACTACCGCGTGCAGTCGCTGGCCGTCGGCGGTGTCTTCCTCGCCAAGATGCTGCCCGCCGTGCTGCTGGGGCCGCTGGCGGGGGTGTTCGCCGACCGGTTCGACCGGCGGCTGACGATGTTCTGCGCCGACCTGGCCAGGTTCGCCGTGGTGCTGTCGATCCCGTTCGTGGGCAGCTACCAGTGGGTCATCATCGCGACCGTCCTGGTCGAGTGCGTGAACCTGTTCTGGGTCCCGGCCAAGGAGGCCACGGTCCCCAACCTGGTGCCCAAGGCGCAGCTCGAGTCGGCCAACCAGCTCAACCTGCTGGTCACGTACGGCACCGCGCCCATCGCGGCGATGCTCTTCGCCGCGCTGTCGGTGGCGGGCGACCTGATCGCCGGCGTCATCCCGTTCCCGCTCGGCCAGGACGCGACGGGGCTGGCCCTGGTCGTCAACGCCTGCGCGTACCTCGTGTCGGCCTTCCTCATCTTCACCCTGCGCGACATCCCCAAGCGCGACGGCGCCATCTCCACGCCCTCCGTGCTCAAGCAGATCGTCGAGGGCTGGCGGTTCGTGGGCCGCAACCGCATGGTGCGCGGTCTGATCATCGGCATGCTCGGCGCGTTCGCCGCGGGCGGCGCCGTGGTGGGCGTGGCCAGGATCTACGTCGAGGCGCTCGGCGGCGGCGACGCGGCCTACGGCGTGGTGTTCGGCGCGGTCTTCGTCGGCATGGCGCTGGGCATGTTCTTCGGGCTCAGGCTGCTGCGCGAGCTGTCGCGGCGGCGGCTGTTCGGGCTGGCCATCACCGTGGCGGGGCTGGTGCTGATCGCGATCGCGCTGGTGCACAACCTGGTGATCGTGGTCATGCTGACCGTGGTGCTCGGCGCGTGCGCGGGCATCGCCTGGATCATCGGCTACACGCTGATCGGCCTGGAGGTCGAGGACGCGCTGCGCGGCCGCACGTTCTCCTTCCTGCAGTCGACCGCGCGGGTGACGCTGCTGCTCGTGGTCTCCCTGGCCAACCCGCTGGCCGCCATCTTCGGGGTGCACGTGCTGGGGCTGGGCGAGTTCAGCTACCGTTTCGACGGCACCAACCTGGTGCTGGTGATCGGCGGGGCGCTCGCGGTGGGCGTCGGTGTGCTGGCACTGCGGCACATGGACGACAGGAAGGGCGTCTCGTTGGCGGCCGACCTGATCGCGGCGGTGCGCGGTGAGCGCTTCCCCGCCGAGGCGGCCGAGCACGTGCCCGGGCTGTTCGTGGCGTTCGAGGGCGGCGAGGGGTCGGGCAAGACCACCCAGTCGCGCCTGATCGCCATCTGGATGCGCGACCAGGGCTACGACGTGGTGCAGACCCGCGAGCCGGGCTCCACCAAGATCGGCATGCGGCTGCGCGCGATCCTGCTCGACGCGGCCGAGCGCGGGCTGTCGGCGCGTTCCGAGGCGCTGCTGTACGCCGCCGACCGGGCCGAGCACGTGGAGAAGGTGATCAGGCCGGCGCTCTACCGGGGCTCGCTGGTGATCACCGACCGTTACGTCGACTCGTCGCTGGCCTACCAGGGCGCCGGGCGGGCCCTCGACCCCAAGGACGTATCCAAGATCAACGCTTGGGCGACGGGCGGGCTCGTCCCGCATCTGACCGTGCTCATCGACACGCCGCCCGAGGTGGGGCTGACCCGGCTCGGCGGCGCGGCCGACCGGATCGAGTCCGAGCCGCTCGACTTCCACGAGCGGGTGCGCAAGGAGTTCAGGGCGCTGGCGGCGGCCACGCCCGAGCGGTACCTCGTGGTGGACGGCACGCTGCCGCAAGAGGTGATCACCCGGCAGATCCAGGACCGGATCAGGGAGATCCTGCCCGACCCGGTGCCCAGGGAGTCGGAGGACATCACCGGCACGATGCCCGCCATCCGCGACTAGCCTTCCGCGACCAGCCTTCGCGACCAGCCTTCCGCGATCCCGGCTTTGGCGTCCCTCGCAGCGTGAAGCACGACTAGCCTTACGGGCGTGACGGTTTTCGATGACCTCGTGGGGCAGGACCAGGCGACAGCCGTGCTGTCGCGGGCCGCGGCGGCGGCCGGCGAGGTCGTCGCGGGCGGGCGCGGCGCGGGCATGACGCACGCCTGGCTGTTCACCGGCCCGCCCGGCTCGGGCAGGGAGCACGCCGCCCGCGCCTTCGCCGCCGCGCTGATGTGCCCCGACGGCGGCTGCGGCCACTGCGACCAGTGCCACCAGGTGCTCATCGGCTCGCATCCCGACCTGGAGTCCGTACGTCCCGAGGGGCTGTCCTACAGCGTCAAGCAGACCCGCGAGCTGATCCTGCGGGCGGCCGGCGCGCCGACACAGGGGCGGTGGCGGGTCATCCTGTTCGAGGACGCCGACCGGGCCACGGAATCCGCCGCCAACGCCCTGCTCAAGGCCATCGAGGAGCCGCCGCCGCGTACGGTATGGCTGCTCTGCGCGCCCGCCCCCGACGACCTGATGATCACCATCAGGTCGCGCTGCCGCCTGGTCACCCTCACCACCCCCGCCACCGAGGCCGTCGCCCACGTGCTGGCCACCCGCGACAGCGTGCCGTGGGAGACCGCCAGGTTCGCGGCACGGGCCGCGCAGGGGCACATCAGCCGGGCGCGGGCACTGGCGCTGGACGAGGGCGTCAGGGCGCGGCGGGAGGCCGTGCTGAGCATCCCGCGCTCGCTGACGGGCGTCGGCGAGTGCGTGTCCGCCGCCGAGCGGCTGGTGAAGACGGCCGAGGAGGAGGCCGCCGCCGCCACGACCGCGCTCAACGAGAGCGAGACCTCGGAGCTGCGCAAGCTGTACGGGGAGGGGTCCAGCGGGAAGGGGCTCAACCGGGGGCTGGTGCGCGGTGGGGCCGGGGCGCTGAAGGAGCTGGAGGACCGGCAGAAGTCGCGGGCCACCCGGATCAAGCGCGACTCGCTGGACGCGGCGCTGCTGGAGCTGGTGTCGTTCTATCGGGACGTGCTGGCCATGCAGTTCGGGGCGGCTGGGGTGGAGCTGGCCAACGATGACCTGCGGTTCGATCTGGATCAGCTTGCCAAGTCGTCCACGCCGGAGGAGACGTTGCGGCGGATCGACGCGATCATGCGGTGCAGGGAGCGGCTGGCGGCGAACGTGAACCCGCAGATGGCCGTCGAGGCGATGATGCTGTCGCTTCGCCCGTAGGTGGGCGATGGTCGTCCACAGGCTGTGGATGAAGGCGTGGGCAGGTGTCGGCGGCGGCGCAAGATAGTCCTGTGCCGCAAGCAGCAGACGAGACCCTGAGACGTCTCTGATACGTGGAAGTCGAACTACTCACCCAGCAAGAGGCCCTGGCACGGCAGCGGGTCGACGTGGCGTCGATCTTCGCCGAGCACCACGTCGGCCTCGTGCGGCTGGCCCTCCTCATGGTCGGTGACCAGGCCACCGCCGAAGACGTCGTGCAGGAGGCCTTCGAGCGCACGCACGCCGGCCGGGCCAGGCTGCGCGACGCCGACAAGATGCTGACGTACGTGCGCTCGGCGGTGCTCAACGGCTGCCGGTCGGTGCTGCGCAGGCGGGCGACCGTGTTCAGACGGGGTCTGCCGTACGAGCCGCCGGTCTGGTCGGCGGAGAGCGCCGTGCTGGTGGGCGAGGAGCGGCGCGAGGTCCTGCTCGCGCTGCGCGAGCTGCCACGCAGGCAGCGCGAGGCGCTGACCCTGCGCTACTACTTCGATCTCGCCGACCAGGAGATCGCGGACACGATGCGGATCAGCGCCAGCACGGCCAGGTCGACGATCGCGCGAGGGCTGGCGGCCCTCGGCAGAGCGCTTGGGGAGGATGCATGAGCAGCCCGGTGGAAGACAGACTGCGCGACGCGCTCGCCGAGGCGGGGGCTTCGGTGGACGCGAGCACGCTGAGGCCGCTGCGGGCTCCGGAGCGCAGGCGGTCGCGGGTGGACTTCCGGATGCTGACAGCGGCGGCGGCCGTGGTGCTCGTGGGGTCGGCGACCGCCGTGCTGGCAGGCGGGGGCCTGGCCGGGGACGACGATCGCACGGCGGCGACGGCCGCGGAGGTATTCGGCCGTGACGACGCCGACCTGGTGGTGTTCCTGTGTACGGCGACGGTGCCGAAGGACGCGCCGTGCGCGGGGGCCGTCACGCCCGGGCAGCGGGAGGCGATCGAGCACGCGCTGACGGAGCAGGCGCCGCGGATCGCCGCCGCTCAGTGGGTGAGCCAGGAGACCTCCTACGACGAATTCCGCCGGCGGTTCGCCCACGACCGGGCGCTGCTGGACGAGGTCAAGGTCACGGACGTGCCGGCGTCGTACCAGCTCAAGCTGCAGCCGGGCGCTGACCCCAAGCAGGTGGAGCGGCCGTTGAGCCGGATGGCCGGGGTCCTGTCCGTCATCGACCGCACCACCTCCCCGGCGCCGACCTCGAAGGCGCAGGAGTGGGATGTCAGCGTCTTCCTGTGCAAGAAGGAGACCAACCTTCCGGCTTGCCGCGCAGGCGGCGAGACCAAGGAGGGGAGGGCGGCGACGCTCGCCCAGACCAAGGCCATTCAGAAGCTGATCCAGACCAGGCCGGAGGTGGCGGAGGTCGTCTTCGAGGACGAGGAGGCCGCGTTCCGGCACTTCAAGGAGTCCTTCGCGAACAACAAGGCACTCCTGGAGGCGACCCGCGTGGAGGATATGCCCCAGTCGTTCAGGATCAAGCTGAAGGAAGGGGCTCGATGGGGCGAGGAGAGCAGCGAAGCGCTGGCGAGGCAGCCTGGTGTGGCGCAGGTGATGGACGGCAGGTGCGTGCGCACGCGAGCGACCCTGCTGTGGGACTTCGGGTTGATGCGGCCGGACACCAAGATGTGCGCCGGGAGCGAATGACCCGGCGCAAGATCCGCGCACCCAGCCCTGACCTTCAGTGTGTGGGCACACGTAATGTGGCAAGCGAAGGCCGTAAGTAACCCCTAGGCCGTCAGGAGGCGAGCTCGAGCCCATGGGAATGATCATGGCCGTGAGCTTCACCCGCTACGGGAGGCTCTACTACCTCGACCCCGGCGAGCACAGCCCGAAAGTGGGCGACAAGGTGCTCGTCCCGACGGACTCGGGCGCCGAGGTGGCGGAGTGCGTGTGGGCGCCGCAGTACACGAGCGAGGACATCGACGGATTGCCGGTGTGCGCGGGGATGGCGGGCGAGGAGCACCTCGCCCGGGACGAGTTGAACAAACGCCGCAGGGCCGAGGCGCGCAGCGTGTCGAAGCGGCTGATCAAGCGGCACACGCTGCCGATGAAGGTCGTCGGCATCGACTACCTCGACCAGGACAACGTCTACACGGTCTACTTCTCGGCGCCGCACCGCGTCGACTTCCGCGCCCTGGTGCGCGACCTGGCTCGCAACCTGCGGGCCAGGGTCGAGCTGCGGCAGATCGGGCCCAGGGACGAGGCGCGGCTGCAGGGCGGCATCGGCCCGTGCGGGCGCGACCTGTGCTGTGCCACGTTCTTGAAGGACTTCGAGCCGGTGTCCGTCCGGATGGCCAAGGACCAGGACCTGCCGGTCAATCCGTTGCGGATCGCGGGGGCGTGCGGGCGGCTGATGTGCTGCCTGAAGTACGAGCACCCGCTCTACCAGGAGTTTCGCGCCTCGGCTCCGCGCGTGGGGGCGAGCGTGGAGACTCCGCAGGGGGCCGGGACGGTGGTGGGGCACAACGTGCCGTCCGACTCCGTGGTGGTGCGGCTGAACGACGGAGGGCGGCGGTGCTCGTGCTCCAAGGCCAGCGTGTGCGGGCCGCGGAAGGCGTACGACTCTGCTTATGGCGAGGAATCGGGCGGGGAGATGGTGTAACTCATGCCTTGAGCAGCTGCTCGCTCAGCTCCCAGAGGCGCCGCGCCGACACCGGGTCGATGGCGTGCGGCACGACGTCGGAGGGGATGTCCTCCTCGGCACCGAAGTTGATCGGCCTCGGGGTGTCCAGCCGGGAGACGTCGTTGTCCTTGAGGTAGACCCCGCCGAGGTCGGCCAGCAGCGGGCTGGTCGCGGCGAACACGGCGGTGCTGGCGCCCTGCCGCACGGTCTTCTTCCCGCGTGCCGGGTCGATGATCGGCTGGCCGGTCTCGTCGATGAGTCCCATGGCGCGCAGTTCGTCATCGGTGATCGAGGGGGCGAGGTTCGTGCCGAAGACGACGCCCGGGTGGACGGCGTAGCCGCGGATCCCGTCGGGGGCCCAGCGGCGGTCCAGCTCGACGGCGAACAGCACGTTGGCGGTCTTCGACTGGCCGTAGGCGAGCATGCCGTCGTACCCGGTGGTGAAGTGCGGGTCGTCCCAGCGGATGTCGGAGAGGCGGTGGCCGCCGGACGTCACGTTGACCACGCGGGCGCCGTGGGCGGCACGCAGCGCGGGCAACAGGCCCAGGGTGAGCTGGAAGTGGCCGAGATGGTTGGTGGCGAACTGCGCCTCGTAGCCGCGCGCGTCCCGCACCAGGGGGCCCGCCATGATGCCGGCGTTGTTGATCAGGATGTGGAGGGGGTGGCCCAGGCCCAGGTAGCGGGCGATGAAGGCGTCGATGGACGCCGGGTCGAGGAGGTCAAGCCGGGCTATCTCGACGCGCTCGATGCCGGCCAGCGCCGGGGCGGCGCGCTCCGGGTCGCGCGAGCCCACCGTGACCGACGCGCCGGCCTCGCTGAGCGCTCGGGTGGTCTCCAGGCCGAGCCCGACGTGGCCGCCGGTGACGATGACGTTCCTGCCGGTCAGGTCGATGCCCCTGAGCACGTCGGCGGCCGTCGAAGCCGCGGTGAAGCCGGAGCCGATGGGGTGTTGTCTTTCCTGCATGACACCACTCTGCGGCGGATCGTCCGTACTCTGAATAATCAGTAGTTCGAATTTCTTTCGCAGGAGTACGGGCGTGGTGGATGATCAGCTTTCCGAGGTCTTCGAGCTCGTGCAGGTGCGCGGGCAGATGACCGGCGGGTTCGAGGTGCGCGGGCGGTGGGTGGCGGCGCACGCCGTCGAGGACCCGCTGAAGCTCATCGCGATGGTACGCGGCCGGGCCCGGCTGGAATCCGACGGCCTCGACGAGCCGATCGAGCTCGGACCGGGTGACGTCGCCATCCTCAACAACCGTTCCTGGCTGCGTATGGAGGGCGGTGCCGGCGACGGTCCCGTCCGCGACATCATGCCCGTGGAGGGCTTCACCCGCTTCGACACCTCCTCCTCCGCCGCCTCCGCTTCCGCCTCCTCCGCTTCCGACGGCGGTGCCTCCCACGACGGCGGTGCCTCCCACGACGGCGGTGCCTCCCACGACGGCGGTGCCTCCCACGACGGCGGTGCCTCCCACGACGGCGGTGCCTCCCACGACGGCGGTGCCTCCCACGACGGCGCCTCCGACGTCGTGGTCGGTGGGCGCGTCGATCTCAATCCGGCAGGTCAGGCGCTGCTGCTGCAGGCGCTTCCCCCGGTGGGCCACGTGCGGGCGTCGGCGGCGACCGGCCTGCGCCGCAGCCTTGACCGGCTGTTCGAGGAGGTGACCGGGAACCGGATCGGCTCGGCGTTCGCGATCCGGCAGTACGGTCAGCTCCTACTGCTCGAAGTGCTGCGCGCCTACGTCGACCAGACCGAGCTGCCGCCGGGGTGGCTGCGGGTGCTGACCGACGACCGGCTGCGTCCGGCGCTCAAGGTCATGCACGCCGAGCCGGGCAGGCCGTGGCGGCTGGAGGAGCTGGCGCGGGCGGCGGCGATGTCGCGGACGTCGTTCGCCGAACGCTTCCGCGACCTGGCGGGGGTGCCACCGCTGACGTACCTGAACCGGTGGCGCATGTTGCTGGCGCGGCGAGCCCTGCGCGACGGCGATACGCGGGTCGGGGCGCTGGCGGCCGAGCTGGGGTACGGGTCGGAGAGCGCCTTCAGCACCGCGTTCAAGCGCGAGGTGGGGGAGTCGCCGCTGCGTTACCGATACCGGGTGCGGGAGGCTGATGCGTCCGTTTCGGTTTGATCGTCGGTCCCGCCTGGCATTGTTGTCAGGGTGACCCGATGTGGCCCAGGGAGCAGCCGATGAACAACGACCCCATCCTCACGCAAATCGGCCAGGCGGTGGAATTACACCATCAGCACGGTCAGCGTGACGCCGCTCGCGACCTGTTCGCGAAGATCTGGGACGAGATCGGCGGCGAGCGAGGCGACCCGCTGCACGTGTGCGTGCTCGCCCACTCGATGGCCGACGTCCAGGACGACGCGCGGCAGGAGCTGATGTGGGATTTGCGCGCACTCGCCGCCGCCGACTCGCTCACCGACGAGCGGGTGGCGGGAGCCGGGGTGCCGCTGTCGGTGGCAGGCCTGTACCCGTCGCTGCACCTCAACCTGGCCGAGTGCTACCGCAAGCTGGACGACCTCGACAGCGCCCGCGAGCACCTCCGGCAGGCACGGGACACGATCGGCGCGCTGGGCGACGACGACTACGGCCGGCTCATCAGGGGCGGCTTGGAGCGGCTGACCGCGGAGCTCGCCCAACCGTGACGGACAAGGTCCTCAAGGACAAGGTGTTGTGCTACGTCGTCCGTGACGGACGGCTGCTGGTCTTCCGGCACACCGGCTACAGCTACGAGGAGGTCGGCATCCAGGTCCCCGCGGGCAGCATCCGGCCCGAGGAGACGCCGGAGGAGGCCGCCCTGCGCGAGGTACGGGAGGAGACCGGTTTCACCCAGTACAGGATCGTCCGGAAGCTGGGCGAGGACACCTACGACATCAGCCCCTACCGGTTCGAGATCCAACGCCGCCACGTCTTCCACCTGGAGCTCGACGAGCCCACCCCGGAGCGATGGGCCAGCCGGGAGCTGCACGACGGCGAACAGGAGCCGACCGACTTCGAATGCTTCTGGATCCCCCTGAAGAACGCGCACGTCCTGCAGTCCGGCCAGGGCGCGCTCCTCGGCTCGCTCTTCTGAGCTTCACGTGAAGAGACGGTGGCGTCGGACGGCTGCCGTCGCCGGCGTGCTGGCCATGGCCATGACCTGCCCGGTGGGAACCTCCACCTCCGACCGGGCGGGGTTGTCCTGGACGGCTTGCGGCGACGGATTCTCCTGCGCCACCCTGCGGGTGCCACTGAACCACCGTCGCCCTGAATCCGGTGAACAGGTGGACCTGGCGGTGATCCGCTTGCCGGCCAGCGGCGAACGAATCGGGTCGCTGGTGGTCAACCCGGGCGGGCCTGGCCTCTCCGGGGTGGAGTATGTGCGGGCGGCTCGGCTCGTCCTGGGCGAGAAGGTACGCGAACGCTTCGACGTCGTCGGCTTCGACCCGCGAGGAGTCGGCAGGTCGGCCCCCGTCCGCTGCCTGACCGACCCGGAGCTGGACGCGTTCACCGCCCTCGACGGCACCCCCGACTCAGCCGCGGAACGGGCGGCGCTTGAGGAGAGGGCGAGGCAATTCGCGGAGGCGTGCCGCCGCCACTCGGGCGAGCTGCTACCGCACCTGGGGACGGCGGACGTGGCCCGCGACCTGGACCTGCTGCGGCAGGCGCTGGGGGAGCGGAAGCTCACCTACCTGGGCAAGTCGTACGGGACGCTGCTGGGGGCGGTGTACGCGGAGCTCTTCCCCGGTCGCGTACGGGCCATGGTGCTGGACGGGGCGCTCGATCCCGGCGCCTCGCCGTTGCGGCTCGCCGCGGAACAGGCGGTGGGGTTCGAGCGGGCGCTGCGCTCGTACGCCGAGGACTGCGTCGCGGCGGCGGGCTGCCCGTTCAGCAGCCGCACTGTGGGCGGGGTGCTGGCGGAGGTGAGCGGGCTGCTCCGGCGTACGGACGAGCGTCCGCTGCGTGGCGACGGACGGCGTCAGGTGACGCAGTCGGTGGCCGTCCTCGGGCTGCTGGGCCCGCTTCACGACCCGGCTCTGTGGCCGGAGTTGAGCGAGGCGTTGCGGCGGGCGTTCAAAGGCGATGGCACGCTGCTGCTGCGCAACGCCGACCAGTTCGCCGGCCGGCGCGATGACGGGGGCTACTCCGGCGAGATGGCGGCCAACATGGCCGTCACCTGCGCGGACCATCCGACGGAACCTTCGATGTATGGGAGGTTCGCGGGGCGGCGGGCGCCGCGCTTCGGCGCGCACTTGGTGTGGGCGTCGCTGCCATGTGCCTACTGGCCACACCGTTCGTCCTTCGACCACGCCCTCCTACGTGCGGAGGGTGCCCCGCCGATCCTGATCATCGGCACCGAACGGGATCCGGTCACGCCATACGCCTGGGCTCGGAGGCTGGCCGGGGAACTGGAGTCGGGGGTGCTGGTGACGTACGAGGGGGATGGGCACACCGCGTACGCCAGTGGGTCGGGGTGTGTGGACGCAGTGGTGGAGGAGTACCTGGTGGCGGGGGTGGTGCCGGGGGATGGGGTGGTGTGTCCGGGCATCGGGTGATCGGAGGGAGCGAGAACCCCTTGGGCTCCTGTAGACTCTTCCAAGCTGCACAGCGCACGCCGCCTTAGCTCAGTCGGCCAGAGCACTTCACTCGTAATGAAGGGGTCTGGGGTTCGAATCCCCAAGGCGGCTCCAGGTCAAAGGCCCTCTGCGATTTCGCAGAGGGCTTCTGCATGTCTATGGGTTCCATCATGGGTCTGGATGTGTGGCGCAGGACGAAGAACTACCCTGGCTCGCAGTACCACTCGTTCTCACCGCAACATGAGGTCTCGATGACCCAAGCGTGACGTGAACTGGACGGGACCTTCGGTTCCCGCGCGCCTCTTGCGGTTCGCTTCTCGTTCACGGGCTAAGGGCGTCGCAGGGAAGAAGCCCCCGCGATGGCTATGAATCTGCTGGCTTCACTGGCGGTGGCGATCGCCTTGCACCTGCGCACGGACCTCTGGCTCGTCTGTGAGGTGCTGCCATGTCTCCTCTAGCTCGCTGTATCGGAGCAGCTCACCGATGTTGTCAGCAAGTTCATCGTAGATCCATTCGATACGGATGAGCCCTGAGTCCTCTCGCAGATCCTTGAGGCGTCGATCAGCTTCACTCTCGGAGACCTCGTCCTGGGCGATGCTGAGTTGCTGACGTAAGACAGTTGCCCAACGCCGTGGAATCGCGCGCAGATGAAGCTCGAGACGCTGCATGGCGTGGCCTGCGGCTTCGTCTTCGGATTGCTGCACCGCGAGCACATAGTCGGCGAAGATTTCCCCTACCTGAAGCAGCCTGGCCAGCATGTGTTCTTGGGTAATGCGCTCGCGCTCTCGTACGTATTGCTCAATAAGTCGCCGGTCGGCGATGCGGCGCTCATCTTGCAGTCGCCGCTCTGCATCGATGCGATCTTGCTTGCCAGCACGGTGAGCAAGCCACATTCCCAGGAGGGCCACGATTACGGCGGCAAGAGTTCCCCAGCCTTGAAGGTAGTCCGTCAGCGTAGGTCCACTCACTCAGTCACCTCTCAAGGCGCCATGTCAGGAACTCTGTGATGCTCCATGCATCATGCCTCTCGACTGCCTCAGTAGAAGTGCTGGCCGAGCTCCAATCTCGCCATCCTGAAAGGCGGGATACGTGACAGTGGATCCCCATACAGGCGCCGGTCAGCGCCATTGATCGGCGCGGCCAACTCCCTTTGTATCTCCAGCGTAATGATGCGGCCTGAGGTCCGAATGCCCTCGATGGCCTTGAGGTGCCCAGCAGATTCCGGACAGTCGGCTACATAAGCTGACAGAAGTCTGGAAGAGGTAGGTACGTGGCAAGGCGTCGTAGGCAGTTCTCGCCGGAGTTCAAGGAAGAAGCCGTCCGCATGGT
>NZ_BAAAQX010000067.1:0-38065 GCF_039531895.1 Nonomuraea monospora
CCGAACCCGGAAGTTAAGCTTCTCTGCGCCGATGGTACTGCACTCGGGAGGGTGTGGGAGAGTAGGTCACCGCCGGACAATCTTTATGGATAAGGGCCCCGACGCCAACGCGTCGGGGCCCTTTCTGCGTTGTGGGGGTGTACGATCCTGCGCGAACGCATGTCCGTACACTCCGAAACCACACCAGCCGCCCCACGAACCCCATGCGGCCGCGCCACGCTCGCTGGGTTGCGCCACGCCTGGCGGCCCGCACCACGCCCTGCCGGCGAAGAACCCGTCGCACAGCCGGCCACCACCCGACCCGCCAAGTTAGGTCAGCCCTTCACCCGCTGGTTCATCCGCACACTCCTTGACTCCCTGTGCCGCCTTCCCTGCCGCGTCTTCACTCTCGGCGGGGAAGCCTTACGCATACCCTGCTGACCCGCGCGGATTTACCCCCAGCGGACCAAGACCGAGAAGGGCTCACCCGCCTCCGACTTCGACGCCAGGATCGACCGCATCGAGTAGGCGGTGAGGCACCAGCCCGAGCGCACCTTCGCGTTCGACGAGTTCGAGCCCGCTCAGCGACCGCCACACCGCCGGGCGTGCGTGGTGGGCAGCACGCGGCCGACCAACCACCCAGGCAGCCTGAACCCTCACCCAACCCGGTGATCATCTCTGCTCGCAGCGCTAGACACGCCGGTGGTCGCCGCTCTCGCCGTCGATGAGCTCGCGCACGATGTCCATGTGGCCGGCGTGCCGGGCGGTCTCCTCGATCACGTGGATGAGGATCCAGCGCAGCGTCATCCTCTCGCCGCGCTCGTTGGTACCGAGGTCTTCGAGGTCGAACTTCTCGATGACCTCGTCCGAGGACGCGCGGGCGCGGGCGTAGAAGGCGAGGACATCGGCGGTGGTCTCGCCGGCGTCGACGCGCAGGTCGGCATTCTCGTCATCGTCGTCGAAGGGGAGTTCCTCGTGCTCCTGGCCGAACGCGTCGGCGAACCACCAGTACTCAACGGCTGCTAGGTGCTTGACCAGGCCCAGCAGATTCGTCCCTGACGGGGTCATGGGGCGTCGCAGCGCCTCGTCGTCCAGTCCCTCGATCTTCCACAGCACCGCGTCGCGATGCCGGTCCATGCTGGCACGGAGGCTTTCCTTCTCACCACCGGTGAACGGGACTGTTCTCATGCCCGGAACCTAACAGTTGTCCCGCCACTCGCGCCAAGCGGGTGGGAGCACCCGGAACACCCGTCAGGAGCCGCGAGCAGCGCGTCGTCAGACCCGGTGTCGGCGTACAGGTGATTGTGCAGAGGCAGGTACGCGCAGATGTGAAGAGGTGGTGCAGCGATTGTCTGGAGCGTCACCGCCTCCTCGGGCATGGCCGAGGGCGGCTGGCGGGCGAACGGCCAGGATCGGCCCGGGCGCAGCCGTTGGGTGAGGAACTGCTCAAAGGTCAGCAGCGCCTGGGATCTGGTCGAGGTGCCGGTGAGGGTGACCAGACGTTCACCGCAACTGAGAGGGCCAGTCCCCCGAGGGCCTGCCCGCCGCGCGACCCCTCGGAGCGGAACGGCATGGCCGAAGGAGAGCGATGAGCGCGCCCCCGCCCATGCCTTCCTGGCGGTCGGCCACGCCCCTGGAGCGCAGCAACGTGCTGAGCGCGCCCTGGCCTAGGAACTCGGGCTATGTCCTCAGGCCACCGCCTGGTCGCTTGCCCGCGGATTCGGTCTGGCGATGCCCTGCCCCCTGAGCAGGACGGCTCCCGCCAGCGCGAGCCCGATGGCCATCAGCACGAGCAGGATGCTGAAGCTCTCCGGCTTCATGGGCACGCTGCGCATGCCCAAGTGGAAGCCCAAGTGCACGCCGGCCGCCATCCACAGCCCGCCGCCACGCACCCGCGCCGCCCCGGCCGCGAAACCGAGCGCCGTGGCCATGAGCGCATAGAGCAGCTTTTCCCCGATGGTGGTTCCCGAGCCTTGGGAGAAGACGTGCACGGAACCGAATGCGACCGACGTGATGATCAAGATCGCCCGTGGCGACAGGCGTTGCGACAGGCTGTCGAAGACATGGCCGCGCCAGAGCAGTTCTTCCGGGAATGCCTGATTGAGCAGCAGCACGACGGCGCCCAGCGGCAGCGCACCCAGCAGGACGGAAGCGTCCACCGACACCCAGGTTCCGGCCCCCACAGCCATGGCCATCCCATAGGCGGCGAGTATGGGCAGCGCACCCGCGAAGACGCCGAGCACGATGTGCCACGGTTTCCGCCAGCCCAGAGACGACCATGGCCGCCGGTCCAGAAATCTCCGGATCAGATAGACGAACAGCAGCGCGGTGAGCGTGATACCAAGTGGGCCGAAAAAACTCAGCAGTGGGCTCGTCCGGCCGAGGAAAAGTAGCGGGAGGGTGGAGCCGATGATTGCCTGGGCGAACATGAGGACCATGGCGAGGAGGACGGTCCAGAGCGTCTTCATGCCGGGAACGCTAGGGAAGTGCGGAGTCTCGGCGCATCGAGCCAGGGATAGAACTCACCATGACCAACGTCATGATGACCTTCGGTGGATCACAGGGTGCCCGGCGGAACCGTAGGTTTGTCGTATGGCATGGCTACGTGACCCTGATCGGCCCGCTCTCCTGACCGTGGTGTTCTGGCTGGTGCTCGGGGCCACGGTCGCAGTCAACCTGATGCTGCCCAGCACCGTGCCGGTCCGGGTCCTGTTCTTCGCTGACGTCGTGTTGCTGTGCGGGCTGTGGATGGTGATGCCGTGGCGGCCCGGACGCGGCCGTCTCCTGGTGACCCCCGTTTTCCTGGCGGGCACCTTCGCGCTGGGACTGGTCGGGGCGGCGGGCACGCACGCGCCCTTGGCGCTCATGGGCGTGGCCAACCTTGCCTTGGTGTACGGCATGAGGACTGCCGCCGGCATCCTCGCTGTTTTCAGCGCGATCTTGGTCATCACTCCTCCGGTGTTCTACGGCAGGACGCTCGTCCAGACGCTGGCCGATCTGGCGGTGATCGCGGTGCTCGGCGTCTTCTCCATGGGCATGGCGTCGGCGGTGTTGCGGGCCAGGCAACTTGCCGAGCGTGTGCGGGAGCTGACCGTCGCCGAGGAGCGCGCCAGGCTCGCGGCGGAAATGCACGACTCGATCGGCCATCATCTGACCGTGATCAAATTAGGTTTGGAGAATTCCGAGCGTTTCCGCGAACGCCGACCCGAGGCCGCTTGGGAAGAGGTGCGTCAGGCCAAGGAACTCACCCAGGCGGCGCTGGCCGACGCCCGCCGCTGGGTGCGCGCGCTGCGCCCTCTGGCGCTCAACGGCGACCTGGGCAGTGCCGCGCTCCAGAACCTGGCCAGCTCCTTCTCCGGTACGGGCGTCACGGTGACCTTCGAGGTGGAGGGGATGGAACGCCCGTTGGGACCCGACACCGAACTGGTGCTCTACCGGGTGCTGCAGGAAGGGCTCACCAACGCCGTACGGCACGCGGAGGCGACGTCCGTGCGCGGCACGCTGACGTTCGAGAAGAGGAGGATCGTGCTTGTGGTCGCCGACGACGGCAAGGGGTTTGGCCAGGGCCACGGGTTCGGTCTGAGCTCGCTGAACGACCGGGTCACGGCCCTTGGCGGCAGGCTCATCAGTGGCGACAAGGCCGTGGGCTTCGAGCTGCGCGCGGAGCTGCCGTCGTGAGGGCGGTCCGGGTGCTCCTGGTCGACGACCAGGAACTGATGCGGCAAGGGCTGCGCAAGCTGCTGGAGATCGAGGAAAGCATCGAGGTCGTGGGCGAGCCCCCGACGGGGCGGCCGCACTGGCGGCGATCGAGGAGACCCGCCCCGACGTGGCGCTCGTGGACGCCCGGATGCCGCGCATGGACGGCGTGGAGCTGATCACCCGGCTGGCAGCCAAGCACCCCGCGGTGGCGGCGATCGTACTCAGCACCTTCGACGAGGACGAATACATCTTCGGGGCGCTGCGCGGCGGCGCCGTCGGCTACCTGCTCAAGGACTGCTCACCCGACGAACTGGTCGCGGCCGTCCTGCGCGCCAGTCGCGGCGAGACCGTGCTGAGCAGCCCGGTCGCCGCCCGGCTGGTCGCCAACCTGCGGAGGACACCGGCGCGCGGCGCGTTCTCCGGCGAGGACCTGCTGTCGGGCAGGGAGCTCGAAGTGGCGCGGATGGTGGCCGCCGGGGCCGCCAACAGGGAGATCGCCACCCGGCTGCACATCACCGAGGGCACGGTGAAGAACCACGTCTCGAGCGTGCTGCGCAAGCTGGGGCTGCGTGATCGCACCCAGCTCGCTCTGCGCCTGACGGAGCGGCGATCCTGATCTCGCGAAGCAATTCCAGGGAAGATCGCAGGGGCTGCCGGCCGCCGATGCGGGAAAACCGCCTCTCCCTGATGCGGTGAAGCCGCGACCGCGGTGGTCTGGTGCGTGACCGAACACGTCCCCGGCCTGCCCGTTATCGCCGGGTCCGCCCGGACAGCGCCACCGACCCCAGCAGCGGACACACCGCTCACCTGTGCACGTGTACTTGTACCTATCTCTGCACCTGGACCGTACGCCGACACCCGGTCGACGCATCAGGCGACGTGCAGGGTGCCCGACATCACCGTGACGGCCCGTCCGGCGAGGTGGACTCGGTCGTCGGCGTGGGTGACGTGGACGAGGCCGCCGCGGGCGGAGAGCTGAGCGCCCACGAGGGAGGCGCGGCCGAGGCGGGCCGACCAGTACGGGGACAGGGCGCAGTGGGCCGAGCCCGTCACCGGGTCCTCCGGCACGCCGACCCTGGGCGCGAAGAAGCGGGAGACGAAGTCGGTTTTGCTGCCGGGCGCTGTGACGATGATTCCTCTTGCGTCAATCGCGTTTAGAGCAGTGATGTCTGGGGTAAGGCCGATTACCGTTTCGTCTGACTCCAGCTCGACCAGCAGGTCGAGCTGGCTTTTGCCGACCCGTACCGGGGTGGCTCCGAGGGCTTTCTCCAGACCGGGCGGAGCCTCTGCGGGGGTGACCTCCTTGGCGGGGAAATCCATTGTGATCATGCCGTCCGGGCGCTGATTCACGGTGAGCGTCCCGCTGGCCGTGTTGAATTCGAGCTGCCCCTCCGCCGCACCGGTCGAATAGAGGACGTGTGCGGTCGCGAGCGTGGCATGACCACACAGAGTGACCTCCGTCGCCGGGGTGAACCAGCGGAGCGAATCCCCGTGCAGGTAGGCGGTCTCGGAGAGGTTCATCTCCATGGCTACGCTCTGCATCCATTGCTCAGTAACCGGTGTGTCCAACAGGCAGACAGCCGCGGGATTACCCTGGAAAGCTGAGTCAGTGAAGGCGTCGACCGTGAAGAGGCGCATGTGGCTGATGGTATACGGGGGTCGGATATCCAGCTGCAAGCAGGCTGCAAGCCGTACAAAATGGAATTAGGGCTGGGCGTGTCGCGTGGCGAATGCGGAATCGTCGGTTACCGTCCAATGTGTAGGGACGTGCCGATTACGGTGAGTTCCTGAGGAAAGGACAAGCCGATGGGGGCAGTGCGCAAGGTGGTGAGCTACCTTGGCCTGAGCGGGGTCGATCACTACGACGAGGGCTATGACGACGACGAGCAGTACGAGGACGAGTACGTCCCGGCCACCGAGCGAGCCGCCAGGCGGTGGCGCGCGAACGTGGACTCGTCACGGATCGTGATGGTCCAGCCGCTCAAGTACAACGACGCACCGTTGATCGGCCAGCACTTCCGAGACGGTCAGACGGTGATCATGGACGTGACGGGCATGTCGATGCCCGAGGCGACGCGGATGGTGGACTTCGCGGCCGGGCTTGCGTTCGGCTGCGAGGGGCGGATCGAGCGCATCGCCGAGCGCGTCTTCCTTCTGGCGCCGGCGCACGTGGAGATCGAGACGACCTGAGGCCGTAGCACGACGAGCTGATGAGCTGGGGAGCCTGTCCGGGAGATCGATCCGGGCAGGTTCTTCGTTGTGTGGGCGCGGTGGAGTGTGGCGGTCTCCGAACCGGGTGCGTGACGCCGTCTGGGCGCGCCTGTGAAGGGCGTGCGGCGCGTGGGCGGCCCGCAACGCCGCAGCGGAGGTGACGCGGGCGGCTGGGGCGTGATGTGACGTAGGTGGGGCACGGCGTGGCGCGGGTGAGGCAGGCTGTGGCGCGCGCAGGGTGTGGTGCAGGCAGGCCGCGCGGGTGGGCCATCGCGCGAGCAGGGCTTGGCGCGGCGCGTGGTGGGCGTGGTGCGGGCAGGGTGTGGTGTGGGCAAGGCAAGCAAGGACGCGGGTAACGGGCGGGTGTGGGGAGGGCGTGACGTAGGTGGGGCGCGGGGTGGGGGGTTAGCCGTGGTCGTCGGCCGCGCTGACGCCTTCCTGGGTGACCGCTACCGGCGCATCGCCCGCCGCCGCGGCACCGATGGCCGCAAGCGAACCCACACCCGTCAGCTCCAAGCCGCCGGCCTGCCAACTCACCGATTTAGTGGGCGGCGCGGGGGCCGCGGCGGATGAGGCGGGTCAGTTCGGTCGCGTCTTCGCCCGCCTGCTTGGCCCGATCCTCCGCCTCACGCGCGTACGCGTGCAGCGCCCACACCGCCCCCTCGGCCAGTTCCTTCAGCTCGTTCACCTGCCCAGCCACATACCGGGCATCGGCGTCGACGAGTTTGCGGCGTTGCCAGAGCTGCCAGCCGGCCAGCCCGATCATGGCGACGGCGGCGGCGGCGAGCAGGCGGGTGCTGAGGGCGGCGCCGGCGAGGCAGGCGACGCCGGCGACGATGAGGACGAGGGCGGCCCACGGGCGGCCGCGCGGGATCATGCCCTCGGTGACGATCGACTCCTCGGCGGCGGCCAGGGAGGCCTGGTCGGGCCCTTCGGGGCGCAGGTGGATGCGGTGGCCGAGGAGGGGGACGGTGAGGGTGGCGGGGGGTTCGAGGCGGCTGTCGGCTTCGAGCTCCTCGGAGACGCCGCGCAGGATCGGCGCCGCGACGTGCAGGGCGATCGCCGCGAGGTGCGGGTCGGCGCCGGGGCGCAGGTCGTCGAGCAGGTACGAGGTGAGCGACGCCATCGGCCCCGAGGGCCCGCCCTGGCCGATGAGGGTGCGCAGGACGGCGAGGGGCTCGTCCTCGGCCCAGTTGGCGGCGGGGGTGGCCGGGTTGTTGTCGAGCGGGGCGGGCGAGTCGTGCTCGGTCTGCCGCGCGGAGGTGATCTCGGCGCACCGCCCGCGCAGCCGGGCGAGGCGGGCGGCGGCCACGGCGGGCCTGGCCAGCTCGGGGATCTCGGCCATCTCCGGGAAGTCGGCCAGGGACGGCGGCACGACGACGGCGGGCTCGCCGGGGACGAGGGCCTGCACCCACTGCTGGGGGTCGGCGTGTTCCTGGACGGCGAGGGCGTCGAGCTTGCGCAGCACGAAGATCTTGCCGGCGGGCCCGTAGGCGCCGCGGGCGGCGGCCAGCCAGAGTGAGCGCTGGCCGTGGGTGACCGGGCGGTCGAGTGACAGTTCGCCGAAGGCGGTGCCCAGCCAGGAGGCGTGTATGCGGCTGCCCTGCCCGGACACGGCCAGTGCCAGGCAGAGGAAGAGTGCGGTTTGTTGCTGGTCGCGTCCGGCGGCCCGGCTGAGCGGTTCGAGCGGGTCGTCGCCGGCGAGGAGGGCGACGAGCGCTTCGAGAGCCGGCGGCAGCCAGTAGCCCGAAACGTCGCTGAAGCTCGGTGCGGCCGGCGGCGCGGTGCCCTTGGCGGCGAGGTGCGCCAGCAGCGCCTCGGCGTAGCGATGCAGTTCGGTCGCTGCTGGGGGGCTCGCAGTCAGGTCCGTGCTCAAGGCAGAGAACTCCCCATTTCGGCCTCAGTTCATGACCGCGTAAAGCCTAGCCGTTGGGGCGCGCCAACCCGGTGGAGGCGCGCCCACGGCGGAACGGGAGACTTTGAGCCAACTGCCTGTTTACATGCGCTGGAGGACAGGGACGCCCAGAAGGTCGAGCCCCGTCTCCAGCACCCGCAACGTCAGCGCGCACAGGGCGAGCCGCTGGTCGCGGATCTCGGGGTCGACGCCCTCCTTGATGACCGGGCACTCCTCGTAGAACGTGCTCAGCAGGCTGGCCGTCTGGAAGAGGAACGCGCACAGCCGGTGCGGCTCGGAGTCGGCGGCGACCTGCGAGACGAGCTCGCCGAAGCCCAGCAGGTGCAGGCCCAGGGCGCGCTCGGCCGGGGCGGCCAGCACGATGGGGGCGGTCGCGTCGGCAGGGGAGATGCCCGCGCCGCGGAAGATGGAGTGGATGCGGGTGGTCGCGTACTGCATGTAGGGGCCGGTGTTGCCGGTCATGGCCACCATGCGGTCGAAGTCGAAGACGTACTCGCTGTCGTGGCTGACCGACAGGTCGGCGTACTTGACGGCGGCCATGCCGACGGCGTGCGCGATCTCCCGCTGGGTGGCCTCGTCGTGGCCGCGGTCCTCGATGAGCTTGGCGGCCCGGTCGACGGCCTCCTGGAGCAGGTCCATCAGTTTGACGGACTCGCCGGAGCGGGTCTTGAAGCGGCGGCCGTCCTTGCCGAGCATCATGCCGATGCGGACGTGCTCGGCCGAGGTGGTGTCGGGCAGCCAGCCCGCCTGCTTGGCGGCGGCGAACACCATCTGGAAGTGCAGCGCCTGCTCGTTGCCCACGACGTAGAGGATGCGGTCGGCCTTGAGGTCGTGGACGCGGTAGCGGATGGCCGCCATGTCGGTGGTGGCGTAGCCGTAGCCGCCGTCGCTCTTCCTGATGATGAGCGGCAGCGGCTTGTCGTCGGAGCCGGTGAAGCCGGGCGGGAACACGCACAGCGCGCCCTCGCTGATCACGGCCGTGCCGGCCGCCTCCAGGTCGTCGCAGGTCCGCTGGAGCATGGGGTTGTACATGCTCTCGCCGGCGATGTCGGCGTCGGTGAGGGTGACGCCGAGCATGGCGTACACCTTGTTGAAGAAGCGCACGGTGGCGTCCATGAAGACGTGCCAGAGCCGCAGCGTCTCCGGGTCGCCCGACTGCAGCGTGCTCACCCGCGCCCGCGCGCGCGTCTTGAACGTCTCGTCGCCGTCGAACTTGGCCCGCGCCGCCTGGTAGAACTCGGTGCCCTGGCCGGCTTCGAGCTGCTCGACGGCGGCGGCCTCGCCGATGTCGAGCAGGTGCTCGATGAGCATGCCGAACGGGGTGCCCCAGTCGCCCAGGTGGTTCTGCCTGATGACCTTGTTGCCGAGGTGCTCGTGCATGCGGGCCAGGGAGTCGCCCACGATGGTGGTGCGCAGGTGGCCGACGTGCATCTCCTTGGCCGCGTTGGGCGCGGAGTAGTCGATCACGATGGTCTGCGGCGGCGTGCTCGTGCCGACGCCGAGGCGCGGGTCGGCGTGCATCCGCCGGGCCTCGGACTCGATCCACGCGTTGTCGAGCGTGAGGTTGAGGAAGCCCGGGCCGCTGACCTCGATGGTGCCGGGGAAGTCGGACAGCTCCGCAGCGATCGACTCGGCGACCTCCCGCGGGGACCGTCGCAGGCGCTTGGCCAGGCTCATCGCGACGTTCGCCTGGAAGTCGGCGAACTGGGAGGGCCGGATCAGCGGATCTGCGTCGGCGTGCTCCGGGCCGAACGCGCGGGCCAGCGCCTGCTGGACGCGCTCGGTGAGCACTATCTGCGGGTCGGTCATGGTCTAAGGGTACCGGCGAGCTTGACCGCGACGCTTATCACAAGTGCTGCCACGAGGGAGATGCCGACGGCGGTCAGGTCGTTGCTGAGGTCGCCGGGTTCGAGGGCGAAGAACTCCCTGACGAAGGGCAGCGCCAGGCCGATGGCGAAGAGCACCGCCATGGCTCCCACCAGCGCCGTCCGCCACCAGTTGAGTGGTCTGGCGATGAGCACCAGCACCCACCAGGTGGTGAGGAAGAGGGTGATCACGGCGGCGGTCTGGTCCTCGAGGAGGGTGGAGGTGCCCTTGTGGGCGGCCCAGAAGGACAGGAGCACCGCCGCCGCGCACAGCACCCCTGCCGGTACGGCGAAGCGCAGCACCCGCGGCACGAACCCGGGCTTCGAGCGTTCCAGTGTGGGCGCCAGCGCGAGGAAGAACGCGGGGATGCCGATGACCAGGGCGTTGGTCAGGGTCGAGTGGCGCGGCGCGAACGGGAACTGCATCCCGGCCAGCCCGACCACGAGCGACAGCACGATCGCGTAGAACGTCTTGGTGAGGAACAGGTTGGAGACCCGTTCGATGTTGGCCAGTACCCGCCGGCCCTCGCCCACGACGTGCGGCAGCGTGGCGAACTTGTCGTCGAGCAGCACGACCTGCGCGACGGCCTTGGTGGCGGGGCTGCCCGCGCCCATCGCGATGCCCAGGTCGGCGTCCTTGAGCGCGAGCACGTCGTTGACGCCGTCGCCGGTCATGGCGACGGTGTGGCCGCGGGCCTGGAGGGCGGCGACGAACTCGCGCTTCTGCTGGGGGCTGACCCGGCCGAAGACGGTGTGGGTGTCGAGCAGCTCGCCGAGCCGGTCGGGGTCGTCGTGCGGGAGGGTGCGCGCGTCGATGGACCGGTCGCCGCCGGGGATGCCGAGGCCGGTCGCGATGGCGGAGACGGCGAGCGGGTTGTCGCCGGAGATGATCTTGAGGGTGACGCCCTGCTTTGCGAAGTAGCCGAGGGTCTCGCGGGCGTCGGGCCTGACGCGTTGTTTGAGGGTGACGAGGGCGACGGGCTGCACGGTGGCCTCGCCGCGCTCGGTGCCGTCCAGCGAGTCGGTACGGCACAGCGCCAGGACGCGCGTGCCGGTGGCGGCCAGGTCGGTGGCCCTGTCGTAGGCGGCGCCGCCGTGCAGGAGGACGTCGGGCGCGCCCAGCACCCAGGCGCCGTGCTCGCCGAAGTCGGCGCCGCTCCACTTGCGGGCGGAGGAGAACGGCACGGTCGAGCGGGTGGTCCAGCCGGTGGGGGAGGCGGGGTAGCGGGCCCTGATGGCCTCGGCGGTGGCGTTCGGGCGGTCGTCGAGGTTGGCGAGGGCGGCAAGCGCCTCGTCCACCAACTCACGCGCGGGTGCGGGCGCGGGGGTGCGGTCGTCGGGTACGGGCAGCACCTCGTCCAGGTCCATCCCGCCCGCGGTGAGGGTGCCCGTCTTGTCGAGGCAGAGCACGTCCACCCTGGCCAGGCCCTCGATCGCGGGCAGCTCCTGCACCAGGCACTTGCGGCGGCCCAGCCGCACGACGCCGACGGCGAACGCGATCGAGGTCATCAGCACCAGCCCCTCGGGGATCATGGTGACGATGCCGGCGACCGCCCCGGTGACCGCGCCGCGCAGGTCGGCGGAGTTGTGGAGCTGGCTGTAGATCAGCAGGGCGCCGATCGGGACGACCAGCCAGGTGATGTACTTGATGAAGTTGGCGACGCCCGCGCGCAGCTCGGAGTGGGCCAGGTGGAACTTGCTGGCCTCCTCGGCGAGCTTGGCGGCGTACGCGTCGGTGCCGACCCGGGTGGAGACGAACGCGCCGGAGCCCGCCACCGCGAAGCTGCCCGACAGCACCTGGTCGCCCGGCTGCTTGTGCACGGGGTCGGCCTCGCCGGTGAGCAGCGACTCGTCGATCTCCAGGCCGTCGGAGTGCACGACCTCGCCGTCCACCAGGAGGCGGTCGCCGGCGCCGAGCAGGATCAGGTCGCCGAGGACCACGTCGCGGGGGTCGATCTCCTGTTCGCGGCCGTCGCGGCGGACGCGTACGGGAGCCTCGTTGATCACCGCGAGGCGGTCGAGGGTGCGTTTGGCGCGCAGCTCCTGGATGATGCCGATCAGCGCGTTGGCCACGATGACCAGCCCGAACAGGCCGTCCTGCCACTCGCCGAAGATGAGGATCAGTGCCCACAGGACGCCGATGACGAGGTTGAACAGGGTGAACACGTTCGCTCTGAGGATCGCGCTCAGTGAGCGGCTGGAGCGGCGCGGGATGTGGTTCGCCTTCGCGCTCGCCACCTGCGCCGAGGTGAGCCCAGGTGCCACCGAGATGAGCCCGTCCACATAAGCCCCCGTTTCTGTGGATCGGTCTCACACCCTATGGGTTGACCCGGGCCCGCGGCAGCGACTTGGGTCTTCACTCGACGGCGTCTCCACCGCGGCTGGATTTCCACAGCCTGTGGGAGCGGCTCGGCACGGCCATCCGCTCGCCGATCGCGTTCACCACGCCGGCGGCCGACAGGTCGGCGGCGAGGCGGCAGGCGGCGCTGATGCCCTGGGCCCTGGAGGCGCCGTGGGCGATGACGACGGTTCCGTTGAGCCCGAGCAGGACGGCGCCGCCGTGCGCCTCTGCGTCGAGGCGCTGCCGCAGCTCGCGCAGGCGGGAGCGCTGCATGGCGGCGCCGAGGCGGGCCAGCCTGCTCTCGCTGATCGCCTCACGCAGCTCGGCGAAGGCGTAGCGGACGGCGCCCTCCATGGTCTTGAGCGCCACGTTGCCCGTGAACCCGTCGGTGGTGATCACGTCGACCTTGCCGGTCAGCAGGTCGTGGCCCTCGACGTTGCCGGTGAAGTGGATGCCGGGGGAGCCCTGCAGCAGCTCGTGCGCGCGCCTGACCAGTTTGTCGCCCTTCTCGGCCTCGCTGCCGATGGTGAGCAGGCCGACCTTGGGGTCCTTGATGCCGTGGGCGAGCTCGGCGTACGTGGCGCCGAGCTGGGCGAACTGCACCAGCATCTCCGGCTTGACCTCGGCGTTCGCGCCGGCGTCGAGGAGCACGGCGGGGGCGGGCAGCGTGGGCAGGTCGACGGCGATGGCCGGTCTGAGCACGCCCTGCTGGCCCTTGAGGCGCAGCCTGCCGGTGGTCACGATGCCGGCGGTCGATCCCGCGGAGACGACGGCGCAGGCGTCGCCGCGGCGGACCAGGTGGCAGGCGATCGCGATGCTGGAGCGGGGCCGGCGCAGGCTGGCCAGCGCGCCCTCGTCCATCTCCAGCGCCTCTTCCGCGCGGACGATGGGGATCTCCTTGGTGGCGTCGTGGTCGGCGAGCGCCTCGTAGAGCACGCGAGGGGAGCCGACGAGCACGACGGGCAGGCCGCGCTCGCGCACCGCGTGCACCGCTCCGGCCACGATCTCGTGCGGCGCGTGGTCGCCGCCCATGGCGTCGAGCGCGACTGGCAGGCCCTCGGACAATGCTCACCTCGTACGGCATCGAGCCCGCCGCCACGGCTTGGCCGGTACGCGGGCTCGGTATGTCCGCATCAGGCGAGGCAGGTGTCAGGGTAACCGGCGGGCAGGACCTCTTGGTTCCCGCACACGGCCGTTCCAGTCCTGGTCACCTCGCGCAGGTGGGGGCGCTAGTGGAGGTTCCAGTCGTCCTTGCCCCGGGTCACGACGACCTTGGAGAACTTGGACGCTCCGGTCAGCCTGATGAGCGGGCCGTCGCCGGAGGACCCGGCCGTCACCTGGCGCTTGCCGAACAGGGCTGTGCCCTCGTCGATGACGTGGGCGTTCTCGGGCACCCGCACGATCACCTTGCTGAAGCGCGCACTGGTCTCGACGGTGATCTCGCGGCCGGGCAGCACGGCGTCCGACAGGTCGATGATCAGGGCTCCGAAGCGGGCCGACAGCGTGGTGTGCCGCGAGGCGACCCAGCGCCCCTTGCGCACGACCTTGCTGAACTTGGAGCTGATGACCTGCCGCTCGATCGCGGCGGGCGCGTCGGACGCGGACACCTCGGGCAGGTCGCGGGTGAGGGGGACGAGGTCGCCGACGGTCTTGGCCGTGTAGGCGACGTCGAGGCGGTCGGCGTGCTCCACGGTGGTGAGTCTTCCCGTGGCGAGTGCCTCGGACAGCACGGCGGCCACGCGGTCGCGGTCGGCGTCTGAGGCGCGCAGGTCCGGATCGTGAGTCACGATATGTCAGTCTACGCCTTGACGCGATATGTCGCGAGTGTCCACAAACCTCAAGGAAAACTTGGAGCCCAGCGGAACCGCGAACGCGGGTGGCCGCGTCCGGGTATTAAGAACCGTAGACGCGCGACAGGGTCGTGAGGTTTACACCCGATCGAACAAAAAAGATGGGAACGGCCTAGTGATCTTGAACCAGGCAGGCACGCGACGCTTCCGGGCGTTCACGTCCAAGCACCTCGACCAGCTCCTGCAGCGTGCGGGGCTGGGGGACGACGAGCGCCTGAAGGTGCGTGCCGTCGCCACGGTGCTGCCTTTCCGGACGAACGCCTACGTCGTGGATGAACTCATAGATTGGTCGGCCGCGCCCGACGACCCGATATACCGGCTCGTCTTCCCGCAGGAGGACATGCTGCCCGCGGCGGACGTCGCCAGGCTGGCCGACCTGCTGAAGGCGGAGGCGCCGAACGCCGAGATCCAGGCCGAGGCGAACCGCGTACGCGCACAGCTCAACCCGCATCCGGCGGGGCAGAAGGAGCTCAACGTCCCGAAGATCGGCGAAGAGCCCGTTCCCGGGATGCAGCATAAATACGCGGAAACGGTGCTGATCTTCCCTAAACAGGGGCAGACCTGTCACGCCTACTGCACCTACTGCTTCCGCTGGGCGCAGTTCGTCGGCGACGCCGACCTCAAGTTCGCCTCCGACGACATCGGGCAGATGGTCGGCTACATCCGCCGGCATCCCGAGGTCACCAGCGTGCTGATCACCGGCGGCGACGCCATGATCATGGGCGAGCCGGTGATCAGCCGCTACATCGAGCCGCTGCTGGAGCTCGAACAGCTCGAGTCCATCAGGATCGGCACCAAGGCGCTGGCCTACTGGCCGCAGCGCTTCACCACCGACCCCGACGCCGACGACACGCTCCGCCTGTTCGAGCGGGTGGTCGAGTCGGGCAAGAACCTCGCCTTCATGGCGCACTTCTCACACCCGCGCGAGCTGGAGTCGCCCCTGGTCGAATCGGCCGTCAAGCGCATTCTCGGCAGCGGGGCCACGATCAGGACCCAGGCGCCGCTGATCAGGTCCATCAACGACGACCCGGCCGTGTGGTCGGGCATGTGGCGGCGCCAGCTCCGGATGGGGCTGATTCCCTATTACATGTTCGTGGAGCGCGACACCGGGCCCCAGGACTACTTCGCGGTCCCGCTGGCGCGCGCGTACGAGATCTTCAGGGACGCCTACTCGGCCGTCTCCGGGCTCTGCCGCACGGTGCGCGGGCCCTCCATGTCGGCCACGCCGGGCAAGGTCTGCGTGGACGGCGTCATGGAAGTCGCCGGGGAACAGGTGTTCCTGCTCCACTTCATCCAGGCCCGCGACCCGTCGCTGGTGGGGCGGCCGTTCTTCGCGCGCTACGACCCGTCCGCCGTCTGGCTGACGGACCTGCGCCCAGCCTTCGGCGACCGTTTCCCGTTCGAGGCGGCGGACGCCCTGCTGACCGTCTGAGCCCGGCCGCGCGCGTCCACCGCGACCGGTGAATATGGCCCCCGGCCCGTGAACATTTGTTTTCGCGACCCTTTGTTCACGGGCCGTCGGGGCCTCTTGTGTTCTTGCGCGAGACGCGCGCAATATTGGAAACAAGACCCTTGTATTTCCCGTTTTGTCTCTCCGCTCAACACTCCCCCTTTACTCGGTAACCGGGCTGCAAACCCCTGCTACATGGGCATTCATGCGCCTGCGGTCGATCAAGGCGAGTGATAGAACTGCTTCCGTAGCTCAGCCGTGGCGACACGCTTCGTGTGGTGCCCATAGCGCGTCCGCAACGGCATACGGGGGTTATCGATTCGCATTTCCACCGCATTCGAGAGCGATCGATCACGAGCCGGGAAGGCAATCATGAATCGAGTAGTCAAGACGGCGCTGGCCGTCACAGCATTCGGTTTGGCGGCAGCGGCCATGGCCGTGCCAGCACAAGCCGAAGTTCAGTACGAGTCCGCCAAGCACGCGCCTGTCGACGGCCTGGGCGGAGGCACCATTGCCGGCGCCGACCCCCTAGGTGGGCTGCTGAGCAGCCTGGTCGGAGGTGGCGGGGGCCTGCTCGGCGCGCTCGGCGGCACCGCCAAGTCCGGCGCCCAGCAGGGCGGCCAGATGTCGGAGCTCGAGCGCGACATGGCCAGCGAGAACCAGGCGGAGACCGGCACCACGGCCAACGCGGCCGAGGACGTCACCGCCAGCGGCGGCCCGATACCCGAGCTGTCGCCCATCCTCAGCAGCCTCAGCAGCGTCCCGCTCGGCGGGGGCGGCCTGACCGAGTCCCTGCCCCTGCTGGGCGCCTCGCGCATGGCCACGCCCTCGGTCAAGGCCGGCAAGCAGGGTGAGAACACGGCCACGAGCCAGGGCGACGCCCTGGGCGGCGGCGTGGCCGGCACGGTCGGCTCGTCCGTCGAGCGCACCGTCGGCACGCTGAGCGGCGCCAACCTGCTGCCCGTGTCGGGCAGCGGCGCCGCGGCCAAGTCGATGGCGAGCGGCTCCTCGGGCCTCGGCTCTTTCTCCGCCGACGCCCTGCTGGGCGGCGTCACCCAGGCGACCTGGCTGGCCCTGCCGCACAGCGCGGGCCGCCAGCTCGCCCCCGCGATCGGGCAGGTGACGCCCGCCGAGATGGCTCCGGTCGTCGAGGCGCTGCCCGCCACCTCCCAGGCCGCCGCCATGGACGAGCTCGCCCCGCTCGTGCAGGACACGTCCGCCTTCGTCGAGGCGCGCGGCGTGCAGACCGCCGGCGCCTACAGCGACCTGATCACCGCCCTCGGCTGGACCACCGACGCGCTGACGAGCTCGGTGCGGGGCTCCGCGGTCCGCGACTAGTCGCCTTTCTGGGCTCGCGACCAGGCACTCCTAGAAACGCGGCCGGACACATCCTGGGTTCGTGGCCGGGCACTCTCCCTGTTTCGCGGCTAGGCGCGAGATCTGGGCCGGTGACCTGGAACGTTCCGGGACGATGGACGGGCGCGGCCCCTGGGCGCGACCCCCCAGGTTCGCGACTGGACCGTGATGGAGGCGCTGACGAGCGCGGCCGGCCGAGGAACCGGCAGGACGGTTCGCGGGTGTCACAGGTGCCGACACCCGGGCACCGGCCCTGGCGGTGACTGGGCGGCTCGCTCGCTCGCCCCAGCAGTCCCCTGACGGCATGTTCCCCCGACCGGGCGCCGCCCTCCAACGGGCTCGGTCCGCCCGGAGCCACGGGTTCCCCACAAGGGCCCGTCGTTCCACACGAGGTCTGGGGATCCCCTGACCCGGGCCCTCCCCACCGGAGGTCTCGATCGGGACGTCGTCGCACTGATGCGGCAGGCCATCCGGGCGCCCTCAAGGTGCCGGGCGCCCGAGGCACTGACGCGCGTAGGTTGAGAGCCCGCCGCCGTGAACGGGCGGGCTCACGTCGGGCCTGGGCGGACGCGCCCTAGCCCCGGGGTACGCGAGGCGCCGCCACTGCAGGGCAGCGGCACCCCGCCCACCCCGCCACCGGCCCCACCCCGGGGTCGGTGGCTTTTTCATGCCAACGGGCCTCAGGGCAGGCGAACGCCTGTACGGCGAGCGATCTGGGCCTGCAGCCTCGCCATCTGCCAGTGCAGCTCCAGAAGCTGCTCGGCGAGCTGCATACGCGGAATCTCGGCAACATCCTCGACGGCCAGGTGGTCAATCGCGGCCGCAAGCTCTCCCATCGCGCGCCCCCACTCCATCACCGTTTCCCTGGTTCGAATCGACGTTCGAATCCTATCGGAACAGGCGGCGCGCTGTCAGTCGATAGCCTCTCCAGCCGCACAGGTTTCGCACGCAAGATCGAAAACCACGGAACCCGGCCCACATGGGCTCGCGTAACGGCGGCCCGCCACTGAAGGGTCAGAGGCCGTTTCCTGGAGGGCCGTCAGCCGAAGTGCGCAGGGTGGCGAACCACGGCAGCGCGTAAAGTATAAGTCAGCCCTTATTATAGGCGGCGATGACTTCCTTCGGGTCGCCGTCCATTTTGATCTTGCCCTTGTGCAGCCAGATCACCCGGTTGCACGTCTGCTCGATCACCCGCAGATCGTGCGCCACGAGGAACACCGTGCCGGCCGACTCGCGGATCTGGCGGATGCGCTCCTCGCTCTTCTTGCGGAACTCCCGGTCGCCCGTCGCCAGTGCCTCGTCGATGAGCAGGACGTCGTGGGTCTTGGCCGAGGAGATGGCGAAGCGCAGGCGGGCGCCCATGCCGGAGGAGTAGGTGGACATCGGGAGCTGCACGAACTCGTCGATGCCGGAGAAGTCGACGATCTCCTGGTACTTCTCCTTGACCTCGGCGGGCGTCATGCCCATGGCGTAGCAGCCGAGGACGATGTTGCGCTCACCGGTCAGCTCGCGCATCAGGGCCGCGTTGACGCCCAGCAGCGAGGGCTGGCCGTCGGTGTAGACGGCGCCCTTGTGCGGGGGCAGCAGGCCCGCGATGGCGCGCAGCAGAGTGGACTTGCCCGAGCCGTTGCGCCCCACGATGCCGATGGCGTCGCCGTGGTAGGCCACGAAGGTCACGCCCTTGACGGCGTGCACCTCCTTCATCTGCGGCCTGCCCTGGCGCTTCAGAATGCGCGTGAGGGCGTTGACCGCGTTGCCCTTCTCGGCGTCGGAGGCGGCCCCGTAGACGCGGTAGACGATGTGCAGATCGTCGACGATGACGGTGGGAGTGCCCGTGGGTACGTCGAGGGGCCGCTTGCCCGGGGGCTCCGGGTTGGGATGCACTCGGACATCCTTGCCGGGGTCGGCGGGCTTGTCGCCCTTCACCTGTGACAGCTCCTTGGTCAGTTCAGCCACGCCCGTACCTCTCCTCGGACCGCCAGAAGTACCAGAAGCCGAAGCCGAGTGCGAACACCGCCCAGAATACGCAAGACACCAACACCATTGTCGGCGGGTGGTGCCCGTAGGCGGTGTTGTAGCTCGGGATGAGAATCTCGCGCATCCACTCGATGTAGGAGGCCGCCGGGTTCAGGTACATCAGGTCGGCCACCCACTGGGGCAGCCCCGCGGAGCCCACGACCTTGGCCTGGATCACGAAGAAGACGCCGGAGGCGTAGAGCCAGGTGCGGGTGATGAACGGCAGCAACTGGTTGAGGTCGCGCATCTGGGCGCCCAGCCTGGCCATCACCAGACCGGCCCCGATGTTGAAGAGCGTCTGGAGCAGCAGCACCACCGGGATCATGAGCCAGTACCAGGTGGGCCATTCACCCGTGACCACCACGAGGACCATCAGCACGCCCATGGAGATGGCGAGCTGCTGCAGCTCCTGGATCGTGTACGCGAGCGGCAGCGAGGCCCTGGGGAAGTGCAGGGCCCTGATCATCGACAGGTTGCCGGAGATCGACTTCGCGCCCGCGGTGACCGTGCGCTGGGTGAAGGTGAAGATGAACATCCCGGTCAGCAGGAACGCCGGGTAGTTCGCGACGTCCTTGCCGCCGCCCAGGATGATGCCGAACATCACGAAGTAGATGCCGGCGTTGAGCAGCGGGGTCAGCACCTGCCAGAGCTGCCCGAGCGCGGAGCTGGAGTATTTCGTGGTGTTGCGCGAGGTCGCGTACGTCAGGATGAAGTGACGGCGCTGCCACAGCAGGCGCAGGTAGACGGAGAACCTCGGCCGCGCGATGGCACGGCGAAGCCCGTATCTCTTGGCGAGCTTGGCCAGCGGCTCCTGCCCGCTCCGGCCGCCCGCCTGGGCGTCCGCGACAGCGGATTCCGGCTGGCTCATGGCAAGGACTCTATTGGATCCCGGTCGGTGGGGTGCCTGTCGTACGAGTTGACGGCAGACAGTTGGACAGACTGTTGGACGGAGTCTCCTGACGCCGGGGTTCCAAGGCGTCGTCAAGACCTGCTCAACCGTAGCCCAGCGGGCCGGGGCGTGGTGGCGGAGGCGCGAGCAGGGTCGTGTAGGGGGTATTTTTCATCGACTGTTCACGTCCAGGCTGAACCCGTAGAGGTGGATTTGTACTGTTTGCTCCGCATGGGGTCAAATGTCTGTGACGCTGGATTGGCGCACGTGTGACCGAACTGCAACGCACCAGAGACTCGCTGGTGGCAAGTAGTGAGGGATAGTCGCGATCGACTGGCAGGGCGTCGGCTGGTTTGACCATGTCAGCCAAATCCGGGGGGATACCAGGAACTCTCCGTCAGGCTGCTCTTGATCACCGCAGCTCAGCGCTAGGCGCCCACCTGTAGAGGGAGGATTTCTTTCACCATGCGTGTTACTAAGGGCGCACGGATCGTCGCCGGTACCGCGCTGCTCGCCCTCGCGGTTGCCGCGTGTGGCGGCGGTGCCTCGGACAACGGTGGCACTGCCGCGGGCGGTGAAACGCCGGTCCGCATGGAGGTCGGTGAGCCCCAGAAGATGCTGTATCCGCAGGACACCACGGAGACCGAAGGTGCCGAGGTGCTCGCCGCGGTGTTCTCGCCGCTCGTGAAGTACGACGAGAACAAGCAGCCGGTCGAGGAGGCCGCCGAGTCCATCACCACCACGGACAGCCAGGTCTGGACGATCAAGCTGAAGCCGTACACCTGGCACGACGGCACTCCGGTGAAGGCCGAGGACTACGCTCGCGCGTGGAACTTCGCCGCTCTCCAGGACAACGCCATGAGCTCGTCCTACTTCTTCGGGCGCGTCGACGGCTACAACGACGTGCACCCGGGTGAGGGCAAGACGCCGACGGCCAAGGAGATGAAGGGCCTCAAGGTCGTGGACGACACGACGCTGGAGGTCACGCTCACCGCGCCGTTCTCCCAGTTCAAGACGATGCTGGGGTACACCGCGTTCTACCCGATGCCCGCCTCGGCGATCGGCTCCGACGGCAAGCTCGCTCCGGCCTACGGTGAGAAGCCGATCGGCCAGGGCATGTTCAAGTTGGACAAGCCGTACAAGAAGGGCACCGACCCGACCATCGAGCTGTCGGTGTACGACAAGTTCCCCGGCAAGAAGCCGACCGGCTGGACCAAGCTGCAGTTCAAGGTCTACACGAGCTCCGAGACCGCGTGGAACGACCTCCAGGCCGAGAACCTGGACATCCACGACTCGCTGCCCGCCACGGCCATCTCGACCGCCAAGCAGGTGCTCGGCGACCGGTACTTCGACGAGCCCGACGCCTCCATCGGCTACATCGGCGTCCCGCTGAAGTACAACGAGGACTTCCAGAACGTCGACGTCCGCAAGGCCATCTCGATGGCCATCGACAGGAAGACGATCTCGGACACGGTCTTCTCGGGCACCCGCTCCCCGGCCGACGACTTCATCAACCCGGCCATCCCCGGCTACCGCCAGGGTGCCTGCACCGCGTGCACGTACAACCCGGCCGAGGCCAAGAAGCTGTACGAGAGCGCCGGCGGCCCCAAGAGCATCGAGCTCGGCTACAACGCCGACGGTGGTCACAAGGAGTGGATCGAGGCCGTCGCCAACAACCTCCGTGCCAACCTCGGCATCGAGGTCGCGCCGAAGCCGTTCGAGAAGTTCCAGGGCATCCTGGACGCCCTGGACGCCAAGGAGTACAAGGGCCTGTTCCGCATGGGCTGGTCCATCGACTACCCGGCGGCCGAGAACTACCTGACGCCGATCTTCGGCACCGGCGCCATCGGCACTGGTTCGAACTACGGTGGGTATTCCAACAAGGAGTTCGACGAGCTGGTGGCCAAGGGTGACCAGGCCACCGACGCGGCCGAGGGCCAGAAGTTCTACCAGCAGGCCGACGACATCCTGCTGAAGGAGCTCCCGTACATCCCGGTGTACTTCTACCGCAGCAACTTCGGGCACTCCACCAAGGTCAAGAACGTCAAGCTCAACCTGCTCAACCAGATCAACTGGGCGGACGTCGAGAAGGCCTGACGTCATTCGTCTGGCGGACGGCACTTGCCGTCCGCCCGTCGGAGGACTGAGCTTGGAGGCAGTCACTGGGGCCGGTAAATCACGGATTCCGAGTGACTGCCTCCAAGTGTGTACCGGAGGGCTTGAAAAATGGGCCGATATGTCATCAGGCGACTGATTCAGGCGATACCCGTCCTGATCGGCGCCACGCTACTCATCTTCTGCATCGTCTTCGCGCTGCCCGGCGACCCCGTGGCGGCCCTGTTCGGAGACAAGCGCCCGGACGCGGCCGTGGCCGAGGTCCTACGCGAGCAGTACCATCTCAACGACCCGCTGCTGCTGCAGTACTGGTACTACATCAGCGGCGTGCTCTTCCGCGGCGACCTCGGCGTGAACTTCGCCCAGGTGCCGGTGTCCGAGATGCTGGCCGGCAAGTTCCAGGTCACGCTGAACCTGGCGCTGACCGCGCTGGTGATCGAGGCCGTGCTCGGCATCGGCCTGGGCCTGTGGGCGGCGCTGCGCCGCGGCAAGGCCACCGACACCTTCATCCTCGCCTCGACGCTGCTGCTGATCTCGATCCCGACCCTCGTGACCGGCTTCGTGCTGCAACTCGTCCTGGGCGTGCAGCTCAAGCTGTGGACCGGGCTGGACATCTTCCCCGTCGCGGGCACGTTCGCGGGCTGGCGCAGCTACCTGCTGCCCGGCTTCGTGCTCGCCGGAGTGTCGGTCGCGTACCTGACCCGGCTCACCAGGACCAGCCTGGTGGAGACGCTCAGGGCCGACTACATCCGCACGGCCACGGCGAAGGGCCTGTCCAGACGGCGCGTCATCGGCAGGCACGGCTTGCGCAACGCGCTGATCCCGCTCATCACCTATCTGGGCGCCGACCTCGGTAACCTGATGGGCGGAGCGGTGATCACCGAGACGATCTTCAACCTCCAGGGCATCGGGAACCAGCTCTTCAACTCGGTGCACCTGCGAGAACAGCCGGTGGTCGTGGGCATCATCACCATCCTGGTGCTGATCTACATCGTGGCCAACCTGGTCGTCGACCTGTTGTACGCCGTGCTCGACCCGAGGATCCGCTATGAGTAACCCAACCCCGCCGGTCGGGCCGGGACTCCCGGAGACGCAGACGCTGGTCCCGGACACGGTGCCCGCCGCCCCGGCGCCCGAGCGCCAGGACAGGAAGACCAAGGGCGGCAAGCCCGCCAGTCTGTGGACCGACGCCTGGTACGACCTCAGGCGCCGCCCGATGTTCATCATCTCGGTGGTCATCATCGTGATCCTGCTGGTGATGTCCATCTGGCCGCAGCTGTTCACCTCGATCGACCCGTACAACGCCAGGACGTGTGACCTGTCCACGGCGCGGCAGGGGCCCAGCGCCGGTCACCCGTTCGGGCGCGACAACCTGGGCTGTGACGTCTTCGCCAGGACGATCTACGGAGCTCGCAACTCCATCGTGATCGGCGTGTTCACCACGCTGATGACCACGCTCATCGGCGGCCTGCTCGGCATCGTCGCGGGCTTCCGCGGCGGCATGACCGACACGCTCGCCTCGCGCGTCACGGAGATCTTCTTCGCCATCCCCTCGATCCTCGGCGCGCTGCTGATCGCGGCGACGTTCCGCGGCAAGGCCAACAGCATCTTCCTGGTCATCGTGGCCTTGACGGTGCTCGGCTGGCCGATGGTGTTCCGCATCATGCGAGCGGCGGTGATCACCGCGAAGAACCAGGACTTCGTGGTGGCGGCCAGAGCCCTGGGCGCGGGAGCGGGCCGGATCATGTTCCGGCACCTGCTGCCGAACTCGCTGGCCCCGGTCATCGTCGTGGCCACGATCAACCTGGGCACCTTCATCGCGGCCGAGGCCGCGCTGTCGTTCCTGGGTGTGGGCGTGCAGTCGCCGGACATCTCCTGGGGCCTGATGATCGCCGACGCGCGTGACAGGTTCCTGGAGGCGCCGCTGCCGCTGGTGTTCCCCGCGGTGTTCCTGAGCATCACCGTGCTCGCGTTCATCATGATGGGCGACGCCGTGCGCGACGCGCTCGACCCGAAGCTCAGGTAGAAGGGGACCTTTGTGAAGAAGACGTCCGCAGACCTGTTGTCCGCCGAGGGAGGGCTGGGCGACGGGCCGCTGCTCGAGGTCGACGACCTGCATGTGGAGTTCCGCACGCGGGCCGGGATCGTACGCGCGGTCAACGGCGTGAGCTACACGGTCGGTCCCGGCGAGACGCTCGCCGTGCTGGGCGAGTCGGGCTCCGGCAAGTCCGTGACGGCGCAGGCCATCATGGGCATCCTGGACATGCCTCCGGCGGTCATCCCCAAGGGGGAGATCCGTTTCAGGGGCACCGACCTGCTCAAGCTGTCGGAGGAGGCCCGCACGCAGGTGCGCGGCCAGCGGATCGCGATGATCTTCCAGGACGCGCTGTCCGCGCTCAACCCGGTCTTCACCGTGGGCTGGCAGATCAGCGAGATGTTCCGGGTCCACCGGGGCATGTCGAAGTCCGAGTCCATGAAGAAGGCCGTCGAGCTGATGGACCGGGTCCGCATCCCGGCCGCCAGGCAGCGCGTGCACGACTACCCGCACCAGTTCTCCGGGGGCATGCGCCAGCGCATCATGATCGCCATGTCGATCGCGCTGGACCCCGAGGTGCTGATCGCGGACGAGCCGACCACGGCGCTGGACGTGACCGTCCAGGCGCAGATCATGGAACTGCTGGCCGAGCTGCAGCGCGAGAGCCAGATGGGCCTGATCCTCATCACCCACGACCTCGGCGTCGTGGCCGACGTGGCCGACAAGATCGCGGTCATGTACGCGGGGCGCATCGTCGAGAAGGCCCCCGTGTACGACATCTACAAGGCGCCCGCGCACCCGTACACGAAGGGCCTGCTGGACTCGATCCCCAGGGTCGACCAGAAGGGCCAGGACCTGTACGCGATCAAGGGGCTGCCGCCGAACCTGCTGGACCTGCCGACGGGGTGCGCGTTCCATCCCCGCTGCCCGTTCCGTCAGGACAACTGCGTGACCGACGTCCCCCCGCTCTACGAGATCAGCGGCACGCGCGGCAGCGCCTGCCACTACTGGAGGGAGGTCCTCGATGGCGAACAGCAGTGAGCGCATCCTGGAGGTACGCGACCTGGTCAAGCACTTCCCGCTGACCCAGGGGATCATCTTCAGGAAGCAGATCGGCGCGATCAAGGCTGTCGACGGCGTCTCGTTCGACCTGAACAGGGGCGAGACGCTGGGCATCGTGGGCGAGTCGGGCTGTGGCAAGTCCACCCTCGCCAAGGTGCTGATGGCGCTCGAACGGCCCACCTCCGGCTCGGTGAAGATCGGCGGCCGGGACATCGCCAAGGCCAGGGGCGGCGAGCTCAAGCGCATGCGCCGCAACATCCAGATGGTGATGCAGGACCCGTACACCTCGCTGAACCCCCGGATGACCGTCGGCGACATCATCGGCGAGCCGTACGAGATCCACACCGAGGTCGCGCCCAAGGGCGACCGGCGCAAGAAGGTGCAGGAGCTGCTCGAGGTGGTCGGGCTCAACCCCGACCACATCAACCGCTACCCGCACCAGTTCTCCGGCGGCCAGCGGCAGCGCATCGGCATCGCCCGCGGGCTGGCGCTCCAGCCGGAGATCATCGTCTGCGACGAGCCGGTCTCCGCGCTCGACGTGTCGATCCAGGCGCAGGTCATCAACCTGCTGGAGCGGTTGCAGAACGAGTTCAACCTGGCCTACATCTTCATCGCCCACGACCTGTCGGTGGTGCGCCACATCTCCGACCGGGTCGGCGTGATGTACCTCGGCAAGTTCGTGGAGCTGGGCAAGGACACCGAGATCTACGACCGTCCGGCGCATCCGTACACGCAGGCGCTGCTGTCGGCGGTGCCGGTGCCCGACCCGGAGGGGCGGGAGCAGCGTGAGCGGATCATCCTCCAGGGTGACCCGCCCTCTCCGGCGAACCCGCCCAGCGGGTGCCGCTTCCGTACGCGGTGCTGGAAGGCGCAGGAGATCTGCGCCGAGGAGGAGCCGCTCCTGCAGATCCGGCCCGGCACGGGGCACGAGAGCGCCTGCCACTTCGCCGAGACGCACGACGTGGTGCACGTGGGCTAGCCGCCTAGCGCATCGCGATGATCGCCGACCCGTGGCCGAACAGGCCCTGGTTGGCGGCGAGACCGACGCGGGCGTCCGCCGTCTGGCGGGCGCCCGCGCGGCCTCTGAGCTGGTCCGCCAGCTCGCAGAGCTGGGCGAGCGCCTGGGCGGGGATCGCCTCGCCGAACGACGCCAGGCCGCCCGACGGGTTCACCGGGAGGCTGCCGCCCAGCGCCGTCCGGCCGTCGCGCAGGAGCTTCTCCGCCTCGCCCGGCGGGCACAGGCCGACGTCCTCCATCCAGTCCAGCTCCAGCGCCGTGGACAAGTCGTACACCTCCGCCAAGGAGAGGTCTTCCGGGCCCGCCTCGGCCTCTTCGTATGCCGCGTGCGCGATCGCCGCTCTGAAGGGCCTCTCAGGCGCGGGCACGGCCGCGCGGGAATCCGTGGCGAAGTCCGGCAACTCCAGCACCGTGTTGGGGAAGACGGGGGTGACCGTCGAGACGGCGGCCAGGCGGACGAAGCCCGTGCCCCGGCGGCGGGCGAACTCCTCCGAGGCCAGCACCACCGCCGCGCCGCCGTCCGAGGTGGCGCAGATGTCCATGAGGTGCAGCGGGTCGGCCACCATCGGCGAGGCCAGCACCTCCTCGGCCGTCACCGGCTTGCGGTAGCGGGCCAGCGGGTTGAGCGAGCCGGCCAGCGCGTTCTTGACCTTCACGGCGGCGAAGTCGGCCGGCGTGGAGCCGTACAGGGCCATCCGGCGGCGGGCGTACAGGGCGAAGTAGGCGGGGTTCGTCGCGCCCAGGAGGCGGAAGCGCAGCCAGTCGGGGTCGTCGGGACGGTCGCCGCCCACCGGCTTGAAGAAGCCCTTGGGGGTCGCGTCTGCGCCGACCACGAGCGCCACGTCGCACAGGCCCGCCAGGATCCGGGTGCGCGCGATGTCCAGCGCCTGCGCCCCCGACGCGCAGGCCGCGTAGCAGGAGGCGACCCTGGCCCCCGACCAGCCCAGCTCCCTGGCGTAGGAGGCGCCGGAGACGAAGCCGGGGTAGCCGTTCCTGATCGTGTCGGCTCCGACGACGTACTGCACGTCGGTCCACTCCAGGCCGGCGTCCCGCAGGGCCTCGCGGGCCGCCGCCACGCCGTACTCCAGGAAGGGGCGGCCCCACTTGCCCCACGGGTGCATGCCCGTCCCCAGCACCGCCACCGCGCTCACGACGCCCGCCCCCACATCCACACCAGCGGCCCGTCGGTCAGCGGGCCGGACGTCAGCTCCAGCTCCATGCCGACCTGGAGCTGGTCCACCGTCATGCCCTTGACCTGGCCGAGCACCACGATGCCGACCTCGTCCAGCTCCACCGCCGCCAGCGTGACCGGCACGTAGGGGGTCGCCGCCACGAACGGCGCGGGCGGGGGGTAGCAGGCGTTGGTGTACGACCAGACGCGGCCGCGCCTCGGCAGGGGCAGCTCCCGCATGTCCGTGCCCGCGCAGCGCGGGTCGGGGCACGAGCCGCGCCGGGGCGGGAAGCAGATCGTGCCGCAGGCGGTGCAACTGGTGCCGAGGAGGTGGACCCCGTCCTCGGGGGAGATGGCGAACCAGCCGTCGATGGCGTAGGTCATAGCCGGAGTATCACACAAGCGCTTGCTAGGTTGAATGGGTTTCTAGGCACGGTCCTCCGCCCGCCGGGCCTGGCGCAGCATCACCCGCGCCGACATCACCATCGCCAGCAGCAGCATGCCCGCCACCACCGGCAGCCTGGAGCCGGGCGCGGGGCCCGCGCCGAAGTACGGCCCCGGCCTCGGCGGGCCCTGCGGCGGCACGGTCAACCTGGCCGCCTCCCGCAGCGCGAGCAGCGCGTTGGCCACGCCGTGCCCGTACGCGGGGCTGTAACCGTCGGCGGGCCGCCGCCTGGTGCCCAGCTCGACGGCCATCCTGACGTGGTACGGCGACAGGCCCGGATGCGCCGACCTGACCAGCGCCGCGATGCCCGCCACCAGGGCCGCGGCCGAGCTCGTGCCGTCGCCCACCACGTACGAGTCGGCGCCGTCGGCGGTCACGATCTCCGTGCCGGGGGCCACCACCGACACGTAGTCCTGCTTGTTGGAGAAGGGCGCCACCTTCAGCCGGCGGTCCACCGCGCCCACCGCGATCACGCCGGGGTAGGCGGCGGGGAAGTTCTTCCTGTTGCCCTGCTCGCCGTCGTTGCCCGACGACGCCACCAGCACGGCGCCCTTGGCGATCGCGTACTGGACCGCCTCCTCCTCCGCGGCCGAACCCTCCCAGGCGCCGCTGCCGCCGCCCAGCGACATGCTGATCACGTCCGCGCCGTGGTCGGCGGCGTACCTGATGCCCTCGGCCAGCGCGTCCCGCCAGCCCGCGCGTTGCTTCTCGCGTCTGGGGTCGCCGTTCTCCAGGGTCACCCTGACCGACAGGACCTTGGCGGCGGGCGCCACGCCCAGGACGCCGCCCTTGCGGGCGTCGCCGTGGCCGCGGCCGGCGATCAGGCTCGCCATCGCGGTCCCGTGCGGCCCCCACGCGCCCGCGTTCGCCTTGGCCCGGTACGTGTTCGGGGCCGGGCCTGTGCCGGTCGTGGTGGTCAGGTCGGGGCCTTGGATGACGGCGCCGCGCAGGTCGGGGTGGCGGCCGTTCACGCCGGTGTCGAGCACGGCCACCACCACGCCCGCGCCCTTGCTCGACCGCCATGCCTCCGGCAGCCGGAGCGCGCCGAGCTGCCACTGCCCGGCCCGCGCCGCCTCGGCCACCTCGTCGGCCCGCGCGCCCTCGTCCCCGTCCGCCCACGACACGGATCCGGCGACACCGGCCGTCAGCCCCGCCGTCGCGGTCACCAGCCCGGCGAGCAGGACGGGCAGCATCCGCCTCCGCACCCGCCCGGTCAGCAGGACGGGCGGCACCCCCTTCGGCACCCGCCTAACGCTCCCGCCCGAGCCGCCACACGCCCCCAGCGGCCCGTGGCCACGTCCCGGCGGCTCGGCGCTCCACGCCGCGGGCTCGTCGCTGCGGCTCATCGGACCAGCGCTTCGTGCAGCGCCGTCGCGAGCTGCCGCGCCGCGTCGCGCAGCCGCGCCACCACGCGATCCCCCGGCTGGTACGCCCGCCCGTCCGCATACCCCGCAGCAGTCCCCACCAGGTACCGCTCCCCGGACCCCACGACCACCCCGGTGAAGTACTGCCGATCACCGAACCGCGCGGCGGGCCCGCCGGGGAAGGCGGCGGGCCGCACGGTGGCGGGCCGCCCCGAGCCGTCGCGGCCGGGGGAGGGGGCGTCGAGCACGGCGATGCCGACGGTGACGACGAAGGTCTGGGTGCTGTCGGCGTAGGTGGCGCGTAAGGCGGTGCGGCAGCCGGGCCGTACCGCGGCGGGCTGGAAGGCGGTCACGCAGGGCGCCTCGGGGGCGACCCCGGTCAGCACGTACGTGACCCGGGCTCCCGAGGGGCTGGAGCCGGGCACCGCGCCGGGGAAGACCCGGGCGACGGGCCAGGCGTGCCAGCGTTCGGCGACGGGCGGAGCCGGGGCGGGCCAGAGCGAGGAGATGAGGGACAGCAGCACAACGGACAGGTGGTGGTACACGGCGACCTCGAACGGAAGGGGAGGGACCTCCGATCTGCCCATGCATTCTGACATGGGAGTGCGCCGTCAATCCGACGGTTCGGTAAACAGACCGATACGCGGAGTAATTACGGATCTGCGGCTTTCCGCCTACGGTGAGGGTGAAAGTCGTACATGTGCCCCCGGTGGGAGCCCCAGCCGCTGGGCCGCGTCCCCGGAGTTGACCGCGATCGCGATCAGCCCCGCCGAGTCCGCGAACGCCACCAGCTCGCCGGGCGGCACCGCCGCGTACGTCTCCCTGTAAGGCAGCGCGAGCTGCCGCCGCCCCAGCCACACCCCCAGCGTGTCGCCCACCCGCACGCCCAGCGCCTGGAGGTCGCCCGCCGCGATCGACAACTGCGTGTTGCCGTAGCGGTCGACCGAGACGACCTCACCCTCCACCGAGCCCTCGCGCAGCAGCGAGGTAGGCTCGGGCAGCGAGACCAGCCTGGCCAGCGGCACCTCGGGCCCCAGCTCGGCTGGTTGCAGCCCCCCGCACAGCCGCCCCGCGACCGGCGAGAACACGTCGCGCCCGTGAAAGGTCGGCGAGACAGGGTGCAGGAAGTGATCGGCGTTGCTGATCTCGTACGCCGCCCGCGCGCCGCCGCTGGCGTGCACGGCCCACGACAGCAGCCCGTTGTCAGGGCCGATGAACACCCGGCCGCCCGCCTCGACGGCCACCGCGCGCCTGGCGCCGCCGGCGCTCGGATCGACCGCGCCGATGTGGATGCCGTGGGGGAGGTAAGGGATGGTCTGGGCGAGAACCGCCGCGCCGCGCCGTACGTCACCGGAGGGGATCAGGTGGCACACGTCGATCACCCGCGCCTCGGGGGCGATCCCGGCGATCACACCATGACAGGCCGCCACATAACCATCCTCAAGCCCGTAGTCGGTGAGGAGCGTGATGACTGGGGTCACATTTCGTGACTGTACGTCTCCCGATCCACCGTGAACAGCCGCACTCCGCACATTACGATGGCCACGGGCCGCGTGCGGGCGACGCGATCGTCATCCGCCCCTTTCGAGGAGGACACCATGGGAGCACCGCTCAGCGGTGACAATGCTGCCCAGGAACCGTCCCGCCAACCACTCTCGGACCGCGAACTCGAGCTCCTCGCCTTCGAGCGCCAATGGTGGCGCTACGCGGGCGCGAAGGAGCATGCCATCAAGGAGACCTTCGGGATCTCCGCCACTCGCTACTACCAGTTGCTCGGCGTCCTGATCGACAGGCCGGAGGCTCTAGAACACGACCCCATGCTGGTCAAGAGGCTGCGCAGGTTACGGTCCACGCGCCGGCGCGACCGCGCGGCCAGGAGGCTTGGCATGCGCCCCTGACCCGCTGGGTACGGCAGGCGCGTGAAGAACATCCCTGGAATGGAAGCGATTCTCAGTGATCCGGCAGGCGCCGTGATCGGGCTCGACTTCGACGGCACCTTGTCGCCGATCGTGCCCGACCCCGCCAAGGCCGTGATCCACCCGAAAGCGCCCGAGGTACTCGCCGACCTGGGCGCCCACGTCCTCGCGGTGGCCATCGTGACCGGGAGGCCCGCGGCCACCGCACTGGAGCTCGGGCCGGGCCTGGCCGACGTGCCGGGGCTGGTCGTGCTCGGGCACTACGGTTTCGAACGCTGGGAGGGCGGGCGGATCTCCGCGCCCCCGCCCCCGCCGGGCGTGCCGAGGGCCGAGGCCGAGTTGCCGCTGCTGCTCGACTCGCTCGGCCTGCGCGAGGTGGCCATCGAGGACAAGGGCCGGGCCGTGGCCGTCCACACCAGGCGCAGCCCCGACCCGGAGGGCGCGCTGGAGAAGCTGCGCGAGCCGCTGGCCGAGCTGGCCGCCAAGCACGACCTGGTGCTGGAGCCCGGCCGGATGGTGCTGGAGCTGCGTCCGCCCGGCATGGACAAGGGGCACGCGCTGAGCCTGTTCCTGGCGGAGCGGGCGGCGAGGTCCGTCATGTTCGTCGGGGACGATCTCGGCGATCTCGCCGCTTTCGACGCCGTACGCGACTCCGGGCTGCCCGGCGTGACCGTGTGCAGCGGCTCCACCGAGGTCACCGCGCTCGCGGAGCGGGCCGACATCGTGGTGGACGGGCCCGAGGGTGTGGTGGCGCTGCTCGCCGAGCTGGCCTCCGCCTTCACCCGTACGTGAGCGCCGCTTTCAGTCGTTGGTGACTGGTCTGCAAGTCGTGATCCCTAGGGTCGGCGGCATGCACAAGCGTTTCCTCGCCGTCGTGGCCGCCAGTGGCGTGGCCGCGGCCACCCTCCTGTCCTCCTCGCTGCCCGCCGCCGCCGCTCCCGCCCAGCAGCTCACCTTCAGGGGCATGACGCTGTACGTCCCGATCACGTGGGTGGTGCACCGGTTCGGCGCCGACGCCGTCCAGGTGGTCACCGGCAAGTGCCGCAAGGCCCGGGGGTGGAGCACGCCGGAGTGCGACTCGTTCTACCTCCTCGGGCCGAAGTACCTCAAGATCGGCGCCGAGGGCTTCGGGCCGTACACCGGCAAGCGGCCCTTCTACACGGCCAGCGACGTGCAGCCCTGCCCGTTCAACGACAAGTGGGGCGAGGTCGTCGGGCCCAAGGTCAGCCGGGGGCTGCGGCAGGTCGGGCCGGGGCACAAGGCGGCCTACAACGCGTGGCAGGCCAAGTGCGTCTCCTACTCCAGCAGCAAGGTGCACACGCGGTTCACGCAGCGGGAGTGGTACCTGCCGAAGACGAAGCTGCTGGTGGTGGACCAGTGGAACACGCCGGGGCTGGCCGACACGCTCAAGCACGCCGACTGGACGTAGCCGCACGAGCAGTGTCCTGGCTTACGTGCGGCGGCCGGTCACGAGCACGCCCGCGATCGCGAGACCGATGAGCGCGGGCACCATCAGGAACGCGGTCCGGGTGCCGAAGCCGTCGGCCAGCGCGCCGAGCGCCAGCGGCCCGGCCGCCATGGCGGCGCCCGCCCAGATGGGCGAGGCCGCCGCCGCCAGGTCGGCGCGGTCGCCCGAACCGGCGATCAGCGCGGTCATCGCGAGCGGGAAGTGCAGGGCCGCGCCCAGCCCGCAGATCACCAGCCCGGCGTACGACAGCACCGGCTGGCCGCTCAGCCAGAACACCAGCCAGCCGGCGAGCGTCAGGCCCAGCGCGCCCGCGAACAGCGGCGCCGGCGGTAAACGCAGCGCGAGTTGCGCCCCCGCGAACCGGCCCGCCGCCAGGCCCGCCACGAACGCCGTCAGCCCGGTGGCGGCGGCGGCCGTGGACAGGCCCGTGCTGGTGGCCAGGAGGTCGGCGGCCCACAGGTTGAAGGTGAACTCCAGCGCGACGCAGCAGAACAGCACCAGACCGGCCAGGTGGAACCGCCACCCCACCCCGCTCACCGGACCCGACGGCCTCGTGACGGCGGGGCTCGCAGGTTCCCTGTGGCGCGGCCATGCGCGTCCCATGGAGACCACCAGCAACACGCTCAGCACCGGCGTGAACAACAGCGCGGCCCGCCATCCCAGCACGCTCTGCGCCACCACGCTGAGCCCGAACGTCATCACGATCCCCGCCACCACCGCGACCGCGTTGGCCTCACTCAGCGCCGCGGCCCCGGCGGCCCCGTGGTGGTCGGAGAGCGCGGCCATGGCGGTGTAGAGCATGACCGACCCGAAGCCCCCGGCCACGCCGTACCCCAGCAGGGTCAGCGGCAGGGACCCGGCGGCGAAGACGGTGAGCATCCCGGCGTTCATCCCCGCCACGCCGATCCAGCTCGTCGCCCGCCGCCCGTACCTGCGGGTGAGCAGGGGGAGCAGGAGCCCGGCCGTGATCGTGCCGGCGGCCATGGCGGTGCCGTGCAGGCCCGCGACGGTGGCGGAGGTGCCCTGGTCGGCGCGCAGCAGCGGCAGGGCGGCGCTCAGGCCGTAGACGAAGGTGGCGAAGATGCTGAGTTGCAGGTAGATGAGCCAGGTGGGGCGGTCTCTGATCAGACGGACGGTCGATAGGGCCGTGGTCACCCGGCAGCCTCCCGGTGATCGGTATGACCTTGCCCTCCCATGTTAGGTGAGCGCTTCGAGCTGGGTCGCGAGCCACTTCTGCGGCGGCAGGGCGGTGGCGGCGGCGTGCAGCTTGTCGCGGCGGCTGCGGCGCTCGTCCTCCGGCATGACGAGCGCGTCGTGCAGGGCGGCGGCGGTGCCGCTGATGTCGTAGGGGTTGACGACGAGGGCGTGCGCGCCCAGCTCGGCGGCGGCGCCGGCTTCGCGGGAGAGCACGAGGGCGCAGCTCGGCGACAGGATCGGGCCCTCCTTGGCGACCAGGTTCATGCCGTCGCGGATGGGGTTGACGAGCAGCACGTCGGCCATCCGGTACGCGGCCAGCGAGCGCGGGTAGTCGTCGTTGACGTTGAGTATGAGCGGGTCCCAGTCCTCGGTGGCGTACTCGTCCTCGATCTGCCGGGCGCAGCGCTGAACGGAGGCGGTGTACTCGCGGTACTCGGGCAGGTCGTGGCGGCTGGGGTAGGCGAAGGCGAGGTGCACGACGCGGCCGTGCCATTCGGGGTGGGCGGCGAGGAACTCGCGGTAGGCGATCAGGCCGCGCACGATGTTCTTGGACAGCTCGGTGCGGTCGATGCGGACGATCAGCTTGCGGTCGCCGACCTGTTCGCGCAGCGCGGTCATGTGCGACTCGACGTCGGGCTCGCAGGCCCGCCGCCACAGGGCCTCGCCGTCGACGCCGAGGCTGTGCACGCCGATGCGGGTCGTCCTGCCCTCGTAGGTGACGCTGCGCCCCACCCGGTCGGCCTCCGCGCCCAGGAGCCGCTCGCAGCAGTCCATGAACGCCTGCGCCCACCTGTCGGTGAGGAACCCGGCGTGATCGGCCCCCAGGATGCCCTCCAGGACCTCTCCCGCCACCTCGTCGGGCAGCAGGGAGAAGTATTCGGGCGGCGCCCACGGGGTGTGGCTGAAGTGGGCGATGCGCAGGTCGGGCCGTTCGGCGCGGAGCATGGCGGGGGTCAGGGTGAGGTGGTAGTCCTGCACCATCACCCGGGCGCCGTGCCCGGCCTCCTCGGCCAGCGCGAGCGCGAACGCGCCGTTGTAGTCGCGGTAGGACTCCCACTCGCGTTCGAACCTGGTGCCGAAGTTCGGCGAGTTGGGGATGTCGTAGAGCAGATGGTTGACGAACCAGAGGGTGGAGTTGGCGACGGCGTTGTAGGCGCGGTGGAAGGTGGCGGGCGGGATGTCGAGCATGCGCAGCGGGCCCGTGTCGTAGCCCGCGTGGTCGATCCGGCCGCCCGTGGCCAGGCGGACCGCGATGCGGTCGCCGTCGGACAGCGCGGCGCAGACCCACAGCACCCCGTCGTCCTTGGCGACGCCCGACAGCCCGGAGACGAGGCCGCCGCCGCCGCGTCTCATCGTCAGCTCGCCGTCGTCGGAGACGGTGAACGAGACAGGGCCTCTGTTCGAGGCCAGCAGCACGCTGTTCATCTCGGCTCCCTTCGATCATAGGATCCCAGCTATGGCGCTTGATGAGCTAACCGAGGAACTCGCCCGCTCCGCTGCTGCGGGAGATCATCGCGCACTTGGCGAGCTTCTCGCGCGGATTGAGCCGGATGTGATGCGGCATTGCGCCCGGATCCTCCCCTATCACCAGGACGCGGAGGAGGCCTCGCAAGATACGTTGCTGGCGGTGGCGCGTAATATCGGCCGTTTCGAGGGGCGCGCCAGGTTCAGCACGTGGCTGCACATCGTGACGGCCAACTGCGCGCGCACCACGTACCGGTCGTTGAAGCGCAGGGCGGCGGAGCAGACCTCCGACGAGTTGCCGATGCAGAAGCCGGACGTGCGGCGGGTCAGTGTGATCGCGGGGTCGCGGCTCGACCTGCTCGACGCGATGGAGGCGCTGGAGGCCGACAAACCCGACCTGGCGCAGGCGCTGGTGTTGCGCGACATCGTCCAGCTCGACTACAACGAGGTGGCCGAGCAGCTCAACATCCCGCTGGGCACGGCCAAGTCGCGGATCCATCAGGCACGCAAATACGTGCAGGGTGTGCTCGGCGAGGACTATCGCTGAGACCGCTTGTCTCGCATATTGAGACGGCTGCTAATTTCGGCCACTTAAGCGGGTAGAGTCCTTTTCAACAACTGCATATTGCTCATCCAGAGGGGTGGAGGGACCGGCCCTGCGAAGCCCCGGCAACCCTCCCGGCTTTCGACTCGCGACCTGGCGAGGCCGACCGGGACAAGGGTGCCAATTCCGGTTCGCGGTCAAGGTGGCCGTGGGCGAAGATGAGGGAAGGCCTCGCTTCATGTCGCTTGACTTTGGTCCTGCCGTCGCTCTGTCCTGCCGCGAGTGCGGCGCCCGTTACCCGCTGGGCCCGAGCTTCGCGTGTCAGGAGTGTTTCGGGCCGCTGGAGGCGGCCTACGACTTCGGTGACGTTACGCGGGCGCAGATCGAATCTGGCCCTGCCAACATCTGGCGTTACCGCTCGCTGCTGCCCGTCCCCGCCGACGTGGCCAGTAAGCCGAATATGAACCCCGGCTGGACGAAATTGGTCAAGGCCGGAAACCTCGGCCGCGCCCTCGGCATCAAGTCCCTTCACGTGAAGGACGACTCGGGCAACCCCACCCACTCCTTCAAGGACCGGGTGGTGGCCATGGCCGTCGAGGCGGCGCGCAACTTCGGCTTCCACACGCTCTCCTGCTCCTCCACCGGCAACCTCGCCGGCGCCGTCACCGCCGCCGCCGCGCGGGCCGGGCTCGACGCGTGCGTGTTCATCCCGGCCAACCTGGAGCAGGCCAAGATCGCCATGGCCCGCGTGTTCGGCGGGCGGCTGATCGGCATCGACGGCACCTACGACGAGGTCAACCGGTTCTGCTCGGAGCTCATCGGCGACCCGATGGGCGACAAGTGGGGCTTCGTCAACGTGAACCTGCGGCCCTACTACGCCGAGGGCTCCAAGACGCTCGCGTACGAGATCGCCGAGCAGCTCGGCTGGCGGCTGCCCGAGCAGATCATCATCCCCATCGCCTCAGGCTCGCAGCTCACGAAGATCGACAAGGGCTTCAAGGAGCTCATCAAGCTGGGCCTGGTCGAGGACACCCCGTACAAGGTCTTCGGGGCCCAGGCCGCCGGCTGCTCGCCGGTGTCCACGGCCTACAAGGCCGGGCACGACGTCGTCCAGCCGGTCAAGCCCGACACCATCGCCAAGTCGCTGGCCATCGGCAACCCCGCCGACGGGCCGTACGTGCTGGACATCGCCAGGCGCACCGGAGGTGGCGTCGAGGACGTCACGGACGCCGAGATCGTGGCCGCGATGAAGCTGCTGGCCTCGACGGAGGGCATCTTCGCCGAGACCGCCGGCGGCGTCACCGTCGGCGTGCTGAAGAAGCTGGTGGAGAGCGGGCGGCTCGACCCCGAGGCGGAGACCGTGGTGCTCAACACCGGTGACGGCCTCAAGACGCTCGACGTGCTCTCCGGCGAGTCCGTGGAGCCCACGGCCGTGATCAAGCCCTCTCTCGACGCGTTCCGCGCGACTGTCTGACAACCAGGAAAGGCGATTAGAACCATGAGCGTTTCTGTGCGGATTCCCACCATTCTGCGCACGTACACCGGGGGGAACGCGGAGGTCAGTGGCGAAGGCGCGACTCTTCGTGACGTGCTCGCCAAGCTCGACTCCGACTACCCGGGGATCGGCGCGAGAATTCTGGATGAATCGGGCAAGATTCGTCGTTTCGTCAACGTTTACGTTGGGGAAGAGGACGTCCGTTTCGCCGAAGGGCTCGACACTCCAGCCCCTGAGGGCACTCAGATCTCCATCATCCCGGCGGTTGCCGGCGGCTGAGCCTCCCGCACCCTGCTCTTGAAGGCGCCCCTAGTGGGCGCCTTCTCCTTTTCCCGGCCAATTCAACGTTGAACGACCTGGGCTGCGAGGAAATAGGCAGTTTGCGGATTGACTCTGTTGCCAAACCCCTTGCCACAGGTATGGTCGAGGGCGATCGTCTGGCTGCTTTTCCGTTAAGTCATACGATTACAGGTCCCGCGGAGGAATGGGCGAGATCTGGGAGACCAGTAAGAGGAGTCGGAAGTGGCGCAGGGCACCGTCAAGTGGTTCAACGCGGACAAGGGCTACGGCTTCATCGCGGTAGACGGTGGAAAGGATGTATTCGTCCATTACTCAGCGATCATGATGGACGGGTACCGCTCTCTCGAACAGGGGCAGCGTGTCGAGTTCGAGATCACGCAGGGCCAGAAGGGGCCGCAGGCGGAGTCCGTCCGCGCGGTCTGAACGTCCAAGCTGGTATGCACCGGGCGGGATCGCGCGGCAACGCAGTCCGCGCGAGCCGTCACCTCTCTTTCGCCGACTCGCGTGCGGCGAGCCGCCAGGCGGCTCGCCGCACCGACTGACTGACCTGGGCGGGAATGCCGGGCGTGGTGGTGCTCGCTTGCACTCGGCAGGGTAGAGTGCTAAACAGTTCGTTGGCACTCTGTGCAGCAGAGTGCCAACATCCGGATCGAGACGACGGGGTCTGCCGCACGGAGATGTGGACCCATGCCGTCGCGGGCGTCGGCTCGGTCCACGACAAGCCACCCTGCATCTGGGAGGTCCAGCCTTATGGCAGCCAAGATGATCGCGTTTGACGAGGACGCCCGGCGCGGTCTCGAGCGCGGTATGAACCAGCTCGCCGACGCCGTCAAGGTGACCCTCGGCCCCAAGGGCCGCAACGTCGTGCTGGAGAAGAAGTGGGGCGCTCCCACGATCACCA
>NZ_BAAAQX010000068.1:0-36097 GCF_039531895.1 Nonomuraea monospora
GGTCACCGCCGGACAATCTTTATGGATAAGGGCCCCGACGCCAACGCGTCGGGGCCCTTTCTTTTTGGCGCAACGAGGGCCACTCCCAGCAGCTGGAGTGGCCCTCTCTTGCGTTCGGGGACCGTATGGGTCAGAGGCGCAGCCACAGGGCGGGCACATTGGGAGGTTCCCAACCCGCCTGCGAACGGTGCCCCTGCAGGCACCGGTAGGCCGCGCCGCCGTAGGTGACCCGGTCACCCGCCTGGTAGGTCACCCCAACCTGCCAGGTGCCGCCGCCCGGAGGCGGACTTGTCGGTGGGTCCGTGGGCTGGGTGCCCGGGACGTTGAGCACGAAGTCGAACGTGGCCTCCCTGCCCGTCCCCACGGTCCTGACGTTCATCAGGAGGCGGGGGTCGAAGATGGTGTCGGTGTTGTTGCGCGGCTCGCCAGGGAAGTAGAGCTGCGTCGTCAGGATCGGCCGGCCGGGGGCCTGGGCCTTGACGTGGATGTGCCGCGTGCGGCCGGGGTAGAGGCCGGGCACGATCGTGGTGAGCTTGAACGCGCCCTGGGCGTTGGTGTACTGGTGGCCGCGGAAGTTGTAGGTGATGTTGTCGTAGGCGCCGCCGTTGTCGGCCTGCCAGAAGTCCAGCAGCACGTTGGCCAGCGGCTGGCAGGCGAGGCCGAAGACGTACCCGCTGACTGTGAGAAGAGTGCCGGCGCCGGGCAGGACGGTGCGCTGCGGCGAGTTCGGCTTGAAGTAGGGGCCCTCCGTCTGCGGGATGGTCGGGTCGTCGCCGTCGTCGCAGTACGGGGTGGGGCTGAGCGGGACGCCGCTCTGGGCCGTCTGCCGGGCGAGGGCCGGCACCTGTCCGACGAGCAGGGGGACGGGTGTCGCTATGAGTGCCGCTTTGAACAGCGTCTTCCTGCTGATGCCGCCTGGCTTGTCCGCGCGAGTGTGCTCGCCTTCCACGATTGCCTCCTCTAGAGCGGCCCGCCGGGGGGTGGAGCGGGCTGTTTCCCAAGGTGGCATCGGGAACGTCCAGGTAGGTACCCTCCACATTTCTATCTGCTCGGCAATATGTTCGCCCGGCGTCCGGACCGCTTCCGGCGGTCAGTAGGGTTGAAGGGTGGATTATCGTGCGGTAGAACGCGCGATCCTGGATCGTGGCGTCGAGTGGGATTTCGAGCCGACGCTCGATCGGATCGCGGCCCTTCTTGACCTGCTGGGCTCGCCGCAGCGGGCGTACCCGGTCATACACATCGCGGGCACCAACGGCAAGACGAGCACGGCGCGGCTGACCGAGGCGCTGCTCAGGGAGCGCAACCTGCGGGTGGGGCGGTTCACCAGCCCGCACCTGGTGTCGATGCGCGAGCGGATCACCGTGGACGGCGAGCCGCTCAGCGAGGAGCGCTTCTCGCAGGTCTACGAGGAGGTCATCCCGTACGTCGAGCTGACCGACACGCAGGGGCGGCGCATCCAGTTCTTCGAGCTGCTGACGGCGATGGCGTTCGCGGCGTTCGCCGACACGCCGGTCGACGTCGCCGTCATCGAGACCGGCATGGGCGGGTCGTGGGACGCGACGAACGTCGCCGACGGCACCGTGTCGGTGATCACGCCGATCTCGCTCGACCACACCGACCGGCTCGGGCCGGACATCCCGAGCATCGCCGGTGAGAAGGCGGGCATCATCAAGCCCGGCGCGACCGCCATCCTCGCGCAGCAGGAGCTGGCCGCCGCCGAGGTGCTGATGCGGCGGGTGGCCGACGTCGGCGCGGTCGTGGCCCGCGAGGGGCTGGAGTTCGGCGTGCTGAACCGCGAGGTGGCGATGGGCGGGCAACTGCTCACGCTGCGCGGCCTCAAGGGCGTCTACGACGAGGTGTACCTGCCGCTCTACGGCGCCCACCAGGCGAGCAACGCGGTGTGCGCGCTGGCCGCCGTCGAGGCGCTGACCGGCGGCGACGACCCGCTCGACGTGGAGCTCGTCCGCGCCGCGTTCGCCCAGGCGTCGTCGCCGGGGCGGATGGAGGTCGTGCGGCGCACCCCGACGGTGGTGATCGACGCCGCGCACAACCCCGGCGGCATGCAGGCGTCCCTGGATGGGCTGCACGAGGCGTTCGACTTCGCCAAGGTGATCGGCGTGGTCGCGGCCATGCGCGACAAGGACGTCGAGGCGATGCTGGAGCTGCTGGAGCCGATCCTCGACGAGATCGTCGTGTCGCGTAACTCCTCGCCCAGGTCGCTGTCGGCCGAGGAGCTGGCGGCGCTGGCCGAGCCGCTGTTCGGCGAGGAGCGCATGCACATCGTCGAGCGGCTCGACGACGCGATCGACATGGCGATCGGCATCGCCGATGCCGAGGGCGAGTTCAGCGGCACGGGCGTGCTCATCACCGGGTCCGTCGTGACGGCGGGCGACGCCCGGCTGCTGCTCAAGGCGGACGGCACATGATGAGCTTCGAGGTCACCCCCGGCATGCGCAGGCTCGGCGCCAGCGTGCTCGGCATGGAGGCGATCGTGGCCGGGCTGGTCACGCCCGTGGCGATCGGCGTGGGCGAGGTCGAGCCGGCGGTCGCCGTGACGGTCGGCATCGGGCTCGCGGTGCTCTGCGTGATCGCTGCGGGCCTGCTCAAACGGCCTTTCGGGTACGTGCTCGGCAGTGTTGTACAGGTGCTGGCGATCTGCACGGGCTTCCTCGTGACGACCATGTTCTTCCTCGGCGTGCTCTTCACCGCGTTGTGGATAACGGCGATTATCGTCGCTCGCCGTGTCGAGGGCGCTACTTCCCGCTAAAGTCGGCCTACATGGCCGTCCCCCCAATCACGCGGCCGCCGCATCAGGCGCGCCTCAGACATCCCTGGTTGCTCGACACGTTGCTCGGGCTCCTCGTCGTGGCGTCGCTGCCTCTGGCGGTCGTCGCGATACCCAACACCCTCTCCGTCGTCGCCGGGCTGCTGCCACCCGGCCTCGACCAGGCCGGGCTCATGCGGACGAACGGGCTCGCGCTGCCCGCGCTGATGCTGGCCGTCCCGCTGGCGGGGGTGGCACTGCGGCGCGTGCCCGCCGCTCACCTGCTGGTCGGAGGGCTGGCGCTGATGGCGCTGTCCGACGCGGCGGGCGGGTACGCGGGCTCCGAGCTGCTCGTCGGCGCGGTGCGCGTGCTGCGCGGCGTCGGCGCCGGGCTCGTCCTGACCACCACGCTGGTGGCCGTGTGGGACCGTGTGGCGGTCCTGCGGGCCCTGTGGGCGGGTGTGCTCGGGCTGAGCCTGCTGGCGGCTCAGGCGTTCGCGCTGTGGCCGCTCGACGAGGTGAGCAGCTGGCGGGTCACGCTGCAGCCGTACCCGCTGGTCACGGGTGTCGCGCTCGGCCTGGCCGCGGTTCACCTGGTCGCGTGGATGCTGCTCGGGCGGCCCGGGACGCCCGTCCCCGACCTGCGCGATCGCGGGCGGCTGCTGCTGGCGGCCGTGCCCGCCGCGGCCATCGCGGTTGTGGCGATCAGCACGGCGAGCGAGGGCTGGCGGGCCGTGCCGGTGATGCTGCTGGCGGCGGTGGCGGTCGTGGGGCTGCTGGCGCTGGCCTCGACCGGGGTCACGCGCAGCCGCACTCCGGCGTACACGATGGTGGCGGTCGGCGTCGTGCTGCTGCCCAGCGCCGCGCAGGTCACGCTGGTGGAGATGGGCGGTCTCGGCGGTCCCGGGCTGCGCGGCCTGTGGGTGTCGTACGCCGCGGCGGGGCTGCTCGCGGTGGCCGCCTCGGTGCTGGTGCGGCTGTTCGCGCGGGGCGCGGCGCGCTGGCTGGCGCCCATGGGGCTGCTGGCGATGGTGGTCGGCCTGTGCTCGGTGCGGCTCGTGGTGCCGTCGGCCGACGGGATGGTGCTGGCCGTGCCGTTCAGCCTGCTGGCAGTGGGTGCGGCGGTGGCGCTGACGGCGGCGCTGCAGGAGGCGGAGATCGGGGCGGCGGTGTTCGGGCTGTCGCTGGGCTGCACGGGGGTGCTGGCGGGGTTCCTGCTCGGCACGGGCGTGCAGATGTCCATGCTGGACGGGGTGCGGTCGGCTCAGGAGCTGGTCGACAGCTTCGTGGGGGCGTTGCACTGGTGGGCGCTGATCGGCGGCTTCCTCGTGGTGGCGATCATCGTGCTGGCCGCCGTGATGGCCAGGCGTTCCGGCAGGGGCGCCCGCGCCGAGGAGCCCGCGCCGCCGGTGGAGCCGCCCTGCGCGGGCATCCCGATCAGCCCTCCCGTGGACGTGCTGCTCGTGCCGGCGCCGAGTCCGGCCGACGAGGAGGAAGAGGGGCCGACCGGGGCGATCCCACGAGTGGTGCTGCCCGTGTCGGCCATGGGCGCCTTCGACACGGCGGGAGTCGCCTCCGGGGGAGAGGGGCCCGCCGTGCCGCCACAAGGGCTTTCGCCGGAGGACGGCGCGTCGTCCTAGGCTGGGTTCCGCTGCCGGTTTCGCTGTCGGTTCCGCTGTCGCAACGAGGGCGGGGGCCGGGGACGGTAAGCTGAGGGCCCTGCCACGGCGACGCGTGGGCGCGTGCCCCCGCGACGCGTCTTCGCGGCCAGGCCGATGCCTGCCGCCGCGACCCCATTCTGTTCGAAGGAGAACTTCAAGTGTCCGAGCGCACTCTTGTCCTGATCAAGCCCGACGGGGTTAAGCGCGGCCTCATCGGTGACGTGATCGCCCGTGTGGAGCGCAAGGGCCTCAAGGTCGTGGCGATGGACCTGCGCACCCTCGACGCCGACACCGCCAAGGCGCACTACGCCGAGCACTCCGAGCGGCCGTTCTTCGGTGAGCTCGTCGAGTTCATCACCTCGGGGCCGCTCGTCGCCATGGTGCTGGAGGGCCCGCGGGCCATCGAGGCCTTCCGCGCGCTGGCCGGCGCCACCGACCCGGTCAAGTCCGCTCCCGGGACGATCCGCGGCGACCACGCACTCGAGATCGGCGAGAACGTGGTCCACGGCTCCGACTCGCCCGAGTCGGCGGCCCGTGAGGTCAAGATCTTCTTCCCGGACCGGTTCTAGTCCGTTCCCGGTTTCTTATGCGCGCTCCCGCGGCTTCGGCCGCGGGGGCGCGTTTGTTTGTCGCCCATGTTGTCAAAGGCGCGCGGGCGGAAGCTGGTGGGAGGTGGGCCGCCGACGGGATTTTGTCGGGCGCTTACCGTATGGTTTCTCGCGGTTGGTTGTTGGATCGTTCCAGCCTCTCGACGGATGTTGTGGTGCAATCCGGGCAAAATTGCGGTTGAGGTAGGGGCTGGAGATTTTTGATGGGCGCGATGGCTCATTGCGCGCATCGGTGGGTACGTCACGTTACGATTCGAATTCGATCCGTAGTCATTCGCGAACGACGTTACGGAGGGCTCCGTTCCCCATGGGCAGCAAGCTCGCGTTCCTCGGCCGTGACATGGCGGTCGACCTGGGCACCGCCAACACGCTGGTCTATGTGCGTGGTCGTGGCATCGTGCTCAACGAGCCATCAGTCGTCGCGATAAACACGGCGACAGGCAAGATCGTTGCGGTTGGTATCGAGGCTAAAAGAATGATCGGCCGCACACCTGGCAACATCATCGCGATCCGTCCACTCAAGGACGGTGTGATCGCGGATTTCGACGTCACTGAGCGGATGTTGCGATATTTCATCCAAAGGGTGCATCGGCGGCGACATTTCGCCAAGCCGCGCATCATCATCGCCGTGCCGAGCGGCATCACCAGCGTTGAGCAGCGGGCGGTGAAAGAGGCCGGTTACCAGGCGGGGGCCAGAAAGGTCTACATCGTCGAGGAGCCCATGGCCGCCGCCATCGGCGCAGGGCTGCCGGTGCATGAGCCGACGGGAAACATGGTGGTCGACATCGGTGGCGGCACCACCGAGGTGGCGATCATCTCGATGGGCGGCGTGGTCACCAGCCAGTCGATCAGGATCGGCGGCGACGAGCTCGACCAGGCGGTGATCGCGTTCGCCAAGAAGGAGTTCTCGCTGATGCTGGGCGAGCGCACCGCCGAGGAGATCAAGATAGCCATCGGCTCGGCGTGCCCGTTCGGTGAGGAGGCGCACGCGGAGGTCCGCGGGCGCGACCTGGTCAGCGGGCTGCCCAAGACGATCATCGTGTCCAGCGAGGAGATCAGGAAGGCCACCGAGGAGCCGGTCAACGCGATCGTCGACGCGGTGAAGACCACGCTCGACAAGTGCCCGCCCGAGCTGTCCGGCGACATCATGGACCGCGGCATCGCGCTCACCGGAGGCGGCGCCCTGCTCAAGGGGCTCGACGAGCGGGTCAAGGCCGAGACGGGCATGCCCGTCCACCTGGTCGACAACGCCCTCGACTCGGTGGCCATCGGGTCCGGCAAGTGCGCCGAGGAGTTCGAGGCCCTTCAGCAGGTCCTGGTGCCGGAGTCGCGACACTGATGAGAGATTCACGCCGTGCCCGGCTGATCCTGGGAGTGCTGCTGGCGGCAGCGCTGGTCATCCTGACCGTCGACCACCGCACCGGCGACAGCTCGCCGCTGCGCCCGCTGCGCGCGGCCGGGTCCTACGTTTTCGGCACGGCGGAGCAGTTCGGAGGCGGGGTGATCCGCCCCGTGAGCACGTTCATGCACGCGATACTGACCGCGCCCGCCGCCAGGGAGCGCATCGAGGCGCTCAAGGCGGAGAACGCCGAGCTGCGCCGCGGCCTGCTGGCCGGCAAGCTCGACGCCGACCGCGCCAAGGAGCTCGACAAGCTGGTCGGGCTGGCCGGGGCCGGCGGTTACAAGGTGGTGCCCGGCAACGTGATCGCCAGGCGCGGGCAGCCGGGCTTCGAGGACGCGGTGCAGCTCGACATCGGCACCGCCGACGGGGTCCGGCCCGAGATGACCGTGCTCAACGGCGACGGGCTCGTCGGGCGGGTGCTGCACGCCTCGTCCCGCACCTCGACCGTGGTGCTGATCAGCGATCCCGCCTCGGCCGCCGGGGCGCGGCTGGAAGGCGGCAAGGAGATCGGCGTCGTGCACGGGGTGGGGGAGCACGGGCGGCTGGTGCAGTTCCGGCTGCTCGACTCCACGGCGGCGATGAGCAGGGGCGGGCGGATCGTGAGCTTCGGCTCGCAGCACGCCAGGCCATACGTGCCGGGGGTGCCCATCGGGGTGATCGAGCGGGTGGAGTCCACGCCGGGGGAGCTGACGCGCATCGCCTACGCGCGGCCGTACGCCGATCTGACGGCGCTCGACGTGGTCGGCGTGGTGGTGGAGGCGCCCAAGCGGGATCCGCGTGACGCGCTGCTGCCCGCCAAGGAGGGCTCGCGGTGACACGCAGGGGGCGGTCTTGGTGATCGGGGGCGTTCGGGCGGGCGCGGTGACACGCGCAACCGCCGCGGTGGACATCTGGGGCTTTCAGGTGGGGCCTGCGGCGGTATGCGGAGCCGTGGCAGTGGACGTCGGGGGCCTCCGGGTGGGACCGGCGGTGGCATGCGGAGTCGCGGCAGTGGACGTCGGGGGCCTCCGGGTGGGACCGGCGGTGGCATGCGGAGCCGCGGTGGTGGGCGTCGGGGGCCTTCAGGTGGGGCCGGCGGTGGGATGCGGAGCCGTGACGGCAGACATCGGGGGCGCTCGGGTGCGGTTGGCGGTGGGACGCGGACGCGAGGCCGTGGTGATCGGGGGCGTTGGGGCGGGACCGGCGTGCAGGGAGGGGGAGCGGTGATCGGGGGTGTTTCCGTGGTGCTGGCGATGCTGGCGCAGGTGATGCTCGTCAACCGGGTGCCGCTGCCCGCCGGCGGCGCGCCCGACCTGGTGCTGCTGGCCGTCATCGGGGCGGCGCTGGTGAGGGGCCCCGGGCCGGGGGCGGTGCTCGGGTTCTTCGCGGGGCTGCTGGTCGACGTCATGCCGCCGTCCGCTCACCTCATGGGCCAGTACGCGTTCGTGCTGGCGCTCGTCGGCTACGTCGCCGGGCGAGGCGCCGGAGGCCCCGTGACGACCGTCGTGCTGTGCGTGCTGATGGCGCCGCTGCTGGCGGCGGCCGTGGGCGGGCTGATCGCCGACCCGCGGGTGACGGTGGCCACGCTGACCGAGCAGGTGCCGGTCACGATCGTCTACACGCTGCTGGTCTCGCCCGTCGTGATCTGGCTGACCACCAGAAAGAGATTCGCGACATGACCAGGATGCGGGCCCGGCTGCTGGCGTTGCACGTGCTGGTGCTGACGCTGCTCGTGGTGCTGGCCGTGCGGCTGTGGCAGGTGCAGGTCGTGCGCGGGCAGGAGTTCGTGACGCGGGCCACCGAGACCAGGACGCGCGCCGTGATCGTGCCGGCCGTGCGAGGGCAGATCCTCGACTCCTCGGGCCGGCCGCTGGTGCGCAACAAGACCGCGCTGGTCGTCTCCGTGGACAGGACGCGGCTGTCGAGGATGAAGGACGGCGGCGTCAAGGTGCTGCGCAAGCTGTCGGAGGTGCTCGGGCGGCCGGTGTCCGACCTGCAGCAGCGCATCACGCCGTGCGGGCCGGGCGTGGGCAAGCCGTGCTGGACGGGGTCGCCGTACCAGCCGGTGCCGCTCGACGAGAAGGTCGACACGCGCGAGGCGCTGCAGATCCTGGAGCGGCAGGAGGAGTTCCCCGGGGTGACGGCGGAGATCCACTCCGTCAGGCAGTATCCCGGCGGCAGGGCGGGCGCGCAGATGCTCGGCTACCTGCAGCCGGTCACCGAGGCGGAGCTGGAGAAGCGGGAGGGCCTGAAGGCCAGCTTCTCCGGCGTCGACCTGGCGGGGCGCGACGGGCTCGAATACGTCTACGACGACGCGCTGCGGGGCAAGGCCGGGCTGCGCAGGGTGCAGGTCGACCGGATGGGCAAGGCGCTCGGCGTCGAGGAGCAGATCACGCCCATCCCCGGCGACCACCTCGTGACCAGCATCGACTCGCGGGTGCAGACGGTGACGGAGAAGGCCCTGGCCAACGCGATGAAGTCGGCGCCGTCGGCCGACGGCGGGGCCGCGGTGGTGCTCGACGCCCGCAGCGGGCGGGTGGTGGCGCTGGCCAGCGCGCCCGGCTACGACCCGGAGATCTGGGCGGGCGGCATCTCGGCGCGCGGCTACCAGTGGCTGCTGTCGGACAAGTCCGGCAAGCCGCTCGTGTCGCGGGCCATCAACGGGCAGTTCGCGCCCGGTTCGACGTTCAAGGTCTCGTCGGTGTCGGCCATGCTGCGCGCCGGATACCCGCTCAACGGCCACTACTCCTGCCCCGGCTCGTACGCGGTCGGCGGCCGGGCGTTCAACAACTTCCGCGGCATCCCGCTGGGCACGCTGACCCTGCACACGGCGCTGGTCAAGTCGTGCGACACGATCTTCTACCGGGCGGCGTACGAGCAGTATCTGAAGGACGGCGGGCGCACCCCGAAACGCAAGCCCAAGGAGGTGTTCGCCAACACGGCGCGGGCCTTCGGCTTCGGCAGCCCGACCGGCGTCGACCTGCCGGGCGAGTCGGGCGGGCGCATCCCCGACCGGGCCTGGAAGAAGGATCTGTGGAACCAGACCAGCGCGGTCAACTGCGAGCGGTCGCGCAAGGGGTATCCGGAGGAGAAGGACAGGGCGCGGGCCGAGTTCCTGAAGCGGCTGGCGCTGGAGAACTGCACCGAGGGGTTCCTGCTGCGGCCTGGTGACTCGGCCAACTTCTCCATCGGGCAGGGCGACGTGCTGGTCACGCCGATGCAACTGGCCAGGGCGTACATGGCGCTGGTGAGCGACGGCAAGGTGCGCAGCCCGCGCATCGGGTGGGCGCAGGTGCGTCCCGACGGCAAGGTGGTCAGGACGATCCCCGTGCCGGTGGTGGGCAAGCTGCCGATCAGCGAGAAGGAACGCCTCTACATCAAGCACGCGCTGAGCCAGGTGGCCGCCGACGGCACGGCGGCAGGGGCCTTCGCCGGGTTCCCGATGAACAAGGTGCGGGTGGGCGGCAAGACCGGCACGGCCGAGGTGTGGGGCAAGCAGGACACCTCGTGGTTCGCGTCGTTCGCGCCGACGAAGAACCCGCAGTACGTGGTGGTGGCGATGGTTTCCCAGGGCGGGATGGGCGCGCAGACGGCGGCTCCGGCCGTACGGGAGATCTACGAGGGGATCTACGGCATCAAGCGCAAGCCCGCGGTGCCCAACGGCGGGCGGCTGACCACGAGGCTGCCGCGCTTCGCGCCGGACGGGATGGTGATCCGGGGATGAGCACGCGTAGAGGAGGCCGGGGGTGATGGCGCGGACGGCGGCCGTCCGGAGGCCCTCACTGATGCGGCGGATCACCGCCGAGAACTCGACCGTGCGGCGGCTCGACGGGCTGATGCTCGTCGCGGTGGCCGGGCTGTGCGTGATCGGCACGCTGCTGGTCTGGTCGTGCACCAGGACCTGGGCGCCCGGCTCGACGGGGCTGGTCAAGAAGCACCTGCTCAACGAGACGATCGGCGTGGTGCTGTGCGGCATCGTGGCCATGGTCGACCATCGGGCGATGCGGGCGTACGCGCCGCTGGTGTTCCTGCTGTCGCTGGTCGGGCTGGTGCTGGTGATCACGCCGCTGGGCGCGACGATCAACGGGTCGCACTCGTGGATCCTGCTCGGCGGGGGCTTCGCGGTGCAGCCGTCGGAGTTCGCCAAGGTGGGGCTGCTGCTCATCATCGCGATGCTGCTGGCCCAGCCGGCCGAGGGCAGCGACCGGCCGCGCGGGCTCGACGTGACGCTGGCGCTGCTCGCCTCGGGGCTCACGATGGGGCTGGTGATGCTCCAGCCCGACCTGGGCACGGCGCTGGTGCTGGCGGTGATCACGGCCGCCGGGCTGATCATCGCGGGGATGCGCAAGCGGTGGGTCGGGGTGCTGACGCTGGTGGCGGGCGCCGGGGTGTTCTCGGTGTTCTACTTCCAGATGCTGGAGCCGTACCAGGTGGCGCGGTTCACCGCGTTCGTCGACCCGAGCGTGGACCCGCGCGGGGTGGGCTACAACAGCACCCAGTCGATGATCGCGATCGGCTCGGGGCAGCTGCTGGGCAAGGGGCTGCTCGGCGGCGGGCAGACGACCGGGCGGTTCGTGCCCGAGCAGCACACCGACTTCATCTTCACGGTGGCGGGCGAGGAGTTCGGGTTCCTCGGGTCCGTCACGGTGGTGCTGCTGCTCGGCGTGGTGCTGCTGCGCGGGCTGAAGATCGCCAGGCAGTGCGAGGACCGGTTCGGGACGCTGGTCGCCGGCACGATCGTGTGCTGGTTCGCGTTCCAGACGTTCATCAATGTGGGCATGACGATCGGGATCATGCCGATCACGGGGCTGCCGCTGCCCTTCGTGTCGTACGGCGGCACCGCCACGTTCGCCAACCTCATCGCGGTCGGGCTGTTGCAGGCCATCAGGGTGCGCAGCCAGTCGTTCAACTAGCGGTATGTTCGCGGCCATTCCGGCGTCCGGAGGACATCGGGGAAACGTCGCGGGACCTGCCACCGCCTGAGCGCCGCTACCCTTGACGGTATGCCTGTCGAGTCGATATTCCACCGCCTGGAAGCGCTGCTGCCCAAGGTGCAGAAGCCCATCCAGTATGTCGGGGGTGAGCTCAACTCGACCGTCAAGGACTGGGACTCGGCGGACGTGCGATGGGCGCTGATGTACCCGGACGCCTACGAGGTCGGGCTGCCCAACCAGGGCGTGGCCATCCTCTACGAGATCCTCAACGAGCTTCCCGGCACGCTGGCCGAGCGCACCTACGCGGTCTGGCCGGACCTGGAGGCGCTCATGCGGGCCGAAGGCGTCCCGCAGTTCACCGTGGACGCGCACCGGCCGGTGCGCGCCTTCGACGTGCTCGGCGTGTCGTTCTCGACCGAGCTCGGCTACACCAACCTGCTCACCGCGCTCGACCTGGCCGGCATCCCGTTGCGGGCCGCCGACCGGGGCGAGGAGGACCCGATCGTGCTCGCGGGCGGCCACGCGGCCTTCAACCCCGAGCCGATCGCCGACTTCCTCGACGCGGCCGTGCTCGGCGACGGCGAGCAGATCTCCATCGCCATCTCCGAGGTCATCCGCGAGTGGAAGGGCGAGGGCAGCCCCGGCGGGCGTGACGAGCTGCTGATGCGGCTCGCCGAGTCCGGCGGGGTCTACGTGCCCAAGTTCTACGACGTGGAGTACCACCCCGACGGCCGCATCAAGCGGGTCGCGCCCAACAGGGCCGACGTGCCGTGGCGGGTGCACAAGCACACCGTGATGGACCTCGACGAGTGGCCCTACCCGAAGAAACCGCTGGTGCCGCTGGCCGAGACGGTGCACGAGCGGTTCAGCGTGGAGATCTTCCGCGGCTGCACGCGCGGCTGCCGGTTCTGCCAGGCCGGCATGATCACGCGGCCGGTGCGCGAGCGCTCCATCACCACGATCGGCGCCATGGTCGAAAACGGCATCAAGGAGTCCGGCTTCAACGAGGTCGGCCTGCTGTCGCTGTCGTCCGCAGACCACTCCGAGATCGGCGAGGTCGCCAAGGGCCTGGCCGACCGCTACGAGGGCACCAACACCTCGCTGTCGCTGCCCTCCACCCGGGTCGACGCGTTCAACATCGACCTGGCCAACGAGTTCTCCAGGAACGGCAGGCGCTCGGGCCTGACGTTCGCGCCCGAGGGCGGCTCGGAGCGCATGCGCAAGGTGATCAACAAGATGGTCACCGAGGAAGACCTGATCCGCACCGTCAGCACCGCCTATTCGCAGGGCTGGCGGCAGGTCAAGCTCTACTTCATGTGCGGGCTGCCCACCGAGCAGGACGAAGACGTGCTCGGCATCGCCGACCTGGCCAAGAAGGTCATCCAGGCGGGCCGCGAGGCGACCGGCAGCCGCGACATCCGCTGCACGGTCTCCATCGGCGGCTTCGTGCCCAAGCCGCACACCCCGTTCCAGTGGGCGGGCCAGGCAGACCACGAGACCGTCGACAGACGGCTCAAGGCCCTGCGCGACTCGCTCAGAGGCGACAAGAACTACGGCCGGGCCATCGGCTTCCGCTACCACGACGGCAAGCCGTCCATCGTGGAAGGCCTGCTGTCGCGGGGCGACCGCCGGGTCGGCGCCGTGATCAAGGCCGTCTGGGAGGACGGCGGCCGTTTCGACGGCTGGAGCGAGCACTTCTCCTACGAGCGCTGGATGTCCGCCGCCGAGAAGGCGGGCGTCGACGTCGACTGGTACACCACGCGCGAGCGCGAGGAGAACGAGGTCCTGCCGTGGGACCACCTCGACGCCGGGCTCGACCGCGAATGGCTGTGGCAGGACTGGCAGGAGGCCGTCACCGGCGGTGAGGTCGAGGACTGCCGCTGGACCCCCTGCTACGACTGCGGTGTCTGCCCCACCATGGGCACCGAGATTCAGATCGGCCCCACGGGGCGCAAACTCCTTCCTCTGACGGTGGTCTAGCGCGCTCAGTGGGCGAGCCGTGTCACGGTGTACACGTTCATCCTCCGCAGCGGCTTATCCTGAGACGAAGGAACTCTTACAAGGGAAGGACGACAAGCTCTGAAACCTGTTCCCGAAGGGCCTCCGCCCGCGCCCACGGTGCAGCGCCTGCGTGTGCGTTACGCCAAGCGCGGCCGTCTGCGCTTCACCAGTCACCGCGACATCTCGCGGGCCGTTGAGAGGGCGGTCCGTCGTGCCGGTATTCCGGTGGCCTACAGCGCGGGCTTCTCGCCCCACCCGAAGATCTCCTACGCGGGCGCGGCGCCGACCGGCGTCGCCAGCGAAGCCGAATACCTCGAGATCGGTGTCACCACGCCGTGCGACCCCGCCCAGGTCAAGCAGAGCCTGGACGAGTCGCTGCCTTCCGGGCTCGATGTGCTCGACGTCGTGGAGGCGGGGCAGGGTGGGCTGGCCGACCGCTTGGAGGTCTCCGACTGGGAGGTGCGGCTGTCCGGTGCCGATCGCGAGCTCGCCGAGGTGGCGGTGCAGAAGTTTCTCGCGGAAGGCACGGTGGAAGTCGAGCGCCTGACCAAGAAGGGTCCCCGCCGCTTCGACGCGCGGCAGGCCGTCCTGGGGCTCACGGTTTCCGAGGGAACAGAAAGAACCGCAGCTCAGGTGCGTGGGGAGCCGTGTGTCATACTGCGCATGGTTGTTCGGCACATGACGCCTGCCGTTCGACCCGACGATGTGCTCACAGGGCTGCGCCTTGTGGCCGACTTCGCGCCGCCGGTTCCCCCCGAGGTGACCAGGCTGGCGCAGGGGCCGCTCGACGCGAGTACCGGTGCACTTGCCGACCCGCTCGACCTGGACCGCGACATCACGCGCGGCGGCGAGGCGGGACCGGCGGGTGAGCACGTCGCCGGTTGAGGGAGTGACCGGCATGTGCCGGACACGCCCAGTGCGCGGCGCGAGCCGGGCACGACCGCTGACAGGACTTGGCGTCGGCGCGCTCACTACGGGAGCGCCGGCGGACAACGAGACACGAGGGCTCCTGCGCGGCGCGGCGACGCGCCCGGGAGCTGACGGGAGAACGCCCGCATGCTCGACAACGAGCCCAACGCCGGGGCCACTGGCCCTGACGGGGAGACAATTGAACAGCCCGAGGTGACCAAGCGTCGCCGCTCCGCCAGCCGCCCCGCGGGTCCTCCGCCGGAGTTGCCGGAGGAGCCGGCCTCCGCACCGGTCACGAGTGCCGCCGCGCAGAACGCGCCGTCCGTGGCCGACGTGCAGGCGGTGCAGCGTACCGCCGCGCAGCGGGCCGCGGGTGAGCCCGCGGCCGAGCTGCTGGCCACCGCCGTGAGCGGTGCCGAAGGCGTGAGCGGTGCTGGAGGCGTGAGCCCGGTCGAGGCGGCTGTCGCCGAGGCCGTGGCCGACGCGGAGAAGCCGAAGAGGGCTACCAGGACACGTTCGACCGCGACTACCACGCGGCGGCGTACGACGAAGAAGGCCGAGGCGGAAGCCGCTGAGGCTGCCACGGAAGCCGCCACCGAGGCTGCCACTGAGGCCGCCACTGGGGCCGCCTCTGTGGAAACGGCCGGAGAGGTTGTCGCGGAGGCGCCGGTGAAGCGGCGCAGGACGCGCAAGAAGGACGAAGAGGTCGCCGCGCCCGCCGCCGAGGCGGCCGAGGTGCGGTCCGTGGAGGACTCCGCCGCTCGGGCCGGGGCGGCCGAGACGGGTCCCGTCGCGGGGGGCGAGGTGGTCGCGCCGTCCGGTGGTGGCGAGGCCGCTGCCCCGTTCGGGGACGAGAGTGTGGCCGCTGGGGAAGCCGCTGGCGGGACGACGCGGCGTCGTACGCGTAAGGCGACGACGGCGAAGGCCGGGAAGGCGGCTGGTGAGGCTGAGGCGTCGGCCGGTGCCGGTGCCGGTGCTGGGGCGCGCGGTGGCGAGGCTGCCGGCGCGCAGGCTGCTGGCGTTCCGGCTGCAGGCGCTCAGGCTTCGGGTGCTCAGGCTTCGGGCGCCCAAGCTGCGAGTGCTCAAGGTGCGGGTGCTCAGGGTGCTGGGGGCCCAGAAGCCGGTGCACAGGCCGCTGCCGGGGCCAAGAGTGGCGAGACGGCGCGAGCCGGGGCCGGGGCCGGGGCGGCGCGAGCCGGGGCGTCCGGGGGTGCCGGTGGTGTGACGGCTGAGGCCACTGAGGCGGCGCAGGCTGAGGCGGCGCGGGCCGCTGAGGCCGCACGGGCCATCGTGGCCGACGGTGAGGGCGACGACGAGGACATTCTGGAGATCCTGCCCGAGGACGAGCCGCTCGACGACGAGCCCGCCGGCGAGGACCTCGACGAGGACAGCGTCCGGCCGAGCCTGCTCGCCGACCCGTTCGGGCTGACCGCCCGCAGGGACGTCGAGCCGGGCGGCGCCGCGTTCCAGCGGCCCGCGGCCATCTTCGCGCCGCTGTTCCAGGCGCCCGACCCCAGCCGCGCCAAGCCCGCCGCGCAGCGCAAGGCCGAGCCGCCGCAGCCCGCTCCCGAGCCCGAGGAGGTCGAGGAGCCGGTCGACGAGACCGTGACCGAGGACGAGACCGACCTCGACACCTCCGACGAGCAGGAGGAAGAGGAGGGCGGCAGCCGCCGTCGCCGTCGCCGCAGGGGCGGCAGGGGCCGCGGCAAGGCGCGCGAGCGTGACGAGGCCGAGGACGGCGAGGAGTCCGAGGACGAGGGCGACGAGGAGCAGGCGGAGGAGGCCCAGGAAGAGGATTCCTCCACCTCGCGCCGTCGCCGTCGCAGGCGTCGCCGTGGCACCGAAGAGGGCGCGGAGCCGTCCAGTGACGACCCGCCGAACACCGTGGTGCGCATCCGCGCGCCGCGCTCCGGCCGTGCGGCGGCGCTCGACACCGCCACCGACGGCGTGCAGAGCGTGCGCGGCTCGACCCGGCTGGAGGCCAAGAAGCAGCGTCGCCGCGAGGGGCGCGAGCTCGGCCGCCGGCGTCCGCCGATCATCACCGAGTCGGAGTTCCTGGCCCGCCGCGAGTCCGTGGACCGCATGATGGTGGTGCGCAGGCAGGGCGACCGCACGCAGATCGCGGTGCTGGAGGACGGAGTGCTCGTCGAGCACTACGTCAACCGCGAGGCCAGCCAGTCGTACGTCGGCAACGTCTACCTCGGCAAGGTGCAGAACGTGCTGCCCTCGATGGAGGCGGCGTTCGTGGACATCGGCAAGGGCAGGAACGCCGTCCTGTACGCCGGTGAGGTGAACTTCGACACCGCCGGGCTGGAGGGCCAGCCGAAGCGGATCGAGTCGGCGCTGAAGTCAGGCCAGTCGGTGCTCGTGCAGGTCACGAAGGACCCGATCGGCCACAAGGGCGCCCGCCTCACCTCGCAGATCAGCCTTCCCGGGCGGTACCTCGTGTACGTGCCGGACGGGTCGATGACCGGCATCAGCCGCAAGCTGCCCGACAAGGAGCGCACGCGGCTCAAGAGCATCCTGAAGAAGGTCATGCCGGAGAACGCCGGCGTGATCGTCCGCACCGCGGCCGAGGGCGCCTCCGAGGACGAGCTGGCCCGCGACGTGGCCAGGCTGTCGGCGCAGTGGGAGAACATCCAGAAGAAGGCCAAGTCGGCCAGCCCGCCCGAGCTGCTGTCGGCTGAGCCCGACCTGACGATCCGGGTGGTGCGTGACGTCTTCAACGAGGACTTCACGAACCTGGTCGTGCAGGGCGACGACGCCTGGGACACGGTCGACGAGTACGTCAAGTACGTCGCTCCGCACCTGGCCGAGCGGCTGTCGAAGTGGGACGACGGCGACCACGGCGACGTGTTCGAGTCGTACCGGATCGACGAGCAGCTCGGCAAGGCGATGGAGCGCAAGGTGTGGCTGCCCAGCGGCGGCTCGCTGGTGATCGACCGTACCGAGGCGATGACCGTCGTCGACGTCAACACCGGCAAGTTCACCGGCCAGGGCGGCAACCTGGAGGAGACCGTCACCAGGAACAACCTGGAGGCGGCCGAGGAGATCGTCCGCCAGCTCAGGCTGCGGGACATCGGCGGCATCATCGTGATCGACTTCATCGACATGGTGCTGGAGTCGAACCGCGACCTGGTGCTGCGCAGGCTGCTCGAATGCCTGGCGCGCGACAGGACCAAGCACCAGGTGGCCGAGGTCACCTCGCTGGGGCTGGTCCAGATGACGCGTAAGCGGGTCGGTCAGGGGCTGCTGGAGGCGTTCTCGACGCCGTGCGAGTGCTGCAACGGGCGTGGCCTGCTGGTCTCCACGGAGCCGGTCGAGAGCAAGCCCGAGGCGCGCGGCACGCAGGGCAAGATGGCGGTCGAGAAGGCGGTCTCGGACAAGGTTTCCGCGGCCAAGGACTCCTCCAGCCGTGATACCGTGACCGGTGCGCTGGAAGACGTCCCGGCCGAGGACGACCAGGCAAACCAGACTTCCGGCAGAGGGCGGCGACGCTCCCGCCGAGCCAAGTCTTCCGAGTAGCCGCTCGGCGGACTTCCGACGATCCGTCCGGTTCGCCTAGGGCACCGTTAATCCGGTACCCTGGTGGATCGGTGCGTCAGGTGACGTGCCCTGTTGGCGCGCTTACTTCGGTTCGTCGGTCTGAGACCGGTCGAATGACGGGCGCAGCATTCGGCGGCCGCCTCTCCGTGAGGCGGCCGAGGGTCGAAACGAAACCAACAGTGAGTCAGTAGAAGGGTTCCGCGGTGTACGCGATCGTTCGTTGCGGCGGCAGGCAGCAGAAGGTCTCCGTCGGTGACGTCCTCGAGGTGGACAAGGTCGCCGGCGAGGTCGGCTCTTCGGTTTCGCTGCCGACGGTGCTCGTCGTCAACGACGGCGATGTGACCACGGAGGCGGGCAAGTTCACGGTCAACGCCGAGATTCTCGGTGAGACCAAGGGCCCGAAGATCCGCATCCTCAAGTACAAGAACAAGACCGGTTACAAGAAGCGCCAGGGTCACCGCCAGCGGTACACCCAGGTGAAGATCACCGGTATCGAGCAGGCCTGACGGGAGTTTTGAGAGATGGCACACAAGAAGGGCGCGTCGTCCACCCGGAACGGTCGTGACTCCAACGCCCAGCGTCTGGGCGTCAAGCGCTTCGGTGGCCAGCTGGTCAACGCGGGCGAGATCATCGTCCGTCAGCGTGGCACCCACTTCCACCCCGGCGACAACGTCGGCCGTGGTGGCGATGACACGCTGTTCGCGCTGGCCGCCGGTCACGTGCAGTTCGGTGTCAAGCGCGGCCGCCGGGCCGTGAGCATCGTCCCCGTCGCCGAGTAGGGTTTCCCGCTCGGCCTTCGGGTCTGTTGCTTCAGGGGTGGATCGACGCGATCTGGTGTCGATCCACCCCTTTGCGTTTTTCAGGGGGTTCGGCCTCCGGTATTGGTACGAGTGAACCCCTGACGGGGTGATGGAGGATGCGGGGATGCCGGACTTCGTGGACCAGGTGGTCCTACACATCACGGCCGGTGACGGGGGAAACGGGTGCGCCTCCATCCACCGGGAGAAGTTCAAGCCGCTGGGCGGCCCCGACGGGGGCAACGGCGGGCGGGGCGGCGACGTGATCCTGGAGGTCGACCCCAACACCGCCACCCTGCTCGACTACCACCGCCGTCCGCACCGCAAGGCGGAGAACGGCAAGCAGGGCCAGGGCTCCAACCGTGACGGCGCCAACGGCGAGGACGTGATCCTGCCCGTGCCGAACGGCACCGTGGTGAAGGACGCCGCCACCGGCGAGGTGCTGGTCGACCTGGTGGGCGCCGGCACGCGGTACGTGATCGCGCAGGGCGGTCACGGCGGGCTCGGCAACGCCGCGCTGGCCACCACCAAGCGCAAGGCGCCCGGCTTCGCGCTGCTCGGCGAGCCAGGCGACGGCCTCGACGTGACCCTGGAGCTGAAGAGCGTCGCGGACGTGGCGCTGGTCGGGTTCCCCAGCGCAGGCAAGAGCTCGCTGATCGCGGCGCTGAGCGCGGCCAAGCCGAAGATCGCCGACTACCCGTTCACCACCCTGATCCCCAACCTGGGCGTGGTGACCGCGGGCGAGAACGTGTTCACCGTCGCCGACGTGCCCGGCCTGATCCCCGGCGCGTCGCAGGGCAAGGGGCTCGGGCACGAGTTCCTGCGGCACGTCGAGCGGTGCGACATGCTGGTGCACGTCATCGACTGCGCCACCATGGAGCCAGGCCGCGACCCGGTCACGGACTACGAGGTGATCGAGGCGGAGCTGCGGGCGTACGGCAAGCTCGAGGACCGGCCGCGGATGATCGTGCTGAACAAGGCCGACGTGCCCGACGCGCGGGAGCTGGCCGAGATGGTCAGGCCCGAGTTCGAGGCCAAGGGGCTGCAGGTGTTCACGATCTCCGCCGCCACGCACGACGGGCTGCGGGAGCTGACGTACGCGATGGGCGAGTGGGTCGCGGCGGCCAGGGCCAACAAGCCGGTCGAGGAGCCCACGCGGCTGGTGATCAGGCCCAAGCAGCTCGGTGACGCCGGGTTCAAGGTGCGGCGGGTCAACGACAACCTGTTCCAGATCACCGGCGAGAAGCCGGAGCGGTGGATCCGGCAGACCGACTTCAGCAACGACGAGGCCGTGGGGTATCTCGCCGATCGGCTGGAGCGGCTGGGGGTCGAGGCTGAGCTGGCCAAGGCCGGTGCCAAGGCCGGGGCCGAGGTGGTCATCGGGCCGATGGAGGGCGGGTACGTCTTCGACTGGCAGCCGACGCTGAACGCGGAGTCGGTGCGGCAGGGGCCGCGCGGCACCGACATGCGGTTCGACTGACACACCCTGGGCCCGCGCGGGCGGCGCTGTGTGGGCGGAAGGCTCGCGCGGCCAGCGTGCGGGCCCAGGCCAGCGGGCAGGGCTTGGGCAGGGCTTGGGGCAGCGCGCAGGCGGCGGGGGCGGGGCATGGCTTGGGCGGCGCGGCAGGGCTCGGGCAGCACGCTAGCGGGGGCAGGGCTTGGGGGCGGCACGCTAGCGCGCGGGCGCAGGCGCGGGGCAGGGTTAGGGCGCGGGCAGGGCTTGGGCAGCGCGGCAAGGCTCGGGCAGGGCTTGGGGGCAGCACGCTAGCGCGCAGGCGCAGGCGCAGGAGCGGGCGCGGGCGCGGGCGCGGGGCAGGGCTTGGGCGCGTGGCGGGGCGGGGCGGGGTGCTGGCGCGGGCTGGGGTTCAGGGGCGGAGGGTGGCCTCGGCGCCGCCGTCCGCGTACAGGATCTGGCCCGTCATGAACGAGTTGGCGGCGCTGACCGTCCACGCCAGCAGCGACGCGACCGCGTCCACCGGGCCGGGGAAGCCCAGCGGCTGCGGCATCGCGGCGGCGACGAGCGCCCGCGTGCGCGGGTCGTCCAGGAAGGCGGCGCGCGCCGTCAGCGTGTCCACCACGCCGGGCGCCACCGCGTTGAGCGGGATGCCGGCTCCGGCCCACGACAGGGCGGCGCGGCGCAGCCACCGGTTGAGCGCGAGCTTGCTGGACGGGTAGACGGCGCGTCCGTGCCCGGCCTCGACGAGCGCGCGGGCGGCCGTCGCGGCGGCGTCCTCGTCCATGGTGAGGCAGGCCCGCGCGAGGCCCTCGTCGGCCGCCACGATGGCGCTGAGGGACGACACGGCGACCGCCCTGGGCTGCTCGGCGGCGGCCAGGAGCGGGCGCAGGCCCTCCAGGGTGGCGATGGTGCCGAAGAAGTTGAGCCGGACGGTGAGGTCGGACGGGAGCGCGAGCCCGGCGACGGCGACCACGCCGTCGAGTCTGCCGCCCGAGGCCGCCGCGACCCCCGACACGAGGCTGTCGCGGCCCTCCGGCGTGGTCAGGTCGGCGAGGACGTCGGCGTCGCGCACGTCGCAGCGGATCACTTTCGCGCCGGAGGCGGCGAGCTGGTCGGCGGTGGCCGCGCCGATGCCGGAGGCGGCGCCGGTGACGGCGTAGATGCGAGTTTCCACGAGCGAAAAATTACATTCATTGAAGTAATGCAGTCAATGCAGATTAAGGGGTAATTCGGTAGCGTCGGCCCTCCGGCGAGCCGATAGGCTCACTTACGTGCGGGAACAGATCAGCTCTGCGTCGAAGGTCGTCGTCAAGGTCGGCTCCTCCTCGCTCACCACCCCCCAGGGCATGATCGACGTCGACCGGGTCGACGCCCTGGTGGACGTGCTGGCGGCCAGGCGCCGCACCGGGACGCAGATCGTCCTGGTGTCCTCGGGAGCGATCGCGGCGGGCCTCGGCCCGCTCGGGCTGAGCGCGCGACCGCGCGACCTGGCCACCCAGCAGGCCGCCGCCTCCGTCGGCCAGGGCGTGCTGGTGGCCCGCTACACCTCCTCCTTCGCCCGCTACTCGCTGCGCGTCGGCCAGGTGCTGCTGACCGCCGACGACATGATGCGGCGCGCCCACCACGCCAACGCCCAGCGCACCCTGGCCAGGCTGCTGGAGCTGGGCATCGTGCCCATCGTCAACGAGAACGACACCGTGGCCACCGACGAGATCCGCTTCGGCGACAACGACCGCCTCGCGGCGCTGGTCACGCACCTGATCCACGCCGACGCGCTGGTGCTGCTGTCGGACGTGGACGCCCTCTACGACGGCCCGCCCAGCCGCCCCGGCTCGCAGCGGCTGGCCGAGATCCGCGGCCCGGAAGACCTGGCCGGGGTCGAGCTGGGCAAGAACGGCGCGTCCGTCGGCACCGGCGGCATGATCACCAAGGTGCAGGCGGCCAGGATCGCCACCGGGGCGGGCGTGCCCGTGGTGCTCACCGCCGCCGCCCACGCCGCCCAGGCGCTCGCCGGAGCCGACGTGGGCACCTACTTCCACCCCGGGGGCCGCCACCCCGGCACGCGCCTGCTGTGGCTCGCGCACGCCACCACCGGGCGCGGCCTTCTCCACCTCGACCAGGGCGCCGTGGAGGCCATCGTGGGCCGCCGCAAGTCGCTGCTGCCGGCCGGGGTGACGGCGGTGGAGGGCGAGTTCGCGGCGGGCGACCCGGTCGACCTGTGCGGCCCGCAGGGGCTCGTGGTGGCCCGCGGCCTGGTCAACTTCGACGCCACCGAGATCCCGGGCTTGCTCGGGCGCTCCACCAGGGAGCTGGCCAGCACGCTCGGTCCGGAATATGAACGCGAGCTGATCCACCGCGACGACATCGTCATACTGGAAACCCACAACTAGACCGGCCCCCCAGAGGAGCGCGTGATGTCCGAAGAGTTCCTGAAGGTCGCTCGCGCGGCACGAGAGGCCGCCGCCGAGCTGGCCCCGCTGCCGCGGGCGCCCAAGGACCGGGCGCTGCGCGCGATCGCCGACGCGCTGGTCGCGCACGCCGCCGAGATCGTCACGGCCAACGCCGAGGACGTCGAGCGGGCCAGGGCGCAGGGCACCTCCGAGGCGATGATCGACCGGCTGCGGCTCGACGAGGCCAGGGTCGGCGCGATCGCCGAGGCCGTGCGCGAGGTGGCCGACCTGCCCGACCCGGTCGGCGAGATGGTGCGCGGCTCCACCCTGCCCAACGGGCTCGAGCTGCGCCAGCTCAGGGTGCCGCTGGGCGTCATCGGCATCATCTACGAGGGCCGCCCCAACGTCACGGTCGACGCCGCCGCGCTCTGCCTCAAGAGCGGCAACGCGGTGCTGCTGCGCGGCTCGTCCAGCGCCTACTCCTCCAACACCGCGCTGGTGAAGATCATGCAGGGCGCGCTGGAAGCCACCGAGGTGCCCTCCGGCGCCGTCCAGCTCGTGCCCGGCCAGAGCCGCGACTCGGTCAAGGAGCTCATGCGCGCCCGCGGGCTGGTCGACGTGCTCATCCCGCGCGGCGGCGCGTCGCTGATCAACTCGGTGGTCGAGGAGTCGACGGTGCCGGTGATCGAGACGGGCGTGGGCAACTGCCACGTGTACGTCGACGCCGAGGCGGACGTCGACCTGGCCGTGCAGATCCTGGTCAACGCCAAGGCGCAGCGGCCTTCCGTGTGCAACGCCGCGGAGACGTTCCTGGTGCACGCCGACGTCGCCGACGCGTTCGTGCCCAAGGCGCTGGAGGCGCTGCGCGAGGCGGGCGTGACCGTCCACGGCGACGAGCGGATCGCCGGCTACGGCCCCGGCGTCGTGCCCGTCACCGACGACGACTTCTACGCCGAGTACCTCTCGCTCGACATCGCCGCCGCCGTCGTCGGCTCGCTGGAGGACGCGGTCGCGCACATCAGGCGCTACGGCTCCGGCCACACCGACGCCATCGTCACCCGCTCGCAGCGGGCCGCCCGCAGGTTCGTGGCGCTCGTCGACTCGGCGGCCGTCGCGGTCAACGCCTCGACGCGGTTCACCGACGGCGGCGAGTTCGGGTTCGGGGCGGAGATCGGCATCTCCACCCAGAAGCTGCACGCGCGCGGCCCGATGGGGCTGCCCGAGCTCACCTCGACCAAGTGGATCTATACGGGTGAGGGGCATTTGCGCACGTCAGAAGGTACGGTGGTGGCCGGTTGACCGGCGTGTCGGCCTGACCGGCGCGGGGTGCCGTGGATTGACTGGGGTGCATGGAAATTGTCGTCGCCCTGGTCTTCTCGGCCGCGGTGCTGTTCGGCGCCGACCGGCTGCTGCTCTGGCTGGAGAGCCGCGGTCACGTCAACTGGCGCAGGAAAGGCCGCCGCCGGCTGTCGGACGAGCCCACGGCCGGGCTCGACAGCATGCTCTCCGATCACACACGCCGATAATCCTTCGGCGTGCCTCACACGGCAACTCGCGCACCGGCGCTAGGGTTGTGTCCCTTATGGGCGCGCCGGGCGGGGAGGGACGGTGAGCAAGCTCGGCAAGGTCGGGCCGTACACCCTGGTCGAGCGGCTCGGCCGGGGCGGCATGGGTGAGGTCTACCTCGCCGCCACCCGCCGCGGCGAACACGTCGCGCTGAAGGTCCTGCACGATCTGGCCGAGGACACCACCTCCCGCGTCAGGCTGGAGCGCGAGGTCCGCGCGCTGCGCAGGGTCGAGAGCCCGTACGTCGCCAAGGTGCTCGACGCCGACCTGGGCTGTGCCAGGCCGTACCTGATCATGGAGCACATCGAGGGCGCCACGCTGCTCGACCGCGTGCGCCAGAGCGGCCCCCTGGACGTGTCGCAGCTCGTCGACATGGCCCAGGGCATCGCCGCCGCGCTCGCGATCATCCACGCGGCCGGGGTCGTGCACCGCGACCTCAAGCCCGGCAACATCATCATGGCCGACCGCGGCCCCGTGCTGATCGACTTCGGCATCGCGCAGGTGCTCGACGCGACCCGGCTGACCATGACCGGCACGTTCCTCGGCACGCCCGGCTACACCGCGCCCGAGATCTTCGCCGACGAGCACGTCGACTCGCCCGCCGACGTGCACGCCTGGGCCGCCACGGTGGCGTTCGCGGCGACCGGACGGCCGACGTTCGGGCGGGGCACGGCCGAGGCGCAGATGTACGCGGTGCTGAACGGGCAGGCCGACCTCAAGGGCGTGCCCGTCGAGCTGCTGCCGCTGGTGCGCGCGGCGCTCAACAGGGAGCCGGGCAAACGGCCCACGGCGGCGCTGCTGGCCGACCGGCTGTCCAGGCTGGCCAAGGCCACCAGCACGGCCGAGGGCGAGCCGGCGGCGGCCGGTGGGCGCACCGGCGACGTGGCCGAGGAGTCGGGCAAGGGCACGGCGGTGCGCAGCCGTACCGCAGAGGACGCCGCTGCCCGCGGCGAGGCCAAGGCGCGCAGCAGGCCCAACGCGGTGCCCGCGGAGGGCAAGGTGCCTGCGCCGCGCGGGCGCACCGGGAGCAGGCCCGTGCCGGACGGCAAGAGCGCTCGCAGCGTGTCCGACGGCAAGGGGGCCCGCGCCGTGCCCGATGCGAAGGGCGCCAGGGCCGTTCCCGACGGGAAGGGCGCGGCGGCCGTGGCGCGCAGCCGTGCCGAGGGGAAGGTGCCCGCGCCGCGCGCCCGTACCAGCGTGGACGGCAAGGCCACCGGCCCGCGGCCCAAGATGACCGCGTCGCGGCAGCGTACGGCGGCGGCCGTCAGAAGCAGGACGACGGCCAGGCCCAGAACGGCGTCGGCCACCACCCTGCCCGCGGGCAACGGTGCGCTGCTGATGCTCGCGGTGCTGGCCGTGCCGTGCGTGGTGGCCTCGGTGATCTGGCCGATCGCCTCGATCGCGATCACGACCGTGTTCGTGGTGCTGACCAGGACGCTCTGGATGAGCCACTGGATGGTCAGGAGACGCAGCGCGCGGCGTACCCGGGTGACGCTGCGCGTGCTGCTCTTCCCGCTGGCGCTGGCCGGGGCGGCGATCACCGCCGTCGTGTGGCCGGGAGTGCCCGTCGCGGTGGCGTCGGGCGGGGCGCTGTGGGCCACCGGGGGCGGTCAGATCGACGCCGACTGGTGGCAGCAGGCCGCGCCCGTGACGGTGGCCGGGGTGGTGTTCGGGATGTTGTGCGGGGGGATCACCGGGCGGGAGATCGAGCGGATCGGGCATCGGCTGCCTGACCTGCGCAGGGAAGGGCTGCGCGCACTGGCCGTGCTGGGCGGGTTCGTCGCCCTGTGCGCCGCCGCCGTGCGCGCCATCGCCCTTCTGCTGTAGCAGAGGTCGCGACTGTGGTGGTGGCTTCGACGACGGCCCGCCGCTGTGTGACGGCGGGCCGTGCGCGGCTGATCACGTCGATCGGTCGCGCTGGAGTCAGCCCTGTGTGCAGCTTCGCGATCAGCGCTGATTTCGGCGCTGATCTCGGCGCTGCGGTCAGCCCTGGCCGCCGTCGCGGCGGGAGAAGCGGTTGAAGATGCGCTCGCCCGCGTTGACCGCGCCCTCGGCCACGTCGCGCAGCACGCCGATGAACGGGTCCTGCGACTGCTGCCAGGACGCGCGGTAGGACTCGGCCGCCGCCTTGATCTCCTCGGTCACTCTCGCGTTGGGGTCGTCCTCGCGGCGGGGGTAGTCGCCGCCGAGGATCCGCTCGTACTCGCCGCTGCGCTGCCACTTGTCCAGCTCCGCCACGCGCACCACCGCGAACGGGTGGGTGGTGCCGAGGAGGTTGAGCACCTTCAGGAAGCCGTCGCGCAGGTCGCCCGCGGTGTCGTACTCCTGGTACTGCTCCAGGAACGCCTCGATGTTCATCTCGTGCGTGTAGTCGCCGCCGGCGAGCTTCATCAGCGCGCGCTTGGCCGCCTCGGGGTTCTGCCCGACCAGCAGGCCGCCGCGGTCGGACGACAGCTCGGACTTGCGGTACCACTCCTCCAGGCCCGCGACGATCGCGCGCAGGCCGATGTAGCCGAGCGGGATCCAGGCGACGCGGGTGGCGAGGCGGGTGAGGATGTCGAGCATCGTCCGGTAGACCGCGTGCCCCGACAGGATGTGCGAGGTCTCGTGGCCGATGACGAAGCGCTGCTCCTCCTCGTTCATGAGGTTGAGCAGGCCGGTGGTCACGACGATGAACGGGTCGTCGAAGCCGATGGCCTTGGCCTGGACCTGCGGGTCCTGCTGGACGTAGATCTCGGGGATCCGGTGCAGGTCGAGGGTGTAGGCGGCGTCGCGGCCCATGTCGTAGAGGGAGCGGAACTGGGTCTCGCTCACGCGTACGGCCGACGCCAGGTACATCAGGCGCAGCCGCCGCTCGCTGATGAGGCCGGACATCTGCTTGAGAACCGTGTCGAACCCACTGAGCTTGCGCAGAGCGACCAGGGCGGACCGGTCTGCGGGGTGTTCGTAGGCTCGGGACGAGATGCCGGGCAGTTGGACGCGGTTGCGGTCCGGGGTGGTCGTCATGCCCGGCATGCTACGTCCGCAACGGAAGTGATGCGCGGTCATCACGAAGGGGGGTCCATTCATGTTGGGGGAAAGCGTCCGCGTAAGGTCCGTTTCATGATGAACGCGCCTGGTGTGCAGGGGATGCGACGCGTGGGCGTGATGGGCGGGACGTTCGATCCCATCCACCACGGTCACCTGGTCGCGGCCAGCGAGGTGGCCCACCATTTCCAGCTCGACGAGGTCGTCTTCGTGCCGACAGGACGGCCGTACCAGAAGTCTGAGCGGGTGGTGTCCGCGCCCGAGGACCGTTATCTGATGACGGTCATCGCGACGGCGTCGAACCCCCGCTTCTCGGTCAGCAGGGTAGACGTGGACCGTCCTGGGCCGACGTTCACGATCGACACTTTGCGTGATATTTCGGATATTTACGGGCCGGATGTTCAGCTCTTCTTCATCACCGGCGCCGACGCCCTCGGCGCGATACTCGACTGGCAGCAGGCCGACGAGCTGTTCGAGCTGGCCCATTTCGTCGGCTGCACCCGTCCTGGACACACCCTGCACGACCCCGGCCTGCCGGAAGGCCGCGTCACGTTGCTGGAAATCCCCGCACTGGCCATTTCCTCGTCGGAGTGCCGTCAGCGCGTGGCAAAGGGCGAGCCGATTTGGTATCTGGTGCCCGATGGAATCGTCCAGTACATCAACAAGCGCGGGATGTACCACACGGCCGACTGACACGGCCCGCGGATACACAGGTGAGGGGTTTCGGGCTGGAAGGGTACCCTCAACATAAGGGCATGCTGCCGACACAGGAGGACAGACCCGCATCGTGACCGCATCTGACAGATCCGTCCAGCTCGTGCGCATCGCCGCGGAAGCCGCGGCCGACAAGCTGGCCGATGACATCCTCGCCTACGACGTGAGCGAACAGCTCGTCATCACCGACGCCTTCCTGCTCTGCTCCGCCACCAACGACCGCCAGGTACGCGCCATCGTCGACGAGATCGAGGAACGGCTGCGCACCGAGGCCGGCGCCAAGCCCGTACGCCGTGAAGGCGAGCGCGAGGGCCGCTGGGTGCTGCTCGACTACATCGACATCGTCGTCCACGTGCAGCACGAGGAAGACCGCACGTTCTACGCGCTCGAACGCCTCTGGAAGGACTGCCCGGCCATCTCGCTGCCGGAGAGCGTCATGCAGGCCAACCTCCAGCGGGCGCGCGCGTGAGCCAGGGCGACCCGCGGCACCGTGAGGCCGCCCTATGAGCAGGCGGATCGTATGTCTGCGCCACGGGCAGACCCTGTGGAACGTCGAACAGCGTTTCCAGGGGCACTCCGACATCCCCCTCGACGAGACCGGCGTCGCGCAGGCCGCGCGAGCCGCTTCGCTGCTGGCCTCGCTGCGGCCCAGCATGATCGTCTCATCCGACCTCATGCGGGCCAACGACACCGCCCTGGCCCTCGGGCGGCTCGTCGGCCTCGACGTGGCCATCGACAAGGACTTCCGCGAACGCGGTGGCGGCCAGTGGGAGGGCCTCACCCGCGCGCAGATCGCCTCGCGCTGGCCCGAGGAGTACGCCGCCTGGGAGGCTCCCGACGGCGAACCCGTCACCGACGTGGCCGCCAGGGTGGCGACCGCCATGCGCCGGTGGGCGGGGCGGGTCGACGACGACGGGCTGCTCGTCGTGGTGTCCCATGGTGCGGCGCTGCGGCTGGGCATCTGCGAGATGCTCGGGCTGCCTGAGCAGTTGTGGCCGGCGGTGGGTGGGCTGGGTAACTGCTCGTGGTCCGTGCTGCAGGAAGGGCGGAAGGGGTGGCGGCTGCTGGAGCACAACGCCGGCACCTTGCCTGAGCCGGTGCGGAGCGACGACAAGCCTGAGGCTGAGGCTTAGGGGGTCGTGCGGCTCGGGGGCCGTGCGGCTGCTGGTTGGGTCGGGCTTTTGGTGTGGGCTTCGGGGCGCGGTGCTGGGCTGGGCTTCGGGTTGTGCCTTTGGGCGTACGGCTGGTGTGCTCTCTGCGTGCGGCCGACATACAAAGGGCGATCTCGGACGAATCATCCGGCGACAGAACATCGCGGCGGCCTGGGACGGCGGGCCGCCGACCGTCGGGGAAGGTTCGTCGATGGAGATCCAGTCGCTACGCTATGCGGTCACGCTGGCCGAGGAACTGCACTTCGGACGGGCCGCGCAGCGGCATTTCATCGCGGCCCAGCCGTTCGGGCGGCACATCCAGCGCCTGGAGCGGGAGGTCGGGCGGCGGCTGTTCGAGCGTACGAGCCGGAAGGTCATGCTCACGCCGGCCGGGGAACGGCTCGTCGCCGAGGCCCGCAGGGTGCTGGCGGCGGTGGACGGGCTGGCCGAGGCGGTCCGGTCCTCTGAACCGGCGGTCCGGTCGTGCGAGCGGACGGTCCGGTCCTCTGAACCGGCGGTCCGGTCGTCCGAACTGACCGTCCGGTCCTCCGAACTGGCGGACTGTGACATCGCAGCCGGAGGAGATCGTAACCTTTCCCGCTGATGATGCCCCAGCGGGTGCCGTGGTGGAGTCGAAGCCATGGGAAACCAGCACAGGGGGCTCGACGCGGCGGCCCTGCACGAGATCGTGCCGGGGGTGCACGCGTGGGTGCAGCCCGACGGGACCTGGTGGGTCAACAACGCCGGCGCGGTGACGGGCGACGACGGCACGATCGTCATCGACACCTGCGCCACCGAGGAACGTACACGGAGATTCCTGGACGCGCTGGCCGCGGCCACCGGCGGCGCCCCCGTCAGGGCGGCCGTCAACACACACCAGCACGGCGACCACACCCACGGCAACAGCCTGCTGCCCGAGCAGGCCGTGATCGTGGGGCACGAGAGCGTGCGCGAAAGTGTGCTCACGGACTTCGTCATCGACGGCTGCCCGCCGTTCTGGGCGCCGGTGCCCGACTGGGGCGGGGTTACGCGGCGGCCGCCGTGGCTCGTGTTCGGCTCCGAGCTGACCGTCCACAGCGGTGGGCGGCGGATCGACCTGCTGCATCCCGGTCATCCCGCGCACACCGCCGGCGACGTGGTGGCCTGGCTGCCGGAGGAGCGCGTGCTGTTCACCGGGGACCTGCTCTTTCACGGCATCACGCCGCTGGTGTTGATGGGGTCCGTGGATGGGGCGTTGCGGTCGCTGGACTGGCTGGCCGGCTTCGGTGCCGACCACGTCGTGCCCGGTCACGGGCCGCTCGCGGACGCCGCCACGTTGCCTGGCATTTTGGCCGAGCACGAGCGTTACTACCGGTTCGTGGCCGAGGTCGCGGCTGATGGGATGCGGCGTGAGCTGAGCCCGTTGGATGCTGCTCGGCGTGCTGATCTGCGGGCCTTTTCTGGGTGGCCCGATGCTGAACGGCTCGTGCTCAACCTGCATCGCGCGTATGCCGATGCGGCGGGTACCGGCGTGGACTTGCCGGCGGCCTTCGGTGACGCCATGTCGTGGAACCGCGGGCCCTTCCCCACGGCCGTCTGACTGAGGAGGCGGCGAGGACGTTCGTCATGTGTGCGGGCTGCGAGGGCGACCGGGGCGGGGGCGCTGGTCTCGCAGGAGCTGTACGCCTGCCGTCGGTGGCGCGGTGGCGCGGTGGCGCGGTGGCGCGGTGGCGCGGTGGCGCGGTGGCGCGGTGGCGCGGTGGCGCGGTGGCGCGGTGGCGCGGTGGCGCGGTGGCGCGGTGGCGCGGTGGCGCGATGGCGGTACGGTGGTGCGGCGTGGCGGCGGTCCGGTGGGTGCGGCGGTGCTGCGGGGCGCGGTGTTGCGGGGCGCGGGACGTGGTGCGGTGGTTTGCGGCGTGGCGCGGCGGTGCGTGGCGCAGCGGGGCGCAGCGGGGCGCAGCGGGGCGCAGCGGGGCGCGGTGCGTGGGTTGCATACGCGGGGCGTGGTGTGGCGGGACGGTGGTGTGGCGGTGCGGTGGACGTTTGGGTGTTCGGCTGACGTTCGGGTGCGCCTGGGGGTTGTGAGTGGGGCGGGGCTGGGTGCGTGAGGGCCTGATGGCGCTCAGGGCGAGGCGTAGGGGCGTAGGTCGATGGCGGAGGCGGCGCGTTCGGTCATGCGCTTGATGAGGCTCTTGCCCGGCATGTATGGCAACAGGCGCATCATTTGGTTGCGTCGCCAGATCTGGGACTTCTTTCGGGGGACCAGGTAGGCGTCGGCTCCTTGCGCCTGGTGCTGGCAGGTTGTGACGTAGGGGCGCATGCGGCTTTCGTATTGGCTGAAGGCGGTTTCGTGGTTGTCGGCCTTGGACAGTTCGGCTGCCAGCACGTACGCACCGATCAGCGCCAGCCCCGTGCCCATGCCGCCAGGTCCGGCGGCGTACCCCGCGTCGCCCAGGAGCGTCACTCTGCCGGATGAGTACTTCGGCAGGACGACCTGGGCGGCGGGAGCGAAGTAGAAGTCGTCCGCCTTCCGCATCTGGCTGAGCAGGTGGGGGATCTCCCACCCCAGCCCCTTGAACGCCTCCTCGACCAGGGCCTGCTGCTGAGGTCTGTCGCGGGGGTCGTAGGTGAGGCGGGGGGAGGCGAAGTCCAGTGCGGCTCTGGTGTGGGTGCCGGTGCTCGCGATGGTGGCGCATCGGCCGGGTGTGCTGTACATGACGCCCTGGTGGTCGAGGTCGTACGTGCTGGGGATGGAGAAGATCGCCCCGTACATGCCGAGGTGGTGGATCTGGTCGGGGACGTTGCCGAAGGTCAGCTCGCGGACCTTCGAGCGGATGCCGTCCGCGCCTACGACCAGGTCGAACGTGCGAGGGGTGGAACGTTCGAAGGTGACGTGGACGCCTTGCCCGGTTTCTGTCAGGTCCGTGATGGTGTCGTTGAAGAGGTACTCGGCGGGGGCGGCGGCGTGCAGGATGCGGTTGAGGGTGCCGCGGAAGATCTCCACTTCGCCGCTGAACGCTTCCGAGGGCAGGCTCGACAGGCGCTTGCCGCGTTCGTTGACGATGGTGATGTCGCCCATGTGGGTCTGGGCCTGTCGTACCGCGTCGAGGATGCCCATGCGGGACAGCACCTCCAGTTGGGGTGCGCCGCGGAAGTCGACCGCCTGGCCGCCTGGGCGGAGGGTGGGGGCGCGTTCGATGACGGTGGGGTGGTTGCCGTGGCGGGTCAGCCAGTGGGCGAGGGCGGGGCCCGCTATGCCGGCGCCGGAGATGAGGATGGTGAGGTTGCGCATGGGCGCCCCTCCTGGGTGTGTGTCGTCTTCTGTTTACGGTGTACGCGCACTGTAGGAAGGGCGTGTTCGGGAGGAAAGGTGTTGGGTGGGTGCTCTAGTGCACTTGGTGGAGGCGTCTGATAAGAAGCGGGCGGGTGCACTAGTGCGCGGTGACTGGTCGGATCGAGGGGTGTGGGCTGTGGTGGAACGAGGGGGCGCGCCGTGCCTCCGGATCGTCGGACAGTTGCGGCGCCGTATCGCCGTTGGTGAGTTGGTGGCGGGGGAGCGGCTGCCGTCGACTCGGCAGATCGTTCGGGAGTGGGGCGTCGCGATGGCCACCGCCAGCAAGGTGTTGAGCAGGCTGCAGGAGGAGGGGCTGGCTCGGGCTGTGCCGGGCGTGGGGACCGTGGTGGCTGGGCGTGCGATGGTGGCGCGGGCGCCCGTACAGGATCTGACCACGCAGCGCATTGTGCGGGTGGCCATCGGGATCGCAGATGGGGAAGGGCTTGCGGCCGTTTCTATGCGGCGGGTTGCCACCGAGCTGGGGGCTTCGGCCATGTCCCTGTATCGGCATGTGGCGGGTAAGGATGAGCTCGTCCATTTGATGACCGATGTCGTGTACGGGGAGGATCCGCCGCCGGACCGGATTCCGCGCGGGTGGCGGGAACAGTTGGAGCTGGCGTTGGGGCAGCAGTGGCGTATTCACCGGCGGCATCCGTGGCTGGCGCGGGCCATTTCGCTGATGAGGCCGGAGTTCGTGCCCACGGGATGGCGCACACCGATCGGCTGCTGCGGGCGTTGGACGGGCTGGGGCTCGATGCGAACACCACGATGCACGCCGTTGTCTCCCTGCTGAGCTTCGTTCGTGGGGCGGCGGTCAGCTTGGAGGCGGAGGAGCAGGCTCGTACGGAGACCGGGATCACGGATGACGACTGGATGCGGGCTCGCGGGGTGGAGCTGGAGCGGTTGTTCGCCTCGGGGGCCTATCCGACGCTGGGGAAGGTGGTGGGGCAGCCGGGGCTTGATATGGACCTTGATTCGATCTTTGAGTTCGGGGTGCGGCGGCAGCTCGATGGGCTTGCTGCTCTGGTGCTCAGGGCGCGGGAGGGGCGGCGCGATTAGGTGAATGGGGTGGGATGGCTATATGCTCTCGGAGCGCCGCAACGGGTGGACTCGGAGCGGTGACCAGGGGCTATAGCGCAGTTGGTAGCGCGCCTCCATGGCATGGAGGAGGTCTGGGGTTCGAATCCCCATAGCTCCACAGAGAAGCTTGTTCTTGTTGCGCCTCGATCCTGGTTCAGGGTCGGGGCGTTTTGCTTTTCCGGCCTGCGTAGGTCAGCCCGCACCCCGGTAGTGCGGGGTCTTGTGCAGCGGGGCGTAGCGGGTGTGGGTTGATGCGGGCTGAGGGCGGTGTGCGGGTGAGCGTGGGGCGTGGGTAGGGCTGCGTGGTCAGGTGGTGGTTGGGGTGGGGTGTTGCCAGAGTTGTTCGCCGTCGTCGAACTGGTCGGTGGGGAGGAGGCCGGCGCGGCGGGCGACGGTGGCGGAGGCTGTGTGGGCTGGGTGGATGTGGGCCTGGATGGTGGTGACGCCGGTGGTTTGGAGCCAGGTGATCAGGGTGCGGGCGGCTTCGGTGGCGTAGCCGTGGCCCTGCCAGGGGGCGCCGATGACCCAGGCGACCTCTGCGCGGTGGCCGTTGTCCATGACTGTGGCTTGGACGTAGCCGATGGCTTGGGTGTTCGGTTTTGTGCGGAGGATCCAGTTGTGCCAGGTCTGGGTGCCGTCGGGGGAGTGGCCGGCGGATTGGCGGGTGTAGCGGGCGCGTAGTTCGTTCAGGGTGGGGGGTGAGCCTCCTGTGAAGGTGTACAGGGAAGCTGCGCTGAGGACGTGGACCATTTCGTCGGCGTCGGCTACTGAGAGGGGGGTGAAGAGGAGGCGGGGGCTTGCCATCTCGGGGGCGGGCATCGTGGTTTCGCCTGTCTGCGTGTGGTGGTGCGGGTGGGCGCATTGATGCTACGAGGTGGCTGTTGTGTGGGGGTAGCGGGTGGGACTGTGGGAGGGGTGGAGGCGGGACATCGCGGTCGCGTCCCTCGGAACATCTCGGACGCGAGCGACATCGCTGGATGCGGTGATCTGTGCTGGTGTCCCGCCTTGGTGGGGGTTAGGAGAAGACGGCTGACTTGAGGAGGAGGCGGCTGCTGGCGCGGCCGCCCGGGGGCAGGGAGTAGTAATCGCCCGTGCAGTCGATGCCGGTGAACATCGTGACGGTGGAGTCGGTGTGGTTGATGGGGGAGTGGGCGCTGTCCTCGATGGCGTAGACCTCGGGGATGTTGACGCACGAGCCGCTGCGGGGGTCGGTCAGGTCGGCGGTGCTCGTGCCGTTGGGGGTCGGGTACGTGTAGGCGAACGTGCCGGTGGCTGCGTGGGCGGGGGTGGAGAGCGAGGCCGCCAAGGTCAGTGCCAGGGCCAGGGCTGAGATGGGGGTGGCGGTCCTGCGAGCGGTCATGGTGGAGCACGTCCCTTCGGGGTGGGGTTGGGGTTAACGGTGCATCGGCAACACATCCTATGACTACAGAGAGTTACTGAATAGATGCTTAGAGTTGCGAGCTAGTCAGCGGCCCTTTTCGTAGATCACCAGGCCTTGGGAGAGGTGGAGGGGGACCAGGATCAGCTCCACCAGGAGGGCCTTCCAGGCGTAGTAGAGGTTGACGGCCTTGTTCAGGTAGACGAAGGGCAGGTTGAGGAGGGCCTGGGTGATGGGGAGGCGGCGGCGTCTGGCTGCGTAGAGGAGGGCGGGGATGGTCAGGATGAGCTCGCCGGCCGTCCACCAGGCCAGGGTGTGGGGGATCGGCTCGTGGAAGGTCGTTGTGAGGAGCAGGGGGGTTGCCCACCACAGTGGGGCCACCAGGATTTCGAGGAGGGCGATGATGATCCAGGTGGCGAGCATGGGCTTGCGGGTGAGCAGGCGGGGGAGGTGGAGGCGGACGTTCTGCATGAAGCCCGCCATCCAGCGCCATACCTGCTTGCGGAGGTACGTGAGGGTTTCCGGGTCGGCGGCCCAGGCGACGGCGTCGGAGACGTAGACCGCTCGGCGGCCGGCGAGTTGCTGGCTCCAGGTGAAGTCCATGTCCTCGACGATGGTGCGTTCGGGGAAGCCGCCGGAATCGGTGAGGGCCGTGCGTCTGAACATGGAGCAGCAGCCGGAGCAGACCATGGGGCTGTTGGCCAGGTGCTGGATCGGGCGGTGCCAGTGGAAGCCGAAGAGGTACTCGGTTGATCTGCCGCGTTCCCAAGGGGTGCGGGTGAAACGGGTTTGGACGTTGCCGGAGGCCACCTGGACGGTCGGGTCCTGGAAGGCTGGTTTGAGGTGCTCGATGTAGTCGGGGGAGAGGACTGTGTCGGCGTCCACCGCGAGGATCAGGTCTGTGTCGCAGTGGGGGAGGGCGTGGTTCTGGGCTTTGGCCTTGCTGCCCAGGTTGTGGGGTGGGCGGAGGACTGTGACGCCGTAGGAGGTGGCTATGGCGCCGGTGTTGTCGGTGGAGGCGTCGTCTATGACGATGATCTTGTCTGGAGGGATGGATTGGGACTTGATGGAGCGGAGGGTGGCGGGGAGGCCTAGTTCCTCGTTGTGGGCCGGGATGATCACGGTGACGGTGAGGGGCGTTGAAGCTGGTGGCGCCTCTGGTGATGGTGGCTGGGGCGGCATCGTGGACGTAGGCATGGGGGCGGGGGTCGGGGGAGGTAGGGGCGCGAGGGTCGGTGCGGGTAGAGGTGTGGCCGGTGCGGATGCCGGTGGGAAGGCGGCAGCCGGCGTGGGGCTGGGGCGTGTGGGCGGTGGCGTGAGGGATGTCGTGACAGGTGAGGCAGGGGATGGCGTGAGCGGCGGCGTGAGGCGCGGCGTAAGGAGTGGGGTGGGGGATGGCGTGAGCGGCGGCGTGAGGAAGT
>NZ_BAAAQX010000069.1:0-35432 GCF_039531895.1 Nonomuraea monospora
GGTCTACGCTGTGGCTCGCGGCCACCGCACGATCTTTCGTTGTCTTCACAAACCATGAATGATCACGCGGTGGCCGTCGCCATGTGACCTCGACCCCTCAAGATCGCGAAGTGTCACTGGAGTACTAAGTTGGAAGAGGGGGTGGCGAAGGGCCTCGGCGACGGACTCCGTCACGGGCCTGTCCTTGCCCGCCTGGAAGTACGGCCGGGTCGCGACGGCGAGGTAGCGCTTGAGCGCAGGTCCGGCCTCGTCCGGCTGCAGCTCCGGAACGGTGTAGTCGCGATGGGCATGCCCGCGGCGTAGCGTCACCCGCCCGGCCACGTGGACGTTGGCCACCCACAGGATGGCACTGTAGAGGGCGAGCAACCACTGCCGCCAAGTCCGCCGTACGACGACGCCCAGACGGCCGCGCGGCAGGCCGGTCCTGCGGCCCGGGGTGATCAGCGGGTCGGCCGGTCCGGCGCCGAGCCAGGTGAGCGTCCTGAAGATCCCGTAGCCGATGCGGTCGGCGCTGCTTCTGCGGTACTTCCGCACCGCCTTGAACATGAGGTGCTCACCAGGAACGGCTCGGCGTCGGCGGGTCTGCGAGCTCGGTGATGTCACGTTGCGTGATGACGGCGAGTTTGCTGGCGAGGTCCGCCAGCGCGCGTGAGGCCGCCAGTTCGTCGCCGATCTCGGGCACCGCCAGGTCGGCCGGGTTCCGATGGGCGTGCCGGCCGGTCCTGGCCGTCCCGGGTGTTCAGCACCGCCTGGGCGTGGGTATCGTCGCCATCCTCGGCCAGGTAGATCTGTACCGTCCACTGCTTGGCTTCCGTCTACGATCCTCCATCACAACAGGCTCGTGTGTCTCCAGCACACCCCCCAGCTGTGGCGTGGGACAGAGGCGAACGTCCCGACATGGTGTGACGAGCACAGGGTCGCATGGGGCGGCGTCGTCAGTCAGCCGGCACCAGGGGCCGGCGTGAGCATCGGAGATGAGGGTAACGGCTGCGCACGGGGCCGATGAGGCGCGCTTTTGCCCAGGTCGGCGTCGCCGTCCACATCGAGGCGCTCCTCGATGGAGTGGACCTCAGCGGCACAGTCGTAGCTGACGTCCCGCCGGAGGCCGGGCCGGACCCGGCGGGTCAGCCCAGCCGGATGTGGCAGGCGGCGTTGACCGTCCGCAACCCCTCGGCCCACTTGGCGGCGTCGCTCGCGTCGAGGCCGTCGAACATGGCCAGGACCCCGCTCTGTAGCTCCTCGTCGTCGGCGAGGATCGCGGGCGCCAACATGTCGGTCAGCCTGGCCCGCTGGCCGGCTGGGGACAGGGAGTCCAGGTCGGCGATCAGCCGGCGTTGCAGCGCGCACACCTCGGTGACGGCCTGCGAGGTGAGCACCGCCGTGCCGTCCGCCTCCACCCCGGCGGAACCGCCGGGGTGCTCGGTGGCAGTGATGCCGCCGCTGAGCAGCACGATCAGCACGACTCCCGCGGCGAGGGCCCGCCCGAGCAGCACGAGCGGCCCGGCGCACGCGGCCCACCACGACCGCAGCGCGCCCAGCACCTTGCCGGCACCCAGCCCGGCCAGCGCCGCCGCGAGCGCGACGGCCGCGCCACCGGTCACGATCCTGCCGGTCTCCAGCCGGACGAAGGGCGCGGTGAACTGCCAGGCGCACGGGCCGGGCGCCAGGCTGAACTCGGGTACGCAGCCGCCGAAGGAGATGATCGACAGCTCTGCCACGACCATCAGCGCCCCGGCCACGAAGGCGGCCATGCAGGCGAGCAGGACCGGGTGTTCCCTTCGCCGCGCGGCCAGGTGCGCGGCCACCGGCAACGCCACGGCCACCTGCGCCGCCCATGCCGCGGCGACGTGCCAGTATTCCGCGAGGAGCAGGAACTCGGCTCTCGTCCTGGTGCTCTCCGGAAGCTGATGGTGAAGGAAGGCGCGTGCCGTCAGCAGCGCCACCGCGTAGAGGAACGCTCCGGCCAGCCCGGCCGGCACCGCCACGGTCGCCGAGGGGCGCGCCCGGGGCGCGGCCAGCGGGATCAGCCACAGCGCGATCAGGCCGACAGCCGTCAGGTCGCGCTGTGACAGGTCCAGAGCCAGCGGGTGATCCACGACCAGCCACATCGGCCACGGTCCTGGCCAGGCGTGCTGCCCCCACGCCTCGAAGTCGTCCCTGGCGAGTCGTTCCAGGTGCGGTAGCAGGTGCCGCGCGTCCACCAGCAGGGAACGCAGACCCAGCCAGAGCGCGAGCAGGGTGGCCGAGGCCATCAGCAGGGGCACGTAGAACAGCGCCGCCTTGCGGGAGCCGGCGGACGGGTACCAGGCGCGTGCCGTGGCGGCGATCCACCCCGCCATGAGAACGGCTACGCCGACCAGGCACAACGCCGCCACGGCGCCGGCCGGACCGAAGCCGGCCGCCCCCACCCCCCGCATATCGGCCACATCCGCGCCCGGCGTGCCGGAGGCCGTCAGCGAACCGGTGACGGCGGCGGCCACCGACAGCGGCTCGCCCAGCACCAGCCCGGCGCCCAGCCCCGCGCCCGCGATCCAGGTGCCGTGCGGGCGCAGGCCCAGAGCGGCGGCGTACGCGGCGGACCGCCACAGGGCGATGCCCACCACCCCGGCGGCGAGCGGCGTGAACGCCGCCGCGGCCAGCCATCTGGTGGTGAGCGGGTCCGACGTGCCGACCACGAACCAGATGAGCGTCACCAGGTTCTCGTAGGTGACCGTGACTACCACGCCCGCCGAGAACGCCTCCCAAAACCCGGGCCGAAACAGCCGCGCCGCGTCGTCGAGCGTGGCCAGCCTGACCTGGGGAGCGGGATGCGTGGCGAAGAACCGGCGCGCGGCCGGCTGCGCGGGCAACCGGGCGATCACCCTCCGGATCGCCCCACGAGAGCCCTCCCAGCCGTCGGCCCTGAGATCGGCATACAGCTCACGGGACCGCAGCACGGCGTTGCGGGTCAGGAAGACCAACGTCATCAGACAGGCCAGCCGCCAGGCCACCCCCGGCAGCACGGCAGGCTCGTCCGCCAGGATCAGCAGCAGGGGAAGGACCGCGACCAGCAGGAAAGCCCGCCAGATCCCGATGGTGAGGTAGGTGATGTCCAGATCCCGGTTGCGCAGGTGAGCCAGCTCGTGCAGCAGCACGGCCCGGAACGCCTGCGGGTCGAGCCGGTGCCTGACGAGGAGCCCGGCGTCGATCTGCACGTACCGCCGCCCGACGTGGCCGAAAGCCACCCCGCTCGCCCCGGCCCTGGTGCTGAGGAGGAACGTGGGCGGCCGCGGCAGCCCAGCCCTGGCGACCAGAGCGTCGAGCTCGGCTGCGAGCTCCGGGGCGTCGCGCAGCGGCGCCAGCCGGCGTCGGCGGATCCGCCAGGCCGGCGTCATCCAGTAGATCGCCGCCGTGACCACGACCATGACGGCCAGCCCGGCCGCCACCCACAGCGCCTTGCGCGGCTCGGCGGGCGACAGGCACTCGGCCAGCGACGTGGCAGCCTCCTCCAGCCGCCGGCCGAGACCCGCCGGGCGGGCCGCCGCGGCTGCGCAGGAGCGGAAGAGCGGCCACTCACTCGGGGCGAAGTGCAGGTAGACCAGGTTGAACGCGAACACGGCGCTGCCCAGCGCGGCGGCGACGAGCAGCAAGAAACGCAGGGTCGTCTGTGCCGGAAGGGCGAACGGGTCCGGCCGGGCCGTCATGGGTCAGTCCGGCGTGATGGTCAGGCTGCCGCGCAGTGCGTCGGCGAGCAGCTCGGCCTGCTGCGGATCGAGGCCGAGCTGGACCGCCTTGTCGCGGGCCAGGCCATGGACGCGGTCGAGCTGGCCGGGGCTCAGCGCCGGGACCGCGAGTTCCGCCGCGTCCTCTTGGCGCAGCACCAGCCTGCGCAGGAGCCGCAGCCCCGCCAGCCCTCTGGTGGCCACCGCGCCGGCGAGCTGCTGCGCCAGCTCGTCCACCAGCGCGGCGGTCACCTGAAGGACGATCGGGGTGAGCAGGACGACGGCGGTGTCCAGCCCGAACCCGAGCGGATCCTCGCGCCCGGAGGCACCGCGCCTGCGCCGGCCCTCGAAGAATTGGTCGGACATGGGCTGGACCAGCGGCAGCTCCTCGGGTGCCGCTCGCGTGATCACCTGCCGGGTGAGCTCCCGGACGATCTCCTGGGTGCCAGGATCGCCGGCCATTGGGAACCTCCTCAGGAATGACATGTTCGCACCGGCGGCGCTGTCACCAGGGATCGAGGTTCGGAGGCGGAACCTTGATCGGGGTGTCAGGGCAGAGCGGGTCGCCGGGGAACGCGCAGGGGTCAGTCTCCTGCTCCTGTCCTGGCTCTGTGTATTCCGGCTCTGTGTATTCCGGCTCTGGGTACTCCGGCTCAGGTTCCGGTTCGGTGGTGAACTCCGGCTCCGGCTCGGTGACCTCGGGCTCGGGTTCGGGCTCCGGCCAAGCCGGAGTGCCGGCCTCGGTCGGTACGATCACAGGCCCCGTTTCCTCCGCGGGCTCCTGGCACCCCGTCCCTCCCAGGAGCAGCACGAAGGCGATGCCGATGCCGAGCATCGGACGCTGGATGGCTCTCACGATGTCCCCCCGTGATGTGGCTACTCCCATTGCGCCCCAGGAAGGACGACGGCCGAATCAGGGGCGACCCCTAGTCATGACCGCAGCGCCACACTGAGATCGGCACGGGAGCCGACCCCGAGCTTCCTGTAGACGCGGCTCAGGTGGTACTCGACGGTCTTCACGCTCACGAACAGCCGCTCGGCGGCCTCCCGGTTGCTCGCCCCCTCCGACACCTGGAGCGCCACCTGCAGCTCCTGCGGCGTCAGCAGATCCGCCCCCGAAGCGGCCCGGGCGGGCATCCGCAGCCCGGTGGCCTCCAGCTCGGCATGCGCCCGAGCCGTCCAGCAGTCGGCTTCGAGGGCGCTGAACGTCCGCCACGCCGCCTGCAGCTGCTCGCGAGCCAGGGAGCGCCGCTTGCGGCGGCGCAGCCGCTGCCCGAAGCACAGCCGGGTGCGTGCCAGCTCGAAGGGGCGCCCGGCCAGCCGATGGTGATCCAGGGCACGCTGGAAGTGCTCGTCGAACTCCTCGGCCAGGAGCCCGCGGCAGCGCGAACCCGTGGCGCGGACGATGGCCGTCTGCGTCTGCTCGCCGATGCCGGTGAGCAGGTCGATCACGACTCGCGCATCGGCGTGCCGGCCGCGCTGGATGTAGGCCTCGGCCAGCTCAGGCGCCCACTGGAAATGGGTCATGTTGCGGATGCCGAACGCCAAGGCCAGCTCGCGAGCCTGCTCCAGCTCGGTGATCGCCTGCTCGACGTGTCCGAGGCCAAGCTCCAGATGGCCGAGCACGCACTGGGTGAGCAGGTCGAAGATGCGAGCCCCCGAGACCGCCACCTGCTGTCGTACCAGCTCGACGTAACGGCGGCACTCAGCCTCCTGCCCGCGTGAAGCGGCGATCCAGGCCAGCACATGCTGGTTGTTGGCGATCTCGTTGTCCAGCCCGCAGTCCATCGCCAGTTGCTCGGCCTGCAGCGCGCCCGCGTGAGCCGCGCGCCACAGGCCCCTGCGGAAGTCGATCAGGGCCTGCTCGCCGATCGGCCAGATCATCAGTCCGGCGGCGGCACGCTCGGTGGCGACGCGCGTCAGCGTCCGGTGGATGCGCTGGGCGTCGTCGAAGCGTTCCAGGATCGTGTACGCGTAGGCGACGTCCCCCAGCAGGGGCAGGATCTGGGGCGGTGGCCGGCCGTCGAGGTCGAGCTGCGCGAACGCCACGTCCAGGAGTTGCTCGCCACCGGGCTCTCCGAGGAGGGCCAGCATGCCGCCGAGCATGCACTGGCCGTAGAGGGCGTAGGGGCCACCGACGGCTCTGCCGAGGTCGTCGGCCCGCCGGGCTGCTGCCAGCGCCTCTTCGCCGCGCCCGGCGAACACCGCCGCCGGGATGGCGCTCGCCAGCAGCACGAGCGCCAGGTCGGGGCGGCGCTCCTGGAGGCGGGCGGCCTCCTCGACCAGGCCGGAGTAGGCGTCGAGCGGGTTGCCGCGCCGCGATTCGAGCCGCCCGCGCAGCGCCTGCACTTCGCACCGCACCTCGTCCTCCACCGTGGCGAAGCGCTGCGCCCGCTCCAGCAGCCCGCCCGCCCGGGCACTCTGACCGGCGTGGAAGGCGGCCGAGGCGGCACTCAGCAGCCTGCCCGCCTGTTCCCTCCGCCCTGCGCTGAGCCGGGCCGCCCGCTCGTAGGCCGTGGCGGCGGAGGCGTATCCGGACACGCTGATCGCACGCACCGCGCACTCCTCCAGGGCAGCGGCGACGTCCTCGTCCGGCCCGTACGCGGCGGCGGCCAGATGCCAGACTCTCTGCTCCCTGGCCTGCAGACTCGTGTCGGCCCCCAGGGCGGCGGCGATCGCGCGGTGCGCCGAGCGCCGCTCGCTCGGTGCGGTCCGCTGTACCAGCGCGGAACTGATCAGGGGATGGCGGAACTCCACCACGCCGGAGCCGACAGAGACGAGCCGCACGTCCTCGGCCGGAGCGAGCCGCGTCAGATCGAGGTTCTCGCCGGCCAGCACAGCATGCAGCACCTGCGTGTCGGGCTCTTTGATCAGCGCGACGAACAGCAGGGCACGGCGCGTGCCGGCCGGTAACCGGTCGATCTGCTCCCCGTACGCCTGCTCCAGCACCGAGCCGATCGGCAGCGGCTCGGCGCTCGAACCGAGGTGATGCAGCCGCTCGGGGTCCAGATCGGCCAGATCCACCAGGGCGAGCGGATTGCCCCGGACCAGCTCGGCCAGCCTGCCTGCCTCGGCGGGCCTCAGCCGGGTGCCGCGCTCGGCGAGCAGGTGCGCGGTGGCGGTGGCGTCCAGGCCGGGCAGACGCATGCGGGGGAAGCCCACTGGCTCGGCCTCCCCGCCGTCACGAAGAGCGAACAGAAAACCGACCGAGTCGTGCCGCAGTCGGCGGGCGGCGAACACCAGCGCCTGAACCGACTCGGCGTCCATCCACTGGACGTCGTCGAGCAGTACCAGGGACGGCCGCTCCGCCGCCAGGGCCGACAGGACGTTGAGCACGCCGAGACCCGTGGCGAGACGGTCGAGCCCGGTGGCGGGCGCCTCGTCCACGGCCAGCGCTGCCCGCAGAGCCACCCGCTGCGGCGGCGCGAGATCCGCCTTGTCCCAGGGGATCGCGCCGAGCAACTGCGTCAGAGCGGCGAACGGCACATCGCCTTCCGCGCGCACACCCCGGGCCTGCAGGATGAGCATGCGGCCGGCCGCGGACCGGGCGGCGTAGGCCAGCATGGCCGTCTTCCCGATGCCCGCCTCGCCAGTGATGACCAGGTGAGCGCACAGACCAGTCTCGACAGAGGCGAGCAGACCGTCGATCGCCGCACACTCGGGTGCCCGTCCGAATAACGCCATGGCCGGAGTCCGTCGGTTTCGTGGAAGTGGGGAAGCTCGTCCTTGGGCACCTGCCAGCGTAACAACTCTTTCTGGGGCGAACTGAGACGACGGAGCACCTTCTGCTCCGCACCGCTTGCGGAAGCCGTCCCAAACGGCCAGCTCAGGCAGACTTCGCGGAAGGCTGGCTTGAACGGCTGGCGCAGCTCCTTGCCCCTGCACCTCCTCCCGCCAGGCACGCACTGAACCGGAGGAAAGCCCAGGTCCTGCGGCTGTGACCATGCTGAACGACTCAACGAACTCTGGGGTATTACTCAACAGGGCTGGGTGGCGCCGACGGTGGTCAACGCGCTGAGCAGGCCGAAGTTCCTGCGCTACTTGCTGGCGGGGGTCGACCTGGGCGAGGACGGTCAGTACCGCACGATCATGGCCCGCACGATCAAGTACAGGGTCGCGATCCCGGGCTTTGAGTAGCTGACGGATGAAGGGGGCGCACGTCCACGTCCGGCGACGCCTCAACGCCAACGGCGCGTTCGCCAAGACCCGGCAGCCGCGGGCGATCCCGGTGGACGAGGTCACGATCGAGCTCTGTGCGCACTACCAGTTCGAGCGGGCCTCGATCGCAGGGGACACCGGGGACGCAGATCGCCGCGATCCGCACGGTCAGCGTTGCGGCCCAGCGTCAGACCGAGCAGCGGCCGCGGCGTGGGAAGGCGACGGCATGAACCCCGGCCCGGCCGAGGAGGCCCTCGACGACGGCGAGGAAGCCCTGCAATCCGACATCGACCCGCGGCGTCGACCTGCTGGACGTCTCCAGCGGCGGCAACGCCCCGGCGCCAGGGTCGTGGCCGGCCCCGGCTACCAGGTGCCCTTCGCCCAGCGGGTCCGCGACGAGGTCGGCATGCCCGTGGCGGCGGTCGGCCTGATCACGGAGTCCGCCCAGGCCGAGGAGATCGTCGCCTCGGGCCGGGCGGACGCGGTCCTGCTCGGCCGCGAGTTCCTGCGCGACCCGTACTGGGCCCGCCGCGCCGCCAAGGAACTCGGCGGCGAGGTCGCCGCCCCCGCCCAGTATCACCGCGCCTGACCCTCCCGGCGGCATCGATCCGGCCGCCCGATCTCCATGGCGCGCCTGTCGACCAGGGCGGCTTCCTGTGCACAATGGAATGGCCTGGCGAGGGCGTCTCCTCGCGGGTGGTGTTCCGGGTCGATGCCGCGGGTGCGCAGATGAGCGATGACGTGATCCAACCGTCGACGAAGGCCGCTGCGCGAACGCGCCGGGCCCGCACACCGCCGACGGGCGACCAGGAGCCGTCGGGAGCGGCTCCCGCGCCGGCACCGGGGCCAAGGGCTCGCCCCCGGGTCGGGCTCGCACTGTCGGGTGGCGGGTTCCGCGCCACGGCGTTCGGGCTCGGCGCCCTGCGGGCCCTGCACGACCGGGGCATCCTGGGCGACGTCACGGTCGTCTCCGGCATCAGCGGTGGCAGTCTCCTGGCCGCCATGTGGGCGTACGGCCCGGAGAGCTTCGCCGACTTCGACGCCGGGGTCACCGACCTGGTCACGACCGGCCTGCACTGGGAACTCGCCCGGCGGGCACTGGCGCCGAGAGCCGTTCTGGCCGCCGGCGTCAGCCTCATGACAGCCGTCACGGGCAGGCCGCGATCGAACACGCGGACCGAGGCGCTGGTGCGAGCCCTCGCCGCCCGGCCGTTCGGGCGCCGCCGGCTCGGCGACGTCACCCGCTCCGGTCTGGCGACGATCATCTCGGCCACGGACCTGGCCACGGGCAACGCCGTCAGATTCGGCAGCCGGGTCAGCTCGCTCTCCCCCGTCGGGGACATCGCCGAACCCGTCCTCGTGGCCGACGCGGTCGCCGGTTCGGCGGCGTTCCCGGCCCTGCTCCCGCCGCTGAACCGCACTTACACCTTCGTCGGGCGCGACGGCACGCGGGAACGCAGGACCTTGCTGATGACCGACGGCGGCGTGTACGACAACCTGGGGCTCACGCCGCTGCTGCCCGGCCGCTCGGCCGCCCACACCAGCCACGTCTACGACCTCGACTACATCATCGCCGTGGACGCGGGACAGGGCAGGAGGGTCCGCACCGCGCCGAACTTCATGCTCGGCCGCCTCAAGCGGAGCTTCGAGATCGCGTACGGCAAGGCGCAGGACGGGTCACGGGCACGGCTCAACCAGGCCGCCGAGGCGGGCGCGCTGAAGGGCTTCGTCAACACGTACCTGGCCACCCGCGACGAGCGGCTCCCCGTCCCGATCGCCGGCCTGGTGCCCCGTGAGGCGATCATCGACTACCCCACCGACTTCGCCCGCATGACACCGGAGAATCTGCGACTCACGGCGACCCGCGGTGAGCAGCTCACCCGCGCCCTCGCCGCGCACTACTGCCCGCAGCTCGGCGCGGTCTGAACGGTCGCCAGTGCCCTGCTCGATGCGGGCGGACGCGGAAGGCGAGGTCCTTACGGGCCGGCGTCGTCAGACGGTCCTCCGCCGACCGGCAGGTCCGTGGCGAGCAGCACGCCTCGCCCGGCTTCCAGCACGCGCACCGCCTCCCGCGGCGAGCCGAGTTTCGCCAGCGTCAGAGCGGCGCCGGCCGGCAGCCGTTGAGCGTCGCGAAGCCACGCCTCCCTGCCACGGCGGCCCTCCTGCCGGCCGGCCAGCCTCCAGACCGTGGCGAGCCCGCGAAGGCAACCCTCCGCCGATGCCAGCCAGTCCGCCCACGTTCCCGCCGCGTGTCCCCAGTTCCACCCGGCGGACACCCCGGCGGCCGGGTCGGACTCGGCCGCCAGCGCCCAGGCCTCTTCGAACGCGGTCAGCGCGGCGTCCCGATCCCGGGCGTCGCCGCGCGCTTGCGCTCTCCTGGCCAGGCCGTAGCCGAGGTTTTGCAAATGCCGGGCGTACAGGGGGGCTGTGCGGGGTGTGTCGGCCACCGATTCGCGCAGCAGTTCGACCGCCTGGTCGAACAGCCCGGTGCGACCGGTGGCCAGGAGGCAGGCGCCGTGGAGGCCGAGCCGGGCCGGGCGGTCGGGCGCGTCGGCGGGGGTCGCGGCGACCGCCGCTCCGGCAAGGACGATCGCCCGACCCAGGTCCGCCGCCCGGCCCAGGGCGGCGGTCTGATCCAGGTCGGTAGCCTGGTCCAGACCGGTGGCCAGCGGGCCGAGCCGGTGCCGCTGCAACAGGGCGGTCGCCAGCAGCGCCACGTAGCCGGCCCGCGCCGGCGCGTTCACGGGAGCGGCCGCGACGACCTCGGTGAGTAGCCGCACGGCATGGTTGAGGAGTTCGAGCCCGCCGTCACGGTGGGCGCGCTCGCGCAGGGCGTCGGCGAGGTTCGCCAGCCGGACGAGCCGCCGGGGGGCGTCGTCCGGGGTGGACCGGACGGCCTGTTCATAGACGTCCGAGACCTCAACGAGTTTCTGGAGGTCTCCTGTGGCGTCGTAACCGCTGGAAAGGGCCGCGGCGAGATTGTCCAGCGCCATCGGCCGCCGTACGGCGTTCGCGCCGGCGACCGCGGCGCGGGCGTGAAAGATGGCGCTGTCCAGCGTCGCGGCGTCACCTGTGACCGCGAAGCCGGCCAGGAGGACGGGAGGGAACTGCCCGATCACGCCGGCCAGGGCGGGGCCGTCCAGGTCACGCGCCATCCCGGTGGCACGCCGCAGGTCGCTGGGGTCACCGGTCAGCTCGTGGCGCCGGGCGAGGGCCGCGCACAGGCCCCCAGACGACTCCCGCGCCTCGGCCGAGCCGGGATGCTCCTCGCTCACGGCCTGTTCGTACAGGTCTACGGCCAGATCGAGGTCCTCGCACCGACCGTCGGCCTCGAACCGCTCCATGAGCGCGGTGGCCCGGTTGGTGAGGGGCATGCCGCGCCGCTGCCCGTGGCGGCCCGCCAGTTCGGTCGCGAGCATCAGGTGTTCCACCGCGCGGTCCAGGAACTCGCGGCGGCCCGTGACTCGCCACGTCTCGACCGCGCTCAGCCCGAGGTGCCCCCATCTACGGTACTCCGCCGCGCTTCCTGGCGCCGTCTCCCTCAGCGCTGCGCGATAGTCCGCGTCCGCGGCGCGCAGGAACTCCGTGTCGGCGCTGGCGTGGTACTGGTCCATCCGCAGATGGCCTCTGGTCGTCCACGCCATGGCACGGGCCGGTGCGCCGGTCGCCGCCACGCATTCGTCCAGCAACTCCAGCGCGGCGCCGAAGTCCTCGTCGCCGGGCGGCCGCCCCGCCGCGCGCAGCCGCAGCGCGGCGGCCAGGTTGAGCTTGGCGGCGACGCGCCGGGCGGGCTCCGTCGCGAGTTCGATCGCTTCCCGGTAACACGCGATGCCCTCGCCGAGGCCGTCCGGCCCGGGATCCTGCTCCGCCTGCCGCAGGAAGGCGTTGCCCGCGTCGATGAGCAGCCCCGCACGCGTGCCGGCCGGCATCAGCCGCATGCCGGGATGAACCAGAGCCTCGCGCCACAGCCTTACCGCCGTCCTGATCGCGGCCGGATCTCCCGTCGCGGCATGCTCGCGCAGCGCGTGGTAGGCCGCGTGGGCGGCGGCTTCGGCCTGCCGCAACGGCAGGGCCGCCGCGTCGTCTCCGGCGGATCGGTCCTGGCTCGCCGTCATGATGTCGCGCCTCCGCTCCGCACGGGTCCGGTGGTCTCGACGCGGCCGGCGGAGACGCGCAGGGTGACGCCCGGCCGGTCGCCACGGGGCAGCAGCGTGCGGAAGCCGAAGCGCGCCGACTCCGCGTCGTCGCCGTAGGGACTGGTGGTGCGGCTGCTGTAGTTGAAGACCAGCGTCGACCGGGGCCGGCCGGCCACGATCCTGGCGATCGCCCGGCGGTCGGGGTGAGCGTGCCGGGCCCCGCTGGTGGAGAAGAGCCAGTGGTCGCAGGCGAGGTGGGAGACCAGATCGGTGCTCACGTTGCGGGCGCTCCCATGGTGGGGCACCTTGCACACGTCCAGGGCGACAGGGGTGCCTTCGCCGAGGCGGCGCAGGCCGTTCAACAGCGCCTCGGCGGGGGAGTCCGCGGCGAAGAGGATCCGGCCGCCGTCTTCGTGCTCGGCGATGAACGCGATGCTCGACCCATTCGCAGCTGTGGTGTCCGGCGTGTACGGCGCGCTCGCCAGGTCGGCGAGCGGTGTGGCCGCGTCCTCGTCCGTCATCCGCCGGCCCTCCAACGGCGGCAGCAGGTCGGCGAGGACATCCGGCCAGGCGGCGTCGAGCCGGGCGAGTGCCCGCCGATCGGGCGCGAGCAGCGTGAACGTCAGCCCGGCGAACCGCACGGCCGGCAGGTCCCCGCGGTCGGGCACCACTACGGCGCCGCCGCCGAAGGCGGTGTTCCACGGCGTTCCCGCCCTGTCCAGCAGTACTTCCAGGCGGTCGCCCTGGCGTGGGCCGGCGATGTCCTGCCGCAGGTGACGGCGCCCGTTGAACCAGACCTGGCCCACCGACAGACCGGGCGGCGGCTGCCCGAACAGCGCGACGAGCCCGTCGATGTGATCGACGTCGATGTGGGTGCATACGATCAGGTCGATGTGCCGGTCGTCCTCCGGCAGCCGGTGCAGCCGCTCCAGCAGGACCGATCCTCGCCCGCCGTCCACGATCATCCGCCGGGTGCGGCCGCGGTGTGCCCATTCCACCCACAGGCAGTCGCCGTCCGCGGCGGGAAGCGCTTCGATGGATATCACGGTGTACTTCCGTAACGTGGCCCTCTATCGGTGAATTGTAGTCAGACCGTCGCCCCTCCGCAGTGGCATTGGTTAGCATCGTCATCGCTCCGGCTCTCTGTCCCGAAGTCCGCCATCGCGGGAGATGCCCTTGAACGAGGATCCGCTGGACGAGGTCCGGGCCGCACGCGACGAGCTGGAACAGGTGATCGAGGAGATCCGGGCCGTCCCCGGATATGGCGATTTCCTCCGAGCGCCGACCTTCGACGACGTCGCGAGCGCTGCCGAGCATGAGCCACTGGTCTACCTGGCCGCGACCGAGTTCGGCGGGCTGGCCCTGATCGTGCGGGGTGAGGCCGTCGAGCACGTCCCGCTCGACGAACTCACCACGATGGAACTGCAGGACCAGGTGGCCGCCTACTTCGCGGCCTACGGAGCCTTTCGCGAGAACAAGGATGATCCGGACGCCGTCCTGCGCTGGCGGGCCACCGTCGACGACGTGACGGACTGGCTCTGGACCGACGTCATGCGGGAGGTGATGGCGAGGCTGCGCCCCGCCAGCAGTGCCGTGCTGGTCGCGGGTGGGCTGCTGGGGCTGCTGCCGTTGCACGCGGCCTGGACGGCGACCGGCGACCCCGAGCGTCCCCGCCGCTATGTGATCGACGAGCTCATGGTGAGCTATGCCCCCAACGCGCGCTCGCTGAGCAGGGCGCGCAGGCTCGCCGCCAGACCGGCCGGAAGGCTGCTCGCGGTGCTCGGCCCGAAGTCGGACCAGGACTCCGCGTTCGCCTCCGCGCCGTCGGAGTCACAGGTGGCGGCGGCGCACTTCGGCGCCGCCGCCGCGGTCGTCGAAGGCGGGGCGGCGGGCATCGGCGGCGTCGCCGACGCCATGAGGGACGCTGACGTGGTGCACTTCGCCTGTCACGGCTTCGCCCGGCTCGCCTCCCCGCTCGACAGTGGTCTCGACCTGGCCCCTGAGCAGGCACTCACCCTGCGCGAGGTTTTCGCGCTCGACCTCACCTTGCGCCTGGCCGTCCTGTCCGCCTGTGAGACGTCGATGCCCGGCACGGAGCTGCCCGACGAGGTCGTGTCGCTCCCGACCGGCCTGCTGCAGGCGGGCGCCGGCGGCGTGGTGGCGTCGATGTGGCTGATCGACGACCTGCCGACGCTCATCCTCATGATCGAGTTCTATCGCCGCTGGCGGGTGGAGGGCGAGGCTCCGCGCGCGGCGCTGCGGCAGGCTCAGTGCTGGTTACGCGATACCCCCAACGGTGAGATCGTCCGCGTCTACGAGGAGGCGCTCGAAGCCGGGGCCGGCTGGCTGCCGCACGAGGCCGCGATGGTCGTGCTCAGCGACCTGATGATGCGCCCCGCCCGGGAGCGGACCTACTCCACCATCGACGCGTGGGCCGCGTTCGCCTACATCGGTGCCTGACGAAGGGGGGCGCTGTGACCGACTCCGAGGTGCGCCGGCTGGCACGGGCCGCGCTCACCCTGCTCGACCTTCTGCTGCCGGATCGGGAAGCGGCGGGGCGCATTCGGCGGGATCTGACCGCGGCGCTGGCACTGCCGCCGGTCAGGGGAGAGTACCGCCTGCTCAAGGTGCTCAGCAGCGACCCCGTCCTGGCCGAGTGGATGCTGGAGCAGCGCGGACGCACCTTTCGCGACACCCCGCGGCATTTGATCGTCTCCCTGCCCGAGCAGATCGGCGTGGGCCACGAGTTCAGCGTGGTGGTGTGGTTGTCGCAGTCACCTGGTGATCACCGGCTCTCCGGCCGGCTCGACCCCTTCGGCGCATCGGGCAACGGCTCCGCAATCACGGTCACGGTGGAGGCGCCCGGCCTGGTCTTTCTCGAACACCAGCGCCTGCGCCTCCCCGTGCCCGGCGACGGGGACTCCGCGCCGGTGGAGTTCGGCCTGCGCGGCCTCACCACGGGCACCCACAACGTACGCGTGCGCGCGTTCGAGGCGGGAAGGTATCTGGGCGGCGTGGTGACGACGGTCAAGGTGCACGAGAGCGCCGTTCCCGGCCCGACGAGGAGGGAGCGCGGAGAACTGCCGCCCCCGAGCCGCCGGCCCGGGCAGGCGACGCTGGAGGTGTCCGCGCTATCCGGCGGCGACTACAGCCTCCGCCTGCTGGCCCCGGGGGCCGACGAGCGCGGCGTCCGCAAACACCTGGGCGGTGAGCCGCGGAAGCTGGTCGAAGAACTCGTCCAGGAGCTGGGCAGGCTCGCCATGGACAAATCCCCCTTCAAGACGCGGGCCGCCAAGAACGAACGGCTGAAGAACCTCGGCGTCGGCCTGTGGCTGGGGGCCGTCCCGGACGAGATCCGCGAGCAGTTCTGGCAGATCGCGGACGACATCTCGTCCTTCGCGGTGGTCAGCTCCGCCGACGTCCTGCCCTGGGAACTGCTGTATCCCATGGACGGCTCCCACGACCGGGGCTTCCTGATCCAGCAGTTCCCGGTGACGCGCGGCATCGACGGGCAGCCGCCGGAGTTGCACCTGCCCCTCCGCAGTGCCGCGTACGTCACCTCGAAGCTGATCCCCAAGGCGGCCGCCGATGAGTTCCAGCGGATACGGCAGCGGCTGGGGCCTAGCGTGCGGGACCGGGGGCAGATCACCACGCTCACCCAGCTCACCGCCACGCTCGGCGCGCCGCCCAGCGTGCTGCACTTCGCCTGCCACAACGACTTCAGCGAGGAGAGCGGCTCGGTGCTCAGCATGCACGAGGGCCCGTTCCGGCCGAGCGACCTCGCGACGGTGGTCGCGCGGCGCTCCCTTCGCGGAGCGAAACCCCTGATCTTCTTCAACGCCTGTCGCACCGCCGAAGAGGTGCGGCGGCTGAACCGGCCCATGGGCTGGGCGAGCGAGTTCATGGCCGCCGGAGCCGGTGCCTTCCTCGGCACCCTGTGGCCGGTGCGCTCCAGCTCGGCGCGGCTGTTCGCCGACGCCTTCTACGACGCCTTTGCCGCCGGGGGCGGCAGGAGACTCGGCGAGGCAGTGCGCCACGCCCGCGACCACGTGCGGAACGAGGACGGCGACCCGACCTGGCTGGCCTACACCGTCTACGGAGACCCGGACGCGACGGCCGGCGCACCGGCCGGCGGCGCGCGGGCGAAGGCATGACCGGTCCCGGCTCCCTGGCGGAGCTCCGGGAGCGCGAGTACCTGTGCCGCCAGGAGACCGGTGCCCTGCGCGCCAGGATCTACGCCGGCCCCGCCGCGGCCCGATCGTCCGGCCTGCTGGCCGAGCTCTCACGGCAGGAGGCCCTCTTGGGCGAGCTGTCCGCTCAGCGGGCCCGTGTGGAGAGCGAGCGCGACGAGCAGGCGGAGGAGGTACGCGGCCGGCTCAGCACCGGTCTGGAGGTGGACGTGCGGTTACGCATGTCCCACGTGCCGACGGCGATCTGCCACCTGTTCGATCCGGCACGCCGGCCGCTGGTCTCCGTCCACGTGGCGAACGCCAAGGGACTCGAGACCCGGCGGATTCGCGTCACCTCCTACGTCGACGGCTACTCGGCGCGAGCCGTCGACACCGTCGAACTCGACGACGGGGATGAACAGACGATCGACCAGTTCCCCACCATGTTCCCCGCGAAAGTGCGGACCGTCACCGAGCTGACGGCCGCCACGCTCAACGTGCTCGTCGAGGATCTGGACGGCAGACCGGAGTTCCACACGACCCGCGTCGTACGGCTGCTGGCTCGCACCACCGCGCCGCTCGCGGTCGTTGACCCGTCCACACAGGCGCTCACCGACCTCAGCGGGTACCTCGGTGCTTTCGTCACGCCTAATGCGGCCGAGGTCATGAGCTTCGTCCGCACCGCCGCGGCGCACCACCCGGGCGAGCGCCTCGAGGGCTACCAGGCCAGCCCGGAGCAGGTCGAGCCGCAGGTGAGAGCGGTGGTCGCGGCGCTCAGAGAGAACGGCCTGCGCTACGTGAACTCGGTGACCGCATTCAGCCCCGACGACGGCGGCCTGCGCCAGCGGGTGCGGCTGCCTCGCGAGAGCCTCGCCGACCGGCAGGCCAACTGCGTCGACGCCACGGTGCTGCTGGCGAGCCTGCTGGAGGCGATCTCGCTGAGTCCGGCGATCGTCGTGGTCCCCGGCCACGCGCTACTGGGCTGGGAGACGTGGCGGCTCAGCGACGAATGGCGCTACCTGGAGACGGACGTGCTCGCCTCGGCGACGTTCGAGGAGGCCCGCGCGGAGGGGGAGCGCCTGGTGGCCCAGTACCGGCCGCCGGACCCGGCCGTGAACGACCCATTCCGCCTGCGCCGCTGGCCGCTGCGGGTGCTCAGGGCCGCTCACGGCGTGACCCCCATGGAGTGACGCGCGGCGACGGCCTCCCGGTGGGCGCGGGCCAGCGCGCGCTCGTAACGGGCCGCCAGGTCGTGGCGCCCCTGGGCGCGGAGGCGGCCGGGCAGCGCGCGGGTCTCCAGCGCCTCCGAGAGCATGAGGGCCCGGCCCGCGTCCAGGGCGGCCACCGCCTGGCCGGGCGTCCCGCAGCGGACCCGGGCGAAGGCTTCGGCGGCGTTGACGTCCTCGCCCCAGCGCAGCCAGGCCGCCTTGTGGGTGTTGTCGCGCTGGACGCCGAACAGCGCCCGGCGGGCCGTGGCGGCCTCGTGACAGGCGCCGGCGGCGTGCGGCCACAGCCCCGCTCGCGTCGCCCACTCGGCGAACGCCGTCATCGTGTGCAGCCGCACCACGGTGTGGCCCGCGCCGGCCGCGGCCGCTCGCTGGAAGGCACGCAGCACCTCGGACCGGCGGGTAACGCCGAACCGGTCGTGCCGCTCCGCCAACGCCTGCGCGTAGTTGCCGAGCAGGACGGCCCGCGCCGGACGTCGGCCGCGAGTCCCGCGCAGCGCGGACCGATACACCTCGACGGCCCGGTCGTGGTCCGCGCGGCGCCCGCTCGCCGTGGCGCGCAGGTGGAGTGCCGACGCGAGGTTGGCCAGCGCCGTCCTGCGGTCCGTCGCGCCCCCGGCCGGCGCGACCAAGGCCTGCTCGTACAGGGCGATGACGCGGCCCAGGTCAGCGGCGTCGCGGTCGCGCTCGTACCGCAGCTGCAGCGCGGCCGCCAGCGTGGTCAGGAAGGCGGGCCGGTGCGGTGAGGCCGCGGGGCAGAGGCGCACCGCCCGCTGATGAGTCTCGATCGCCTCATCGATCATCGCGTCGGCGGCTGTGTCGTCACTGTACTGATAGACGTCCTGCAGCACGATGCCCAGGTTGTTCAGGGCGGTCGGCAGCCTGGGCGATCCGGGCAGCTCCTGGGCGGCGGCCGCTCGGTGATGTTCCGCGGCCTCCTCCAGCTCATCCCATCTGCCCTCGACGAAGAAACGATCGTGCAGCGCCGCGGCAAGATTGCCGCCTGAACCCGCCGCCATGCCGGAGCTCCGTCCGCGCGCCCGCCGGGCGAGCCTGACCGCCGCCTCCTGGTCGGCACGGTCGCCGTCGCGCTCGTAGCGTTCCGACAGCAGGGCCGCGAGACTGTCCAGATGGGCGGCGTTCATCCCGTTCTCCGCCCCCTCATCCGAGCTGTCGTCATCCTCGACGCCGACCACGGCACTCATCAGCCGGATCGCGGCGTCGAGGTCGCGACGCCGCCCGAAGCGCAGGTAACGCAGGTGGATCAGCCGCGACAGCCAGCTCGTACGCGAGGCAGCGGCGGGAGCATCGGCGCCGCCCAGGCCGGCTCTGGCCGCCGCTATGCCCGCGGCCAGGTCGCCGGGGCGGCCACCAGCCTCGTAGCGCAGGGCCAGAGCGCGGGCCACGGCCGACGCGACGACCGCTCGTGACCTCGCCTCCCCGGCCGCCCGCAGGAAACTCAGCGCGGCCTCGACGTCCGCCGGGTCGCCCGCCGCCTCGTAACGGTTGAGCAGCGTGTGCGCCAGGTTAGCGCGCAGCTCGGGCGCGCGGGCGCCCGCAGGGCCCGACTCCGCGACGGCGTCGGCGAAGACCCGCACCGCCTCGTCCAGATCAGCGGGGTCCCGCCGCAGCGCCCAGCGGTGGTGCAACGCCTCGCTGAGATGATTGCGGTAGATCGCCGCCACGGGGCGGGCCGCGCCGTCGCGTACCGCGAGACGGGCGTGGCCGACCGCGAGGTCCACGTCGGCCGCCGCGCCGTGGCCCGTCTCCCAGCGGGCGAGCAGGCCGTACGCCAGCCGATCGTGGAAGGCCGGGCGGTACGGCGCGCGGGCCGGCAGCGCGGCGACCGCCTCGTCCCAGTGACGCACCGCAAGGTCGAGATCGCCGGGCTCGCCGGTGGACTCATAGCGGGTCATCAGCGCGGTCCCCAGATTGACCAGGTGGCAGGCCAGGTCCGGTGGGCAGGCCCCTGTCGCCACCGCTTCGCGCGCGAGCGCCACGGCACGATCCGCGTCGGCGAGATCGTCGTCCTCGGCGAAGCGGTCCTGAAGGGCGGTGCCGTACTCGGTCAGCAGCATCGGGCGGACCATCACGCTCGTGCCCGCGAGGTCGAGAGCGCGTTCGTACCGGCGAGCGGCCTGATCGAGCAGCCTCCGCGGGCCGCGCGCGAGATAGAGCTCCTGCTCGCATGCGGCCAGCTGGCCCAGGCACGACGCCAGGACGAGCGGCTCGCGGCTTGCCCTCACGGCCCGCCGGGCGATGGCGAGCGCGCACGGCAGGTCGTCGTCGTCACCGTTGAGCCGATAGCGTTCGAGGTGAGCGCGGGAGAGGTCCAGCAGACGTCGCCCCGGCTCCAGCCACAGCGGCCCCGTTCCCGCGTGCGACGGGCGCCCCGCGCCCAGCGTGATCGCGCGGTCGAGATCGCTCACATCGCCGTCACGGGCGCACCGGCGCAGCAGAACGGCGCCCGTCACCGCTTCCCAAGCGCCGTCGAAGCTCCCGCCGTCGAAGCTTCCGGCGGCCTCAAGCTCGCGGCGGGGCTTCGTGTGCGACTCCGACCCGCCGTCAAGGATTCCGCTCGCCTCCGTCAGCGCGATCGCGGCATCCAGGTGAGCGTCCTCGCCGGTGCGGTCGTAACGCGACAGGAGCAGCCAGACCGCCGTGGAGGCGGCGTACGGCGTCCGGTCGGGCAGGCGATCGGCCAGCGCGCCGGCCCCGTCGAGCCGGTCGACGTCACCCGTGCGCAGAAAGGCGAGCTCGGCCGAACGCAGTTCGGCGATGAGGTCGTCCGTCATCACCGTGTCCCTCCCGTCTCGCGGCGGGCGTCCTCGCGACGCGCCGGCAGCGGCCGGCCACGGCGTGGCCAACCGTCGTGCGGAAACACCTCACGGTTTCCTCCGGCCGCGCGGGCCACTGCCGGCAGCTCGGACGCCCGTGGCCGAGAATTCCTCCTGACATCCGGCTCAGCAGGTCCGGCCGGTCGGGATCACCGGGTGGTACGCGATCCAGTCGTGCCGACGCTCGGCGACGAAGCCGTCCTCATCCCTCTCGGTACGATTTTGCACGAGTTCTAGACGCGGGAGGAAGCATGAGCCACGATCCTGCTGACGCGGACCTTCGCCTCCTGATCGAGGCGTTCGCCGCGGCCGAGTCCTGGAGCGAGTCGCGTGACCTCGTCCTGGAACATCCCCGGCTCCTGTCGGCCCGCGCCGACGCGATGCTTGCGGAGTATCCGCCCGTTTACCGGGAAGTCCTGGCACGGGCCCGGCACGTGGGCGTCCGCCAGGCGTTCGACGAGGTGTCCACCCAAGGCGTGCCCGAAGGGCTGCGCACCCTGTGCCTGGCCGCGATCCGCGCCCGCGAGGCCGCCGAGGTCAGCGGCGACGAAGGCGAGCGCGACGAGGTCGTCCGCCTGTTCTCGCGCCTGGTCTCCGACCCGCGCTTCGCCGAGGCCACGCCCCACATGCGGGCCACCATGAACTACGTGCTGGGACTGGCCGCCGTCGAACGCTTCTACGTCCGGGACGCTCCCGAGGATCTCGACCTGGCCGTCGCCGCCTTCGCCGCCAGCGCGGACGTCGTGCCCGAGCCCGACCATCTCACCGCGCTCGGCAACGTCCACGGCCTGCGCTACGAACGCGGCGGAGAGACCGCCGACCTGCTGGCCGCCATCGCCGCGGGCAGGCGGGCCACCGCCGCGCAGGGCGGAGGCGACGCTTCGGTGGCCTGGCACGACCTGGCCGTCAACCTCGGGATCTGGTATGAGCTCGAAGGCAGCCCCGAGACCCTGGACGAGGCCGTCGTCATCGCCACGCGCGCCACCCGCGCCGACGCCGACCCGGAACTTCTTTCGGCGTTCCTGAGCACTCTCGCCAACTGCCTGATAATCCGGTACGAGCACCGGGGCGCCCTCGCGGACCTGCACGCCGCCATCGACACCGCGCGCCGGGCGATCGACCTGGACGACGGCGGCCCGGAGTCCGCCACGCTGCACGCCAGTCTCGGCGGCCTGCTACACCTGCGCTTCGCCCGCGACCGCCGTGCCGCGACCCTGGCGGAGGCCGCCCTGGTGCTGGAGCAGGCCTCCGCCGCCCTCGCGCCCGGGTCCCTGCCGGCCGCCATCTGCCTGGGACAACTAGGCAACGTGCACCTCAGCCGCTTCGAGAACGGAGAGGACGCGCTGCCCGCGGCGCGGGACGCCTTCCAGCGGGCCGTCGCGGGATGCCCGCTCGGCTCCCCGCACAGCGCCCACCTGTGGAACGGCTTCGGCCTCGCCCTCCTTCACAGCGGCGAGCTCGATGCGGCCATGACGGCCTTCGGCAGGGCCGGAACGGACGACCCGCTGGCCCGGGGCAACCTGGCCACGGCCCACCGGCTGCGCCACGACGCTCTGGGCGACCCCGCGGACATCGAGGCCGGACGGGCGCATTTCACCTTCGCCGTCCACAGGGCTCTCGTCCGGCAGCCGGAGATCGCGCTGGACGTGGGCTCGCGGTGGGGGCGATGGGCGATAGCGCGCAGGTCGTGGCCCGAGGCGGCGCGGGCGTACCGGGGGGCGGTCGTGGCGGCGCGGCGGCTCTTCCTGGCTCAGCACGAGCGCGGGGCCTGGACGTCATGGCTGCTGACCGAGGGGGACCTGGCCGCTCAGGCCGCGTACGCCTTCGTCCGCGCCGACGCAGAGAACGGGGACGAGGCAGCGGAATCAGACAGGGTGGAGCATGCGGGCGGAGCGGTGGAGGCGGTCGTGGTGCTGGAGGGAGGCCGGGCGCGGGTGAGCGAGGAGGCGCTGAACGACCCCGCCAGGCTCCGCGCCCGGCTCGGCAGCCTGGCCGATCGCTACGCCCTGGCGTCCAGAAGGGCCCGCGCCGCCGAGAACGGCAACACGGGCGTGCCCTGACGGTGACAGGCCGCCCGGCGCGGACGGCCGGACGGGCTGGTCTTGAGGGAGTGGCGACCCGTCCGATGCGGACGGGCCCCTTGTTACCCGCGGTGACCGTGGAACCGGCGCGCCTGCATGGCGACCAGTTCGGGCGGCGCCGGCGAACGGGCCGGCCTGGTCGGCGGGCAACGCCTGCAACGCGGCCTGGCATCGCGTGTGCACCTCAGAAGTGCTTCCTGCGCGCGGTGGAGATGCGCCGGCTGGCCCGCGACGATAGCTGCGCCTAGTACTTCAACGGCGAGTTCCTGCACCACGTCCCCGAGATCGCGTTCAAGGTCGACGGGTCGGTGCAGAAGACCGCGCACGTCGTGGCCGGTAACGGCTTCGCGGTGGACTGGCCGCTGTGGGAGGCGGACTACGCCAAGTGCACGCCGTGCGCGCCCGGCACCGACTGCCACTGACCGCACCTGATCGAGGCACGGGGGCCGGGAGCATCACGCGTTCCCGGCCCCTACGGCATGCACCGGCATGGGGTGGGTGAATCTCCGGTGATCACCGGTGGCGCGCTGGCGTGACGCGGGTCCTGTCCCTCGCGCCCCAAGGTGCCCCGTCATGCCCACCGAGCCCGCCGCTATCACCGATCGCGTCGCCTACTGGGACCGCTACGCCACCGGCATCCGCAAGACCGACACACCGCAGGCGGCGCTGAAGAACGCCTTCGGCTGGACCCAATATGAAGGTCACGGCCCCGGCGACGAACTGCTCGGCGATCCCGGCACGGCGCTGGAGCTCGGCTCCAGCCGCGGTCACGCGGTAGCGGCGCTGGCCACGGCATCCACCAGGCCCAGGGCCTGACCATCGCGCTCAGCCAGCACCTGCGTCACGGCGCCGACCTCGGCGCCGCCCTGGCCGGATGGCAGGAACGCTTCCTGCCCGCCGTCCATCACGCGCTCCACCTGGGACCGCATCTGGGCGCCGCCATGGGCCTCGGCCCGAACCCCGCACCGGTTCCCGCATGAGCGGTCGCTACCGGCCAGCCCGGGACATCCGCCCGGGCTGGCACGTCCGCCTCGCCGCCCACCCCGCCGCGGCGGGGGAGTGGATGCCCGTCCGGCTGCGCATCGACACCGTCACTGACGACGGCCGCAAACGCATCTGGCTTCTCGGCGAGGGCCGCGCCGCCGTCACCCACGCCGACGCCCGGGTCTTCGCGCGAACACCAGACGAGATCGCTGCGGCTCGTGCTGGTGACGGCTCGGCCTCGCACCGGGGAACTGCCACATGACGATGCCGGACGCCGTACGAGACGATCTCACCGAGCTGCTCGGCTACCTGGGCTCGAACTCGCCGCGCCACAAGGAGACCTCCGTGTGGTGACCTTCCACACCGTCTCAGAACTCGCCCGCCTCCTGCGCGACGACCTCCACGATGCCGAGTACGGAAGACCGGCGTCCGCGAGCTTGCCGGACACGGACAAGCGGTGACACCGGGCACTGTGGCAGGTGCGTCGGGAAGCAGGCAGCGATGGCCACAACCCTGAGTTACGCCGATGCCGCCCGGCTCCTCGGCGGCCGCGACAACGCCGTGGTGAGCGCGCTGGACCAGGTCACCGGCGGCGTGCTGCCGACCGCGTCGGTGGCCGGCAGCCCGCTGGCGCTCAGCCTGTTCGACGCCCAGCAGCGGCTGGCCGGCCTGAGCACACGACTGATCAACAGCGTGGCGGACCGGCTGAGCGGCATCGGCCGATTGGCACGCGGCGAGCGGCTGCCAGCCGCGCACGCCGTCGTCGTGGTGACGGCTTACTTCGAAAGCCTGCACCACGTGGTGGCACCGATGAGCAGGTCGCGCTCGCCACCGGCGGACCTCCACCTGGTCCGCGGCTGCAAGAGCTGGCCCAGGCACTGTTCGACAGCCCCATCCCCTCACCCAGCCCCGCGCGGCCCTACGAGGACCTGCTGACAGCCGTGGAACTTGTTGCATCGCGACCTGTCGCAGCGGCTGCTGCGCTTCATCGACGGGCTCGCCGTACGAGACGAACTCGAGGAGACCGCCTGGCAACGCTTCGAGCATGCGGTACGCCAAGAGCTGCCCCAGCAGGCGATCGAGCGCTACGAGGAGTTGTTCCGGCGGCTGGCGGGCCAGTTCCCCGAAGTGGCGTTCTGGTCCTCGCTGATCGAGCACCAGGCCACCCGTAGTCAGATCCAGCAAGCTGCCGCCAGTACGCATCGTCTCGAACAGGCCGTGGCCGCGATCCCTGCGGGGCGCGCTCCGGACGAGCGCCGCAGCGCCCCGGCGCGCGCCTACCGCGCCGTCCTGGAACGGCCGCTGGCCTTCGCCGGCGACCTGCCGGTGCCTACTTTGCGGCAGATCTCCATCACCCCCGACTTCCGGATCGCCGCCGCACCCGCCGCCCACCGTGTCGCCCGCGAATCCTGGTGGCGGCACCAGCCACTCCGCCACGACCTGCACGCGCACCTGATCGGACACCTGACCGGCCGTAACGCGGTCACCGCGCGGCTGCTCGTGCTCGGCCAGCCGGGCTCGGACAAATCCGTGCTGACCCGGATCCTGGCCGGACTGCTGCCACCAAGCGACTTCCTCGTCGTGCGAGTCGCACCACGCAACGTGCCGCCCGACAGCGACGTACAGGCACAGATCGAGCACGCCGTACGGGACGCCACCGGCGCCAGCCTCACCTGGCCGCAGCCGGCCCGCAGCGCCGACGGCACGTTGCCGGTGGGGCTGCTGGACGGTTTCGACGAGCTCCTGCAGACCACCGGGGTTCTGTGGATCGCCTCGAGCCGTGCCGCCGACTCCGACACGTTGCGAGCCGCGTACGACGTCTGCTTGGGCTTCATCAGGATCCCGTACCTGGTTCTCGACCATCAGGACACTCGGCGCGAGTACCGCGCCATGGTGTTCCTCCAGCTCGACCACGATCGGGATCGATCGCCGGCCGACTGGGTACAGGATGCGCTCCGCACAGAGCCGGAGCCACCTCCGCCGGACTGGGAAGCCCATCGTGAAGCCGGAGGTGGATTGATGGCCACACAATCCGGCAGACATCAAACTGGATCACATGATGCCAGCGAACGTTGATCGCCCTCGATGTGCGTTTCACGGGGCAGCTCGTCGATGCGCAGGCGTCTCAGCCGCGATCTGATCGCCCCCTCGCTCCGCAGAAGAGCCACAGCCAGCGTCTTCACCGACGCGTCCGGCTGACAGGCGAGCCGCCGCAGCCTTTCGTCCTGCTCATCAGTCCAGCCGCGATGGGCCTCAGCGTGCGCGAGTCTCTGCTGTTCGACCACCGAGATCTGACCCTCGCCCGCCTGGCCGCCTCTCGCCCTCATGAGCTTGATCAGGTCGACCAGCAGGGAAAGGTCGGAGACCGGAAGGCTGCCGCTCAGCGCCGCCACGGGAGCGCCGTCAGCGTCGCTGCCGTTGACCTCGATCGCCAACCGGCCGTCAGTCAGTTGACGCGCGGCCAGCTCGTAGCATCGGCCGTGCTGCGTCAGTTGAATGCGCAGAGCGTTGCCCGAGGTGCCGTCCACTACCCCTCCCATCAGGCCCTCCACTGTCCCGCGTCAAGAGCGCCAGCGCAGTCGCCAGCCGAAAACGTGAGACTCATGCCTATTTTCGTACACAGCATCGAATCGGAGGGCGTTCTGCTTCGAAGTGCGCCAGGGGTGATCCGTCCGCCATGTGCTGGTCGCAGATGACCGGTGGCAGGTGTTCTACTGGAGCGCCAAGGGCATGGCCATGGAGCACTCGTCCCCCAAACACCTGCCGCACCTCGCAACCACCACCCCTACTCGCGAGCGCCGCGCGCCTCAGCGGGCAGCTTCGTGCATCACCTTCCCTCCACGGACGGCCTCGCGGGCGGAGGCGTGCCGTGCGAGGAGGCCGCTGACCTCGGTCAAGTCGTCGCCCGACGTTTGCTTCGGTGCGTTGGGTGCGGTGAGGCGGGCGTAATGGCGTTGGGCCCTGTCTAGCCCTCGCGTCACACCTCTGGGCCGGCCGCTGCCGGCCGTACGCCCTCTGCCTCTGCGATGAGGGTCGCGTGGGAGGCCAGGGTGCGGGCGGCGTCGGCGAAGTACTGCTCGTCGGCGTCCTGGGTGAGGCCGAGCGTGACGCCCTGGGCAAGTCCGATCAGCAGCGCCCTGAGCGCGGTGGCCAGCCGCCGCGCCTGAGCCGATGTCACGGTGGTCTCGCCGTGTGACCTGCCGGTCAGCAGCGCGATCAGATGCTCCTCCTGCGCCCGGACGGACGCGGCGAGCTGAGCGCCCAGTTCGTGATCGCGCAAGGCCATGTCTTGCAGCATGAACTGCAGCGACAGCCCGGACCCCGCGTCGGGCGCGTCACAGCCGCGCCGGTAGTGGCGGGCCAGGGCGTCGACCGCCTCGAGAAGACTCAGTTCCGGCGGGGCCGCCTGCTCGATGTCCTCGTAGTGCGGCCCCAGCCGGTCGGTTACCAGGGCAATGACCAGGCGGTTCTTGCTGCCGAACAACGAGTAGACGGCGCCCGTGGTCACCTCCGCGCGCTCGGCGATCTCCTCGAGCCTGGCCTGGTACCCGTCTCTGGAGACGACCTGGAAGGCCGCCTCCAACAGGGCGCGGCGGTTGCGCTCCTTGGCCTCGGCTCTCGTTACTCGCATAAATCTATTATTGCCGTAGTTTGGTTACGAAAGAGACTTCGAGGTGAGGGGGCAAGCTGATGACACAGGTCGCGACAAGGCCGTCGACCTTTCTGCTGGTGGGGGCCATCGCGGATGGCGCGTTCAAGGCGGCGCTCGGAGGCGCCTTCATCGTTGGCGCCGCCTGGTTCGGTGAGCTGCTCGGTGTGGCCGCCTGGGTGATGGTCGTGGCGGGCGCCGTCCTGGTGATCACCGGCGCGATCGAGATGGGGTACGTGCGACGCCGCCCGATGCCGACGTACCTGCGCCTCATGATCGCTTACGACAGCGGCTGGGTGCTCACGGCGCTTGCCGGCGTGCTGCTCGCCTGGCGGGGAAGCGGCGCCGGGGGCGAGGTGTGGATCGGGTACCAGGCGATCGCCCCGATCGCGTTCGCTGCGCTCCTGCTGACCAGCGCTCGCCGCGAACCTCTCGCCTGATGGCCTCCCCACGACCCCTTACCAGGAGGCCTTCCCCGCGGCTCGATCTTCCTGCCCCTCAGCGGCGTGCGCTCCCTGGTCCAGATCTTGCTGGGCCTCGTTCGTGTCGGCGGTGACCGACGTACACGCGGCTGACCACCCCCGCCGCTCCCGCTGGTCCAGCAGGAGCGCCCGCAGCCGCATCGTGTGCGCGTACTCAAGGGGCCGCGGCACGGTCGGCGAGGATACGGGCGAGCCGGTCCAGGTGCCGCGCATGTTCCGCCGGAGTGCGGCGAGCGCTGGCTGTCCAGGTACGTCGGCGCAAACCTTGACGCGAGACCACGGTGTGGCCGGGCCGGTCACACCACGGTCAGCTGTCACGCGCGGGCTTCCACGATCAGCGTCCCCACGTTCAGCGGGTTCGGGGCAGGCTCCACCATCGCGTTCACCTCGCGGAACCCCGCCCTGGCCAGCATCCGCGCCCACACGTCGGGCTCGTACGTCCACCGGTAGATCCACACCTGCGGGCCGGTGAAGCCCGCCCCGTACATGCCCTGGATGCCGGCGGTGCCCGGCACGGCAGGCGCGCACGAGAACACCAGCTTGCCGCCGGGTGCGAGGCGCGCCCGCACGAGCGGCATCCACTGGTCGGGGTCGGTGAACCACAGGGCGCCGAAGATGCTGTAGATCGCCTCCCAGCGGCGTTCGCTGCCGGTGAGAAAGGCGATGACGTCGGCGTGCACGAAGTGGGCGTTCGGCAGGCGCCCCCACTGCTCGCGAGCGCCCTCGACCTGCACAGGCGACAGGTCCACGCCGGTCGCGTCGATGCCCTTGGTCGCGAGCGCGGCGACCGCGTGCCCGCGGCTGGAGCCGAGTTCCAGCGCCGTGCCGGGATCGCCGAGCAGCTCGTCGCCGGGGCCGTGACCTTCATATTGGGTCCAGCCAAAGGCGTTCTTCAGCGCGGCCTGCGTTGTGTCGGTCTTGCGGATGCCTGTGGCGTAGCGGTCCCAGTAGGCGACGCGATCGGTGATAGCGGCGGGCTCGGTGGGCATGACGGGGCACCTTGGTACGCGAGGGACAGGACCCGCGTCACGGTAGCGCGCCACCATCGGTGATCGCCGGGGAATCACCTCACCCATGCCCCGGGCATGATGAAGGGCCGGGAACGCGTGATGCTCCCGGCCCTCGCCTCGATCAGGTGCGAATCAGTGGTAGTCGGTGCCGGGCGCGCACGGCGTGCACTTGGCGTAGTCCGCCTCCCACAGCGACCAGTCCACCGCGAAGCCGTTACCGGCCACGACGTGCGCGGTCTTCTGCACCGACCCGTCAACCTTGAACTCGACCTCGGGGACGTGGTGCAGGAACTCGCCGTTGAAGTACTTGGCGCAGAAGGCGGCGTAGTTGCGGGTGTCGAGGATGAAGCCGTGCACCGCGCGGTCGATCAGCGGGCCGCAGCCGATCTCCAGCCGCTGCCTCCACTTCTCCATGGCGGTGACGAGGTAGGCGATCGCCTGGCCAAAGACGCGCTCGGCCATGACCTTGTCCCACGGATGGTCGCGGACGAGGAGCGCGATCTGGCGCTGCCACACGTCCGGGTCGACGAACGAGCGCGGGTCCCGCCATCCGCCCTGCGGTGCCTGGTAGCGCTCGGGGGTGGTGGCCGTCATGAGGCCCTCCTGGGGTGAGGACGATCGCCGCCCCTCGCTGCCGGTTCTGCGCAGCAGGGCGGCTCCCCTTCACCGTCCGGCCGGGGCGGCGTCCGCATCAATGCCGGCATCGGTCCGCAACATTGCCTCCCACGGCAATGTCTCGCCCGTAGCGGCGCCGCTACCGTGGGGAAGGCGGTGTGCAGGGAGGCGTCAGCCATGGCCGCACTCAGCCGGGCCCGGCGAGCAGAGCTGCTGCGCGCTGCCGGCGACATCCGCAGGCGCGGGCAACGCGCCGGCTGGATGGTCGACCAGATCGCCCACACCATCTGTGCCGCGCTTCCGCAGATGCGGCCGCTGCAAGCGTGGCGGCTCGCCTACGGCTGGTCCAGGCCGCAGGCGATCGACGGCATCGCCGCTCTGTACGTGGAGCAGGACCTGGCGCCGTCCGCGCTTAACTCCGCCATGCTGTGCCGGTGGGAGCACGGCACGATCGCGGTCGGATTCGAGTACGCGGCGCTGCTGTGCACCCTGTACGGGACAACAGCGGACAAGCTGGGACTGCCGAAGAAGCGGACTTCGGTGATGCACCTCCAGCCCGGCGCTGGATGGGGGTACCGTGCCTCGCATGGCAGGCACGCGATGACCGACGATCAGTCCGCCGCCCTGACGGCCGTCGGCGAGTCCGTCCAGCTCGCGGTGGAGGCCGACGGGCCCGCGGGCGGCCCGGCCACCCGCGACGCGCTGGAGGCCGCGGTGCGCTATTACGCGTTGCGCTACTCCAGCTTCCCGCCCGCGATCCTGGCCGCCGAAGTGCACCGCACCCGCAGCCTGGTCACGCAGCTGCTGCGCCGGCCGCAGGCCGACGCCGACCGGACCGAACTGCGCCGCCTGGCCGGCTGGCTGTCCGCGCTGGTCGGCAACACCGCCTTTCACGTGGCCGACTACGGGGCCGCGCAGATCCACTTCGCCACCGCCGCGCGCCTGGGCGCCGCCGTCGATGACCATGACCTGATCTGCTGGACGCTGGGCGCGCACGCCATGACCGCCTACACCCAAGACCGCCACCAGGACGCCCTCGACCTGGCCGGCGAGGCACTCGACCACGCCGCCACACCGCTGCGCCGCGCCCAGATCATCGCCTGGGGGCTCCTGCGTGCGACCGCCGCGTTCGGCCCATCCCGCCGCTCGGACGCCGCCCGGCTGGCCGGCCGCGCGCAAGACGAGATGGCCGCCGACCCGCACGGGGACCAGCCGGGCCGGTTCGGGTTCGACACCGCCGAACTGCTGCTGCACCTGAGGGAGGCAGCCCTGCTCGTCGGCGACCACGCCCAGACCCTCGCGCACGCCCGCGCCTCCCAAGACCACATCCCGCACGGCCGGCCCGGCTGGGCGGCGGCCGTCCTGCTCGAAGCACGCGGCGAGGCCGCCCGGCGCCGCTGGGCCGACGCCGCCGCCCTGGCGGGCGAGGTGCTCGACACCATCCCGGCGCAGTCCCTGCGCGAGACGGCCCGGGTCCGGCTACGCGCCCTCGACCGCGAGCTCACCGCGGCGGGCGACCCCGGGGCGCAAGCCCGCGCCCTGCACGAGCGGATCGCCGAGCTGCCGGCGCTCGCGGGCATCAGCCGGAGCAGCGACGAACCCAACGGCAACGCCTGAAGGGCCGGCCGATGAGGGACGGCTTGGCGGTCCTGTGGCCGCTGCTCGCGCTCCGCATCACCACCCGGCGGCTTGAGCTGGCCATCCCCGGCACGCAAGACCTGCTCAACTTGGCCGAGGCTTCCGGCGACCTCCAACCCGCCGCCGAGCCCCGCTACCAGCAGGCCTACCTGTATGAGCCGTCACCGCAGCGGGAGCGGCACCTGCTGCAGCGACACTGGGCGGTGCTGGCCCACTGGCGGCCGGAAAGCTGGAACCTCCAGCTCGCCATCCGCGTCGACGGCGTCGCGGTCGGGCTGCAGAACATGTGGGCGGCCGACTTCGCGACCGTCCGCACGGTCGAGACCGGCTCGTGGATCACGCGAACCCGCCAGGGCCACGGGTACGGGACCGAGGCCCGCGCCGCCGTCCTGGAGCTGGCGTTCGCTCACCTGGGCGCGGTGGAGGCGCACACCGCCTACGTGGACGGCAACACAGCCTCGCAGCGGGTCTCACGCAAGCTCGGCTACGCCGGCAACGGGCGCCGCGCCTACGCCGAAGACGGGACACGGGTGGTCGAGCATCGCATGCTGCTCGACGCGGCCGCGTGGGCGAACCACCGGATGCCCGGCATCACGGTCGGCGGCGCGAGTGAGTGCTTGGAACTGTTCGGGCTACGGTCAGAACCACTCGACTCCTGGCTGAGTTGCTACGCGCCTGACCGCCCGCCCCTCGGCTTGTCTCGGCGCGTAACTGCTTCAGCTCGGCGCGAGCCTCGGTGAACCGGCGGACGACTGTCCGCTTCCCCCATCCGGTACCTGTGCTCTGCACACCCCCAGCCCGCGGATGCGGCAACGCCCCGGGAGAGCACTGAGGTGACGCGGCACCCGCGCCAGGACGGGGTCCCCCGTTCCGGCTTCGCAGCCTGCGACACGCCCGGCGCGCCCCGCAACCGGCCTCTCGTCTCGCCGGGCGGGTCCGCGGTGTGCCACTTCGCGGTAGGGGCGAGACGAGCCCGGACCACCCCCAGAGATCTTTTGCTAGCACAAAAGATCTTGGGCGCGGCCCGGACCGGCCAGTTGCGGGACGCTTCGTCGTGCCGCTGACGGCTCGCTGCCGGAAGCGGGTAGCCCACCGTCTCACCCCGGGCCCTCACCAACCAGGCCTCTTCCGGCAGTCCCGTCCACCAGCCAGGAGAGGAAGGACCGTTCATCATGCTGCCTGAGGTGAAGGCGTACTACGACGCCCTCGACGAACGCGAGCACTCCCGCGAGCTTAACCGCGTGCGCGCCGCGCATCCGGTTCCGGCCTGGGATCCCACGATGGCGCCCGTCGAGGTCGCGGCGTACTTCGAGGCGGACAACCAGCTGCAGGCCGCCCTGCGCGAACTGGCGCACGCGCACAAGCACGCCCGGTCCGAGGCCTACCAGAAGCTGATCGGGCTGGACGACCCGCTGGTGCGCTTCCTGCTCACCGACCCGGAAGTCCAGGCGTTCCCCTCCTACGTGGCCGTCGTGCTCAAGGCTCTGCCGATGCCCCGTGAGGAACTGGAGGACTTCGGTGAGCGCCGCGACTGGTGCCAACGGTATGGGCGCCTGTTCGAGCGGGCCGAGCAACTCCAGACGCGGCAACAAAGTCACGCCGCAGCCGAGCAAGCCGCACACTCCGCCGCCGGACAAGCGCCCCCTCCCTTGCTGTGGCCCCAGCTACGTCACCGGGCCGCCGAACTGGACCGCACCTGGGAGCAGGCGCTCCAGCATGCCCGCGACACCGACCAGGAAGCAGGCCGCACATCGATGAGAGAGCGTCGGGCACCATGACGACCGACGAAGCGGTCCAGGAGCAACAAGGGCTGCCACGTACATGCGACGAATGGAGCAAATCGCCGGAGACAGCCGGGTGGCCCTACAACCCCCTCACAGCGCTTCACCGCGAAGGGGCCACCCATGAGACCGACCACCCTCGTTCGTCGATTTGCTGTTAGCCGACGCCTCACACCGACGGTGTTGGGCACAGCCTCACATCACACCCCCAAGGATGATGCTTACGGCCTTGCTGACTCGCAGGTCTGGCGCTTCTGCGCCCGCCATGCACGCTCGCATAAATTCCGGCGGCGAGAGTCAGCAGGGCAGACAGCCCCACCGCCTCGTTGTGCACGGCCATCATGGGGCGCCACCCAAGGCCGACGGACGCGGTGGCGGCGCGGTGGCCGTCGTGGCCCCCGGTTCGGATGCCAAGTCCCATGACGGCAGGGCCCGCCGGTTGACGGGCTCTGGCTGGAACAGGCCCGGTCCAGTCGGTTGCTCGCGCAGCCGTCGCTCCTGGCCGCGCCGAAAACGCGCTTCGAGGGTGTCTCGGAGGAACTGCCCAGGAACATCTCCATCGGTCGGCTCCTGGTGTATCCGCTCCATGTCGGCAGCCTCGTCCTCCGCAGGACGGGACCTCAGAAGGGCGGTCGACCAACTTCAACGCGTCGGCCCATGCGCCCAGCAGACGGCACATCACGGCGGCTTGTCGTTCACCGCCGGTGAGTTGAGGCGGCTCCGCGGCGCTCCCCGACAGTTCCCACACTGGTCCAGGCGGACGACACCGAGCCTCGCCTTCCACCAGGGGGAGGGCCGAGCTCGGCTGCCACCTCCTGCGGGGGCCGGATGTCCGCAAGGCCAGGACCAAGGGCCCTGCGCCCGTCCAGTGCGCGTCACGAAGATGAAGAAAGGCATCCGCCGAGGCGAGAGATCCACGCAGCGGCCCGTGCGGCCCTGGACAGTGGCAGTCACGACGCTCTGGCCACCAATGGCGGCAAGCCTGGCCGGACGAGACGCTCGATCGCCCGGCGGGTGTCTTCAACTCCGTTCCGGCGCCACCGGCTGGCAGAAACCGTGGACGCGACGGCCAGAATGGCGGGTGTGGGCCTTAAGTCCCACCTCGCGAGGGACCGCCGCCTCTAAAAGATGAACCGGGGCAAGCGAATCCTGAAGGCATGAGAATCGGGATCAACGGATTCGGCAGGATCGGCAGAGCCGTCCTGCGCCGCGCGCTGCGCACCGACCTGGAGATCGTCGCCATCAACGACATCACCAACGAGGCCACGCTGGCCCACCTGCTCAAGCACGACTCCACCTACGGGCCGCTCGGCCTGCCCGTCACCGCCGCCCCCGGCCTGCTGGAGGTCAACGGCCGCAGCATCGCCGTAACCTCATGCGGTGACCCCGCGCAGATCGACTGGCGAGCCTACGACGTGGAGCTGGTGATCGACGCCACCGGCCGCTTCCGCACCAGAGACGCCCTGGCCGGCCACTTGAAAGGCGGCGCCCACAGGGTGCTGCTGTCGGCCCCGGGCAAGGGCCTGGACGCCACCATCGTGCCCGGCGTGAACGACGCCACCTATGACCCGTCCCGGCATGAGATCGTCTCGCTGGCCTCCTGCACCACCAACTGCGTGGCACCGATGGTCAAGGTGCTGCACGAGCGTTTCAGCCTGGTACGCGGCTTCATGACCACCATCCACGCCTACACCGGCGACCAGATGCTCCTCGACGCCCCGCACAAGGATCCACGCCGAGCCCGTTCAGCCGCCGTCAACATCGTGCCCACCACCACCGGCGCCGCCCGCATGGTCGGCCAGGTCCTGCCCGAGCTCGACGGCCGCTTGGACGGGGTGGCCATCCGGGTGCCGGTCGAGGACGGCTCCATCACCGATCTGTCCGCCCAGCTCGCCCGCCCGGTCACGGTGCAGGAGATCAACGACGCCTTCGCCGGAGCCGCCCGCGACGAGCTGCACGGCATCCTGCGCTACAGCACCGACCCGCTCGTCTCCCGCGACATCATCGGCGACGCCGCCTCGTGCGTGTTCGACTCCGCCCTCACCCAGGCGAGCGGCGAGCTGGTCAAGGTCTTCGGCTGGTACGACAACGAGTGGGGCTACGCCAACCGGCTCGTCGAGATGGCCCAACGGATGACCTGAGCGGAGCGTCGAGCGCGAGATAGGACAAAGCCCTGCTGCAGCCAGGAGCCACTCCTCCGAGCGGCGAGTCTGATCATGATCTGCTTCGACGAAAACACCCTGCACCGCGCGCCATGCCGTCTTCGGCGAAGCGCGGCGAAGGGGACTGAGCGGCTCGAGGACTTTCTCACACCGGGCAACGAGAGCGTGGTCAATGCCGTGGAACTTGGCGGCGGACGAGGCCGGCGCCAGGAACACCCACGGCAGCCGCGACGAACGCGGCTCATCTCATGACCTCTCCGGCGATCACCGTCACCCCCGGAACACCTCTGCGGGACGCGGCCCGGCTGATGTACGACGACCGCGTCAAGCCACTGACCGTGATCGACCCGGTCGCCGACCGGATCTCCGGCACCCTGCACCAGCGCGGTGTGCTGCGGGTCTTCAGCCGCCCGGCGGACGAGCCGGCGGCTGAGGCCAGATGCTGCTCCCGGATCCTCGCCGCCTCTCCGCCGCGGTCGACAGCGGTGTTGTGACGATCCACAGGTCTTGACCATTGCTCCCGAGGCTCTCAGAGAGGTCGAAGGCGTCATCGCCGTCGTGTCCGAGATGACCTACGGCACGGACAGCCTCTCACTGTTGCGCCGCTGCTTCAGGAACCTGTCATCGGCGTGGGCGTGGCCTTCCCTTGCCTTCCGGGTGCCGCGCCCAGCCATGTCGTCCCGGAACCTGTCAATTTGATCAAGGCAGTTGAGCTGGGCTAATTCTGTGCCGTCTTCTCTGTGGCGTCCTTCGGTTCGTTGGTCTTGGGCTTGTTGATCCAGGCGGGGCCGGGCAGGTCGGGC
>NZ_BAAAQX010000070.1:0-33362 GCF_039531895.1 Nonomuraea monospora
ACATCTACATCCTCAAGCTGCTGCACCTGGTCGACGACAAGATCCACGCCCGGTCGACCGGCCCGTACTCCATGATCACCCAGCAGCCGCTCGGCGGTAAGGCCCAGTTCGGCGGCCAGCGCTTCGGCGAGATGGAGGTCTGGGCCATGGAGGCGTACGGCGCCGCGTACGCGCTGCAGGAACTGCTCACCATCAAGTCCGACGACGTCATCGGCCGGGTCAAGGTCTACGAGGCCATCGTCAAGGGCGAGAACATCCCCGAGCCGGGCATCCCCGAGTCCTTCAAGGTGCTCATCAAGGAGATGCAGTCGCTGTGCCTCAACGTCGAGGTGCTCTCCAGCGACGGCATGTCCATCGAGATGCGCGACACCGACGAGGACGTCTTCCGCGCGGCCGAGGAACTGGGCATCGACCTGTCCCGGCGCGAGCCGAGCAGCGTCGAGGAGATCTGACGCTCACCCCTGGTGCGGCGCCCGCGAAAGACGAAGGGCGCCGCACCCGGACAGATCTTCGCTTACTGTGCATCTTGGGGGAGCACTGCGGGAGAATGTCCCGGTGCATACGGGGGAAAGCGGAGGATGACGTCGGGAATGAGCATGCAGACGTACGAGCATCTCGGCCCTTACCGGATGGTCAGGAAGATCGGCGAGGGTGGCATGGGGGTCGCCCACCTCGGTCTCGACGGCGCGGGCAGGGAAGTCGCGATCAAGGTGCTGCACCCGCACGTGGCGGCCGACCTCAAGGCGCGTGACCGGCTCTTCCGCGAGGTGGAGACCATGCGGCGGGTGCGCAGCTCCTACGTCGCCGAGGTGCTCGACGCCGAGCTGTCCGGGCCCCGGCCGTACGTCGTGACCAGGTTCGCGCCCGGCCGCACGCTGGAGGACACCGTCCTGACCGAGGGGCCGCTGCCGCCGCACGAGGTCATCAGGCTGGCGCAGGGGCTGTGCCAGGCGCTGGTCGACATCCACGCCGCCGGGGTGATCCACCGCGACCTCAAGCCGTCCAACGTCATGATGGTGAACGGCCGGCCGCTGGTCATCGACTTCGGCATCGCGCACCTGGTGGACGCGGCCCGGCTGACGCAGAGCGGGATGTTCGTCGGCACGCCGGGCTACCTCGCGCCGGAGATCATCCGCGGCGCGCAGATCACCCAGGCGGCCGACGTGCACGCGCTGGCCTCCACGGTGTTCTTCGCCGCCACCGGGCTGCCGCCGTTCGGCACGGGCACGTTCGAGGCGGTCTGCTTCAACACCATGGAGGGGCGCTCGCAGATCGACAAGGCGCCGGTCTGGCTGCGCGACTGGCTGAGCCGGGCGCTGCAGGTTGATCCGTCGGCCCGGCCCGGCGCGGGGGAGCTGCTGCGGATGGCGGGCGCGCTCGACCCGGCGGGCCGCGGGCCGCAGCCGGCCCGCGGCGGCCGTACGGCGATCATGAACACCGTCTCCGACCTGCTCCCGCCGGTCGAGTACTCCCGCGGCGGCTCGGCGCAGCCCGCCCCGACCGTGCACGCCGACCAGCCCAGGGAGCGGCGGCCGATCGCGCCGCCGCGTCCCGCCGAGCCGTTCGAGCTGCGGCGCTTCGTCAAGAGCAGCGGCTTCGTCGGGGTGCTGGCGCTCGTGACGCTGATGGCGCTGACCGTCGTCATGCCGGTCGTCGTGGGCCTGGTGGTGGCGGCGCTCTCGCTGGCGCTGCGTGCCGGTGACCACTACTTCGCCGAGGAGCGGCCGGAGCTGACCAGGGCCGCGCTGGTCGCGATGGGGCACCTGCTGCTGTCGCTGGCCTTCGGCATCGCCGCGGCGGGCCTGCTGCACCTGGCCGGACGGCTGAGCACCAGCCACGCCGAGTCGCTGGCCGCCGGTTTCTTCACGCTGGGCCTGTTCGTGCTGCCCGGAGCGGGAGCGGTGCGGAGAGCCGCCTCCGGTGTCCTGGCCCGGCTGCTGCCCGGCCACAGCGCGACCGTGGTGACGGTGGCCGTGATGGGGCCGATCGCGCTGACTTCGGTGATCATCGCGCTCGTCGGGCTGTAGCTCCAGGCCGCAAGCCGGTCGCTTGCGGAGCGCAAAACTTGCGTTCGCCCGACGCAGGCGTTTGCGCTCCGCCATGACTGGTTATTCGCCCAGCTCCCGGGCGTCACCAGCACGAAGATCCCTCACGCGCCGGGCTGGTGAAGTTATTTCTTTGCGCAATCTCGTCGAAATATTGCGGCTATCTGCTCGACATCTTATGGTTCGGCCATCCGCCTTACCCGGAGGGCCACCCCCATGAGAGTTCTCTTTGCCGCCCTTGCGTTACTCATCGGATTCCTCGCCGCACCCGCCGCCGCCGACACCAACCTCGCCGACACCAACCTCGCCGCCGGCAAGAGCGCGACCGCCAGCAGTTTCAACGACGTCTACCGCCCGGCCAACGTGACCGACGGCAACCAGGCCACCTACTGGGAGTCGGCCAACAACGCCTTCCCACAGTGGGTCCAGGTCGATCTGGGCGCGAGCGCCAGCGTCAGCAAGGTGGTGCTCAAGCTGCCCACCGGCTGGCCCAGCCGCACCGAGACGCTGAGCGTGCAGGGCAGCACGAACGGCTCCAGCTTCACCACCCTGTCCGCCTCGGCCACCCACTCCATCAGCCCGGCCGCCACCGTCACCTTCCCGGCCGCGACCGCCCGCTACGTCCGCGTGCACATCACCGCCAACTCGGGATGGCCCGCCGGTCAGCTCTCCGAGGTCGAGGTGTGGGGGAGCGCTCCGGACAACCCCGGCAACCCGGGCGCCAACCTGGCCCTCGGCAAGACGATGGCCGAGTCGGGACACACCCATACCTACGTGGCCGCCAACGCCAACGACGACAACGTGGCCACCTACTGGGAGGGCGGCGCCTACCCGGCCACCCTCACCGCGCAGCTCGGCGCCGACGCCGACCTGACCGCCGTCACCGTCAAGCTCAACCCGGACCCGGTCTGGGGCCGCCGCACCCAGACCTTCCAGGTGCTCGGCCGCGCGCAGTCGGCCACGGCCTTCACCACGCTGGCCGCCCAGGCCAGCCACACCTTCGACCCGGCCACCGGCAACAGCGTGACCGTCCCGGTCACCGGCAAGGCCGCCGACGTGCGGCTGCAGTTCACCGCCAACTCGGGCGCGCCGAGCGGCCAGGTGGCCGAGTTCCAGGTCTTCGGCACCCCGGCGCCCAACCCCGACCTGGTGGTCACCGGCCTCACCTGGACGCCCGCCTCGCCCACCGCGACGAGCGCGATCACGATGTCGGCCACGGTGCGTAACGCGGGCAACGCCCCCTCCGCCGCCTCCTCGGTCGCCTTCTACGCGGGCGCCACCCAGGTGGGGACCGCCGCCGTGGGCGCGCTGGCCGCCGGCGCCTCCACCACCGTGTCCGGAAATATCGGGACAAGGCGGGCCGGTACGTACGAGGTCTCCGCCAAGGCCGACGCCGGCGGCGAGGTCGCCGAGCAGAACGAGGGCAACAACACCTACACCGCGCCCACCTCCCTGGTCGTCGCCGAAGCCCCCGGCCCCGACCTCCAGGTGCTGAGCATCAGCGCCACCCCGCCCAACCCCGCCGCCGGCGCGCGCGTCACGTTCACCGTGGCCGTCAGGAACCGCGGGACCACCACCACCGGCGCGACCACCGTCACCCGGGTCGCGGTGGGCGGCACCACCCTCAACACCGACACCGCGCCGATCGCCGCGGGCGCGACGGCGAACGTGGCCGTCACCGGCGGCTGGACCGCCACCAGCGGCGGCGCCACCATCGTCGCCACCGCCGACGCGACCGGCGTCGTCACCGAGACCGACGAGAGCAACAACACGCTCTCGCAGGCGATCACCGTCGGCCGCGGCGCGTCGGTACCGTACGTCGAGTACGAGGCCGAGTCCGCCGCCTACCAGGGCACCCTGCTCCAGACGGACCCGCTGCGCACGTTCGGGCACACCAACTTCGCCACCGAGTCGTCCGGCAGGAAGTCGGTGCGGCTCGACGGCACCGGCCAGTACGTCGAGTTCACCTCCACCAGCCCCGCCAACTCGATCGTGGTGCGCAACTCGATCCCGGACGCGCCAGGCGGCGGCGGCATCGACGCCACGATCAGCCTCTACATCGACGGCGCGTTCGCCCGCAAGCTCACCCTGTCGTCCAAGCACAGCTGGCTGTACGGCACCAGCGACGACCCGGAGGCGCTGACCAACACTCCGCAGGCCGACGCCAGGCGGCTGTTCGACGAGTCGCACGCGCTGCTGACGCGCTCGTACCCGGCGGGCACGAAGTTCCGGCTCCAGCGGGACGCCGGCGACAGCGCCGCCTTCTACATCATCGACCTGATCGACCTGGAGGACGTCGCGCCCGCGGCGGCCAAGCCGGCCGCGTGCACCTCGATCACCGAGTACGGCGCCGTGCCCGACGACGGCAACGACGACACCGCCGCCATCCAGCGGGCCGTCACCGACGATCAGAACGGCGTCATCGACTGCGTGTGGATCCCGCCGGGCCAGTGGCGGCAGGAGAAGAAGATCCTCACCGACGACCCGCTGAACCGCGGCCCGTACAACCAGGTCGGCATCAGCGACGTCACGATCCGCGGCGCGGGCATGTGGCACTCCCAGCTCTACACCCTGACCGAGCCGCACCTGGCGACGGGCGGCCTCAACCACCCGCACGAGGGCAACTTCGGCTTCGACATCGACGACAACGTGCAGATCTCCGACCTGGCCATCTTCGGCTCGGGCCGGATCCGCGGCGGCCCCGGCGGCGCCGAGGGCGGGGTCGGGCTGAACGGGCGGTTCGGCCAGAACACGAAGATCTCGAACGTCTGGATCGAGCACGCCAACGTGGGCGTCTGGGTCGGCCGCGACTACGACAACATCCCCGAGCTGTGGGGGCCGGCCGACGGGCTGCAGTTCAGCGGCATGCGCATCCGCAACACCTACGCCGACGGCATCAACTTCAGCAACGGCACCCGCAACTCGCGGGTCTTCAACTCCTCCTTCCGCACGACGGGTGACGACTCGCTGGCCGTCTGGGCGAACCCGTACGTCAAGGACCCGTCGGTGGACATCGCCCATGACAACCAGTTCCTCAACAACACCGTGCAGCTCCCGTGGCGGGCCAACGGCATCGCCATCTACGGCGGCCACAACAACAGGATCGAGAACAACCTGATCTACGACACCATGAACTACCCGGGCATCATGCTCGCCACCGACCACAACCCGCTGCCGTTCTCCGGGCAGACGCTGATCGCCGGAAACGCGCTGTACCGGTGCGGCGGCGTCTTCTGGGGTGAGGCGCAGAAGTTCGGCGCCATCACGCTCTTCGCCCAGAACCGGGACATCACCGGCGTCACCATCCGCGACACCGAGATCCACGACTCGACCTACGACGGCATCCAGTTCAAGGGCGGCGGCGGCAGCATGCCGAACGTCGCCATCACGAACGTGCGCATCGACAGGTCGAACAACGGCGCCGGCATCCTGGCCCAGGGCAGCGCCCGCGGCAGCGCGACGCTGACCGGCGTCACCATCACGAACTCGGCCACCGGCGACATCGTCAAGGAGCCCGGCTCGACCTTCGTGATCAACTGAGGCCGGCGGCTCCGGGGTCCCGCACCCCGGACCCGCCGAACTGCGCCTCGTAGAGGTCGGTGAAGGTGGCCAGGAAGTCGTTCCAGTCGCCGTTGAGGTTGCTCACCAGGATCCGGCCGCCGTCGCGGTCGCCCATCGCGTACGTCATGGAGCCCTGGATGTAACCGCCGCCGCCCCACAGCGTGACCCCGCACGGCAGCCGCTGGCAGTAGACGCCGAGCCCGTAGGCGGTGTCCGGCACCCAGCCGGCGCCGTCCGTCGGGACGGTGGTGAACATCTCCGCCTGCTGCTCGGGCGGCAGGAGGCGGCCCCGCAGCAGCTCGCCGAGGAAGCGGCGCAGGTCGGCGGCCGTCGAGACCATGCCGCCCGCCGCGCCGGCCCAGCTCAGGTCCGCGCCCGTCACGTCGTGGACCTCGGCGGGCCGGCCGAGCTCGTCGGCCTTGGAGTAGTGCCGGGCGTGCGGCTCGCGCAGCGTGTTGTCGCCGCCCGGCAGGTACGTGCCCGCCAGGCCGAGCGGCCGGGCGACCCGGCGTTCGATCTCCCCGGCGATGGGGACGCCCGTCGCCCGCTCGACGATCATCCCCGCCAGCGTGTAGTTGACCTTGGAGTAGACGAAGCGCTTGCCGGGTTCCTCGGGGGCGGGCGGGGCCTGGCCGGGGAAGGCGTCGGGCAGGCCGCTGGTGTGGTTGAGTAGCTGCCTGATCGTGATCCTCGTGCCGTCGCCGCCGAGGTTCTCCTCCACGACGCCGGGCAGCCACCGCGCGACCGTGTCGTCCAGGCCGAGGCCGCCCTCGGCCGCCACCAGCAGGACCGTCGTGCCGGCGAACGCCTTGGTGAAGCTGCCGATGCGGAAGTGCTCGTCGAGGCGGCGCGCGCGGCGGGACGCCAGGTCGGCGACCCCCGCCGTGCCCTGCCACGTCAGCGCGCCGTCGATCTCCAGCTCGGCGAGGACGCCGGGGCCGCCGCCGGCCACGGCCCGGTCGAGCGCGTGCTGGAGCTGGGCATGGGACATCGTTCCTCCTGGGCATGAGATGTTGCGAGCAACCGTAGTTGACTATTTCCGAATTAGTCAACGCGAGTTGCTCACCGCCCGGCGGCGCGGAACTTCGACGGCGGCACGCCCGCCCACGCCACGAACGCCTGACGGAACGTCTCGGTCGAGGTGAAGCCGCAGCGCCGCGCGATGGCCGCCAGCGGCTCGGCCGTCCTCGAAAGCAGGAGCGAGGCCACCTCCAGGCGCATGTCGCGGACCAGCCTCGACGGGCTCTTGCCCACGTGCTCGGCGAACAGCCTGTTCAGGTGCCGCTCGCTCACCCCGGCCAGCGCGGCCAGCCGGGCCACGCCGAGATCGCCGTCCAGATGCAGGATCACGTGGTCGATGACCCGCCGCACCAGCGCCTGGTCCGAGCGCGGCAGGTTGGTGAACAGGCTGAGCTGCGTCTGCCCGCCCGGCCGCTGCAGGTACGTGACCATGCCCATGGCCACCCGGCGGGCGATCTCCGGCCCGTGGTCCTCCTCGATGAACGACAGCGTGAGGTCCAGCGACGCCGTGACCCCGCCCGAGGTCGAGACCTCGCCGTCCCTGACGAAGATCGGGGCCGGGTCCACGCGCACCTTCGGGAAACTCGCGGCGAGGCGGGCGGCCTCGTACCAGTGCGTGGTGGCCCGGCGGTTGTCCAGCAGCCCGGCGGCGGCCAGCACGGTCGCGCCCGTGCACACCGACGCCACCCGCCGCGACAGCCCGGCCAGCCGCATGACCTGGCCCACCAGCCGGGGATTGGCCGCGGCGGCCTCGTGCCCCTGCCCGCCCGAGACGACCAGCGTGTCGATCGGGCCGTCCACCTCGTCGATGCGGCCCTGCCCGCGCAGCTCCAGCCCCGAGTCGCAGCGCACCGGCCGGCCGAGCGGGGTCACCAGCCGCACCTCGTACGCCGGGCTCGCCCCCAGCCGGTTCGCGTAGTCGAACCCGGACGTCACCGACGCGACGTCGACCAGCTCGATGCCGTCATAAGCGACCATGACGATCAGCGGCGTCACCACCATGGCTCCACGGTAAGGCCCCTCACGGGGCGAACCGATCCGTACGGACAGGATCCCCGAAGGCTCTCCCGGAGCCGAACCGAGCCGTACGGACAGGATCCCCAGCGGAACGGACGGGCCGGCCGCCGTTCCCGTCAGCTCCCCGCACCGGGCGCCGATGCTGCTGGCATGCCCGCGCACCGGACGTCCCGGCGCGCGCCGCACAGGAACAGGAGGTGACCACGATGCGCGAGCGGAGCGTATGGCCGGGCCCGGAGGGCTGGCACCGGCCGCTGCTGCTGGTCGCGGCCGTCGCCGCGCCGTTCGTCGCGATCTCGCTCGCCGGTGTTGCGCTCGACGGCCGCGTGCTGGTCGGAGCGCCGATCTGGGGCAAACCCTTCAAATTCGCTGTGTCGATCGTGCTGTACGCGGTGACCTGGTCGTGGCTGGTGTCCTGCCTGCCGCGCCGGCGGCTCGTCCGGTGGCCGGCGACCGTCATCGCGGCGGCCCTGGCGATCGAGTACGCGATCATCGTCGCCCAGGTGATCAGGGGCCGGCAGAGCCACTTCAACGTGGCCACCCCGCTGGACGGCGTCCTGTGGGGCGTCATGGGCACCTCCATCACCGTGCTCTGGCTCGCCAACATCGCCGTCGCCCTCTTCCTGATCCGGCGGCGGGTCGGCGGCGGGCCGCTCACCTGGGCGGTGCGCGCCGGCACGGCCATCTCGCTGTTCGGCATCGGGATGGCGTTCCTGATGACCCGGCCCACCGACGCGCAGCGGGCCGCGATGCGGGACGGCGGCTTCGGCGGGATCATCGGCAGGCACAGCGTCGGCGTTCTGGACGGCGGGCCGGTCATGCCGGTCACCGGGTGGAGCACCACCGGGGGCGACCTGCGGATCGCGCACTTCGTCGGCATCCACGCGCTCCAGGCGCTGCCGTTGCTGGCCGTGCTGCTGGCGGCGGTGGCTGGGCGGGTGCGGCTGCTGAGGGGTGATCTTGTCAGGACGCGGCTCGTGCTGGTGGCCGCCGCCGGGTACGCCGCCTTCACGGGGCTGACGCTCTGGCAGGCGCTGCGCGGCCAGCCGCTCACCCGCCCCGACGGGCTCACGCTGGTGGTCGCCGGGGTGCTGGCGGCGCTCGTCCTGGCGGGAACGGCAGCAGTGCTCGCCACGGCCCGCCCTGACGCCACGGCCCGCCCCGACGGCACGGCCCGTCCTGATGGCACGGCCCGTCCTGATGGCACGGCCCGTCCTGATGGCACGGCCCGTCCTGATGGCACGGCCCGTCCTGATGGCACGGCCCGTCCTGATGGCACGGCCCGTCCTGATGGCACGGCCCGTCCTGACGGTGCGGCCCGTCCTGATGGCACGGCCCGTCCTGACACCCCGGCCCGTTCTGACGGCGCGGCGCGGTCGGGCGGTCGGGATCGCCCCGAGGGTCCGGGTGGGTCGGTGGCGCGGTGATGGGCGCGCGCGGACGGTCCGGGCCGGGGTTGAAGGTCGGGGTGCTCGGCATGCTGGAGGTCGCCGTGGACGGACGGCCGGTGCCGCTGACCACCGGCAGGCTCAGGACGCTGCTGGCCGTCCTCGCCATGTCAGCCTCGGAAACCGTGTCGATGGAACGGCTGGCCGAAGCGGTGTGGTCGGACGAGCTGCCCCGCAACAGCCGCCGCAGCCTCCAGATCTACGCCGCCCGTCTGCGCGACGCGCTCGGCCGCGACTGGATCGGCACCCGCCAGGAGGGCCTGACGCTCCGCGCCGACCCCGGCGACGTGGACGCGCTGCGCTTCGAGCGCATACTCGGCCGCGCGTCCGGCGAGCGCGGCTCGCCCGCCGAGCGCCCGCTGCTCCAGGAGGCCATGGCGCTGTGGCGGGGCCGCCCGTTCGAGGGCGTGACGTCCCGCTGGCTGGCGGAGATCCAGGCGCCCCGCCTGACCGAGCGTTACCTCACGGCCCTGGAACGGCGGGCCGAGCTGGACATCCTGGCCGGCCACGCGGTCGACGCGGTGGCGGAGCTGGCCGAGCAGGTCACCCGCCACCCGCTGCGCGAGTCGCTGTGCCTGCGCCTGCTCGTCGCGCTCGACCGGTGCGGGCGGCAGGCGGAGGCGCTGCGCTGGTACGGGCGGATCCGCGCCGTCATCACCCGGGAGCTGGGCGTGGAGCCGAACCGCGAGCTGCGGCAGGCGCACGCCGACCTGCTCGCCGCCCGCCCGCTCGATCTGCCTGGCGCCGCCCCCGTCCCCGCGCGGGAGCGGTGGGGTCACCGGCCGGGCCAGTACGGGCTGAACACGTCGAACTTGTTCGGCAGGCCCAGCAGGTAGCGGGCGTCGTCGGTGTCGTGCAGCAGCCTGAACTCGTTCGGCACGTACAGCTCGAAGAGCCGGGCCCTGGCGGCGGACGAGCCGGAGGCGTCCAGGATGGCGTTGGCCGCCATGCGCCCGGCCTCGTTGCCGCCCTCCATCGTGGCCAGGTTGATGCTGTTGCGGACGTAGTCGGCGGCGAGGAAGAGGTTGGGGACGCGGGTCGTCGCGGCGGGCCGGTCGGCCCACGACCCGGCCGTGTTGATGAGCAGCGGCTCCTCGTTCGCGACGGCCGGGGTGCCCTCGCCGGTGATCGCCGGGTCCACGAACCACGACGACACGATCGAGTCGGGCAGCAGCGCGGCGCCGCCGGGCAGGGCCGAGCGGACCTGGGCCAGCACCTCCTGCACGATCTGCGGGCGGGTGCACTGCTTGGCGGTCTTGCCGAACAGGATGCCGGGGGTGTTCCAGTCGGACAGGTCGAGCGACAGGCAGTCGGTGACCGTGCCGTCGCCGTACTTGGCGGCGAAGTCGCCGCGCCAGAACTGCGCCTGGCTGATCGAGGTGAGCGCCCACGGCGTGGCCGCGTAGATGAGGTGGCCGTTGGCGATCGGGCGGGGCTCCTTGAGGTAGATCATCACCCCGTTCATCCAGTCGGTCTCCAGCCGGTCGAGCCTGGCCAGGGCGGGGTCGGCCGCCTTCATGGCGGTCGTCAGCAGGGGCTGGAGCCGTTCGACGGGGAGGGCGGCCACGTAGTGGTCGGCTGTGACGGTGCCGGCGGCCCCGGTCGGGTCGGTCACCCGCACGCCGGTGATCCGGCCGCCCGAGTAGTCGAACCCGGTGGCGGTCCAGCCGACCTTGAACCGCACGCCCAGGCCGGTGAGGTGGTTGATCCAGGGGGTGAGCCAGACGTCGCTGGAGGGGCCGTTGAGCACCTGGTCGGGCGGCCCGTACGGGCCGAGCCCGAGCCCGCTGTAGACCAGCGCCTCGAACATCAGCCCCATGGTGCGCGTGTTGGCCTTGTCGGGCTGGGCCGCGACCAGCGACGCCGTGAACATGTGCACGAGCAGCTCGCGGTACTCCGGCGACATGAGGCTCGCCTTGACGAAGTCGGCGAAGCCCATGTTCTCCCACTGGCCGAGCCGCCGGCGCGGGCCGCTGGTGATGAACGCGACGAGCTTGGAGACGAAGAACTGGATCTGCGGCAGCGGCACCGTGGAGACGGCCACCAGGGCGGCGTTCAGGTAGTCCCTGATCGCGTCGGGGGTGAGGGCGCCGCCGAGGTCGCCGGGGATGGGGACGCGTAACTCCTTGCCCTTGTACGCGATCACCTCCAGGCTGGCCGGGACGAGGTTGTCGCGCACCGTGCCGCCGCCGAACGGGATGCGGCTCATGGTGTCCGGCAGGTTCTGGTAGAAGCCGGGGAAGAACCGGAAGCCGTGCTCGCCGGGCAGGTCCTGCCTGCCTCCGGCGCCCGTCCCCGGCACGGGGATGCTGCGGGACTTGCCGCCGAGGGTCCTGCGTTCGTAGACGGTGACCTGGAACCCGCGTTCGGCCAGCTCGTGGGCGGCGCTCAGGCCGCCCATGCCGGCGCCGAGGACGGCCACGTTCCTGCCCGCCGCGCTCACCAGCGACGGCGCGGCGTGGGCGGGCCCGGTGCCCCACAGCGGGCCGCCCGCCGCGCCGGCGGCGGTCGCCAGCGCGCCCGTGACAAAGCTGCGGCGTCCGATTCCGTTCCGATTCTCTGACGACTGCTCCGACTGGTCCACGACGGAACCTCCCGCCTAACCGACACTGCTGTTGGTTCAGTTAGGCGAACGATGAACGCGCGGCTCACATCTGTCAACAGTGAAAGTGAGGATCACTCAGAGTCGGGGAGCCGGGACAGTCCGTTCCACAGCACCAGCATCGCGGACTCGACCAGGTCGTCGCGCGACACCGAAGGATGCCTGGCCCACCACTGCGCCAGGCCGTCGGTGCCCGAGATCAGCAGCTCCACCACCGCCTGGGCGGCCTCGCTCTCGGGGTCCAGGCCGAGCCGGCGCAGGTCGCGGCCGAGCATCACGGCCACCGAGCGCGTGCGCGTCTCCCTGATGCCCCAGCGCACGGCCTTGATCTCGGGGTCGTCCTCGTCGGTGTGGTCGAACAGCAGGCGGCGCGCGGCCGGGTTGCCCTCGGCGAAGCTGAAGTAGGCGTTCAGCGTGGCCCGCAGCCGCCTGCCGGGCGAGCCCGAGCCGGTGATCCTGGCGCCGACGTGCTCCACCAGCAACGCGTTCTGCTCCTGAAGGACGGTGATCAGCAGCACCCGCTTGGAGCGGAAGTGGTCGTAGAGCACCGACCGCGTCACCCCGGCGGCGGACGCGATCTCCTCCATGGCCGTCGCGTGGTACCCCCGGGCGGCGAAGACCTCCAGAGCCGCCTCGACGATGCGGGCCCGGCGGGCCGAGCCCGGCATGCGCTTCCTCAGCTCCTTGCTGGCCATGCCGTGCACCCTACCCGTTGACTCGCGACCGCCGGGCGCTTAACGTCCTGCTTAACCGACACTCCCGTCGGTTGACGCGGGCGGGGAGGTCCGATGGCGGAGCAGGCCGACGTCGTCATCGCCGGAGCGCGCTGCGCGGGCGCGGCCACGGCCGCCACCCTCGCCAGGGAGGGACGCCGGGTGATCGCGGTGGACCCGGCGCGCTTCCCCGCCACCACCGTCTCCACCCACCTGCTGTTCGCCGGCGGCGTCGCCGAGCTGGCCCGCCTCGGCGCGCTCGAACGCGTCGCCAAGATCGGCGCCCCGCGCCTGTCCCGCGCCTTCATCGGCGGCCCAGGCCACGCGGCCGACGGCTCCTACAGCCCCGTGGACGGCATCGACTACGGCCTGTGCGTCCGGCGCGCCCCCCTCGACCAGGCACTCGCCGAGACCGCGTGCGAAGCCGGCGCCGAGATCAGGCAGGGCCACCGCGTCACCGGTCTCATCTGGGAGAACGGCCGCGCCGCCGGCGTGCGCGTCCGCGACCAGACCGCGCCGGGACACGACGGCCGCGAGTACGAGATCCGCGCCTCACTCGTCGTCGGCGCGGACGGCCGCCGCTCCACCGTCGCCCGCCTGGTCTCCGCCGAACGCCCGCGCATCTCCCACGCCAACGGACGGGCCTGCTACTACGCCTACTACGACGACCCCCACCCCGAATGGCGCTCCACCGCCGCGATGTGGCTCACCGGCCGCGAACTCGGCAACGCCTTCCCCTGCGACGACGGGCTGACCCTCGTGCTGCTGATGCCGCCGGTCGAGCGGGCCGCCGACTTCCGCGGCAACCTGGACGCCGAATTCGACCGGACCGTCCGCCTCGTCCCCGGCCTGGCGGCGCGGCTCGACGGCTGCGCCCGGCAGACCCGCATCGTCAGCTCCGCCGAGCACCCGTCGTACTTCCGCCGCTCCGCCGGGCCCGGCTGGGCGCTGGCCGGGGACGCCGGCCACTTCAAGGACCCCGTCACGGCGCAGGGCATCCGCGACGCCGTCCGATTCGGGCGGCTGCTGGGGGAGAGCGTCGCCGACGTCCTGGACGACCCCGTCGCGCTCGACCGCGCCACCCTGGCGTGGGAACGCACCCGCGACGCGCAGTGCGTGCACACCTACCACTGGACGAACCTGCTCGGGCGGGGGGACGGGCTCGCGCACGTGCAGTTCGAGCTGCTGCGCGCGCTCACCGGGGGGCCGGACGGGGTGCGGCGGGTGCTCGACGTGTACTCCCGCATCCGCGACCCGCGCGAGACCCTGGCGTTGCCGGGGCTGCTCAAGGCGACCGCCCGGGCGTTGCGCGGTGGCGGCGGGAGGCGGGCGGCCATCGCGCGGGCCTCGGGCGAGGCCCTCGCCGAACTGGCCGGGCACCGGTCGGAGGCCCGGCGCCTGCTCGCCGGCGGCGCACCTGCCGCCCGCAACCCCCGCCACTGACCGCCACGGCCGTGACCACACAGGTCCCCTTGCCGCCGACCTTGCGAGATGCCGCACGCCGGCCAGGATCCCGCCGCGCCATCGCGATGTCCGGCAACACCTTGCGACCACTTCGCCCTCGTCAACGCGGCGCTCGACGCGCTCGGCGCCGACGGGATCGGCTGGCTGCCCAGCAAGGGCTGGAACGACGCCGCCCAGATGGGAACGGCTCGCGGGGCCGGGCGGTGACCTGGCGGCCTGAGGGTCCCGCCCCGCCGCGCCCGCGCGCATGGACCGAGCGGGTGCGGCGATCTAAGGTGCGGTCATGAAGGGCCGGTATCAGGTGTACTTCGAACGTGCCCGCATCCCCATCGCGGCCGTGGACGGGCTCGGCCGGATCAGGGAGAGCAACCCGGCGTTCTGCTCCGTGGTGGCCCGCACGGCCGAGGAACTGGATCACGTCCTGGCGGAGGAGCTGCTCGCGCCCGGCGAGATCGAGGCTCAGCGGCCCTATTGGCGGATGCTGGCGCTCGGGCGGCTGGACAGCTACCAGACCCGGTTGCGGCTGGTCCGCCGGAACGGCACGGTGATCCGGGCCCGTGTCAGCGCCTCTGTGGAGCATCGCGCGGACGGGCTGCCGTGGCGGGCGGTGGCCGTCCTGGACGAGATCTCCTGGCCTGTGCCCCTGCACGGACCGGAGCCAGGGCCGGTGCTGGGGCAGGTGCAGGGGGAGGTGTTGCGGCTGGTCGCTGTCGGGGCCTCGAACGCGCAGATCGCGCGGCGGTTGTATTTGACGCGTCAGGCGGTGGACTACCACCTGGCGCGGTTGCGGGCGAAGCTGGGGGCCGACAGCCGGTCCGCGCTGGCGGGGCGCGCGTTCGTGCTGGGGCTGTTCGTGCCAGGCGTGTGGCCACCGGCCCTGCACCCGCCCGTCCCGCGCCGGCCTGGGGATTCGGGCTGAACGGGCGGGCGTGCGGTCACTGCACGCCGAGGAACCGCACGGCGGGGTCGTTGCGGGCGGACGTGCCCCAGACCGCGTCGTGGTGCGTGGCGTCGTCGTGCAGGTAGTACAGCAGCCAGGCGGTCGTCACCCGGCGGGTGATCGCCTGCTGGGTGGCCCGGCTGATCGAGCCGCTGTCGCAGCCGAGCCCGCCGGAGTCGGTGAACCCGCAGTGGAAGCCGCCGACGATGGTGCGGAGCTGCTTGGGCGCGAGCTTGGCGTTGTAGATGGGGATCTGGTGTCCGGACGGCCCCGCCACGGTGTCGTTCGTCCCGGCGACGAGCTGCATCGGAACGGACGTGGTCGCGGCGGCGGCGACGGCCGACGGGTTGGTCTCGGCGGCGGCCAGGTTGGTCACCGTCCGCACCGAGGCGTTGCGCGCGGCGGCCAGGACTGAGGCGCCGCCGCCCATCGAGTGGCCCGACAACCCGAGCCGGTCGGCGCGCACGTGGGCGTTGAACCGCGAGCCGGTCGTGGTGTCCTGCGCCGCGATCCAGGTGAGTGCGGCGTTCAGGTCGTCGGCGAAGGCGCTGTGGCTGGGGAACAGGCCGCCCTGCGAGGTGGGCATGATCGTGATGGTGCCCCACGAGGCCCAGTGCCGGCCGAGCGAGGCGTACTTGCTGATGCTCTGGAAGAACCCGTGGCCGAAGGACACGGCGGGGAAGCGCCCGGCGGCGACGGCCGTGCCGCTGCCCGCCGAGGTGGCCGGGTAGTAGACCCGCGCGCCGAACGAGCGGCCCGAGGCGGAGACGCTGACGTCGGCGTAGCCGACGGCGTACGAGCCGGGCACGGACAGATCGACGGCGGCCCCGGCGGGGGCGGAGATGAGGAACAGCAGGGAGGTCAGCAGGGTCGCGCAGATCCTGATCGGCCAGGAGCGCATGACGCTTCACCAGCTTTCACGCGGGGAGACTGTCATCCGCATATTGGAAACGCCGGTTCCCCTATGGCAACATCGGGCGGCAGGATTCAGGCAAATGCCAAAGACGCCCGGCCTGCCGAGGAGGACGCCGTGATGCCCGCCCTGTACGGCCTGCTCGCCCTGGTCCAGGCCGCGACGGCCGCGCTGCTGGCGCGCTCGGCCCGGCGGACCCCGCTCGCGACGCCGGCGCGGCGGGTCCCGCTCACGGTGCCTGCGCGATCAAGCAGGCTCGCGGCGGGCAGGTGGATCCCGTTCGTGGTCGCGGTGGGCGTCGCCTGCGACTCGGCGGTCGTCGGGGCCGGGGCGCTGATCGGCGAGGGCCCGGCCCTGGACGCGCTCAGCCTCGGCCGGTTCGCCGCGCACGCCGTCCTGACCCCGCTGCTCATCGTGCACGCGGCCGCTCTCGCCCGCCCCGGCCTCCTCGCCCCGGCCTGGGCCCTGGCCGGAGCGCTGATCGTCCTCGACCTCGTGGCCCTCGCGGACCTGCGGCTGGAGCCCCGCTGGTGGGCGGGCACCCTGCGGCTCGTCTCCGCCGACCCGTCGGGCCCGCCGATCGCGGCGCTGGTCACCACCGTGGCCCTGCTGGCCGCCGGGGTGACGTTGTGGGTCGGACGGAGGACGCCCTGGCTCGCCGCGGGAGCGGCCGTGCTGCTGGTGAGCGCGGGAGCGGCCGTGGTGGTGCCGATCCTGGGCAACGCTGGGGAGGCCGTTCTGATCGCGGCCCTTGTGGTGACCTCACCGGCGGAGGTGCGGCAAGGGCCGCGATCATCATGAGCCTCAGGGCTGGACGTGCGTGACCTCCACCCCGAGCAGGTCCGCCACCGCCCGCAGGTCGGCCAGGCGGTGCCCGATGCCCAGCGCCCAGTGGTGGGAGATGCCGCTGGCGCTCCACGCGTCCGTCCACTCGCCGGGGTCGCAGCCGAAGTCCACCCGGGACGTGGTGTTCCCGATCTGCAGCAGCGGCCCCGCCACGACCTCGCCCTCCGACACGACGAAGCCGAAGCTGCCGTCCCTGGCCTGCCGCAGCCCGAACGCGGTGACGGGGCCGCGCTTGACGTCGAACTCGACCGACACGCCCCACCCGCGCTTGCCGTGGTAGACGCCCAGGCCGCGCAGCAGCGGCCGGTGGGAGCTGATCGCCAGGTGGGCGGGGCCGTCGTGACCCATCTCGACGTGGCCGCGGGCGAAGTCGAGCGCCTGCAGCTCGGTGAACGAGCCGCCGCCCCCCAGCCGGTCCATGATCAGCATGGCCAGCGAGGTGCGCAGCTCGTACTCACCGGCGGCGGGGATGCCCCGGGCGGTCAGCAGGGACGCGCCGAGGATCATGCCCGCGCCGAGCCGCTCGTGCACCTCGCCGTCCAGGCCGCGGTGGTAGTAGGCGAGGCTGTCCAGCCCGAAGTCCTCGACCAGCCGGTCCAGGCCCACCGACACGCGGGCCGCCCACCCCAGGTCCTCCTCGTTGACCGAGTCGGCCAGCTCGAACACCTCGCGCGCCAGCGCCACCCGCTCATCGGCCTCCGCGTCGGTGACCTTCTCCGTACGCACCCGCAGGTCGTCGAACTCCAGCACCTCCACGTGACCGCCGAAGTTGGCGCTCACCAGCGTCAGGTCGGTGGCCACGTCCAGCATGCCCGGGTAGAGGTGCCCCATCAGGCCGTGCCGCCCGCGGCGCAGCGCCGCGCGCACGCCCGCCGCCCTGATCCAGCGGCCGATCCGCTCCCAGGCCCGCTCGTCCTCCAGGTAGCCGGACACCGACCGGAACGGGATGCCGCAGCGGGTGAAGGCGTTGGCCATCTCCGGCAGCGGGCAGGCGCCGCAGTAGGCCAGCCACTGGCCGGTGTCGAAGGTGGCGTGCTCCATCGACTCGGTGGGCTGCAGGTTGATCAGCAGCACGGGCGCGCCGCTGCGCTGCGCGATCGGCACCAGCATGGTGGCCGTCATGTACGTCGTCAGGAACCCGACGATCAGGTCGCAGCCGGCGGCCCGCAGCTTCTCGGCCGCCTCGTCCCCCTCGCGGGCGTCGGAGATGAAGCCGACGTCCACGATCTCCGCGTCGAAGCCGCGCATGCGCTCCGAGACCCGCTCCGCGGACCGCTGGAGCTGGGGCAGCAGGTCGGGGAACTGCGGCCAGTAGGCGCCCAGCCCTCCGGCGACCAGGCCCACCTTGACGCGGGGCGGGGCGATGCGGGTGGTGGTGTTCACGGGTTTCTCCTCATGGGTGTCAGCGCACTTCGACCTCGATGACGCGCGTGTAGTCGTTGGCGCCGTTGGAGGCCAGGGCGACGATGCGGACGGCGTCCGCGGTGACCGGGGCGAAGTCCGAGCGGGCCGAACCGGCGGTGTTGCCGCGCACCTGGGCGACCGTCTGCCACTGGCCGCCCACCTGGGCCTGCACGTCCCAGTCGCGCACGCCGTACCGGGAGGCGGGGTAGCGCTCGGTGTCCAGCGTGTACAGGTCCACGCGGGAGATCTGCCTGGCGCCGCCCAGCGCGATGGCCAGCGTGTCGGGCCAGGCCCTGGCGGTGGCGTCGTTCCAGCCGTTGCCGCCGGCCCAGCCGTTGGACGAGCGGTCGCCGTCGGCGACGCTGCACGGCGGGTAGTTGGCGTTGACGTGCTGGGAGGAGGCGGTGACGGGGCGGCGCAGCGCGAGGTTGCCGCCGTTGTCGAGCCCGTCCACGGGCACCACCTCGACCGGCACCTCCAGCGTGTGGTCCGGCGTGCGCAGGCTCAGCCCGTACGTGCCCTGCGGGGTGCCGGGCGGCACGGCGACCAGCAGGTTCGCGCCGACCTGGTAGCCGGGCGGCAGGTAGCTGGTCAGCATCGGGCGCGAGGCCGTCAGCGGCGGGTCCAGCTCGACCCGCATCGTGGCGTACGAGGCCTTGCGGGCGTCGCTGCGCATGCCGATCTTGATCTTGGCGGGGCAGGCCGGGTCCACGCCGAGCGGGGCGACCAGCTTGCCGGCGCCCGCGACGGGGGTGAGCTTCCCGGTGCCCTTGGAGACGCCCGGCTCGACCTTGACCGACGCCGACTGCGGGGTGGGCTCGGGGTCGTAGGCGCCCGCCGTGGTGGCCATCGCCGTGACGGCGGCGGTCAGGGCGGCGGTGAGTACGCGCATGATCGGCTCCTTCCTAGAGCACCTGAAGGCCGGGCGCGCCGTCGAGCGTGACCAGGCTGGCGCGGGTGGAGACGGGGGCGCCTGGGCGGTCCACGTACGGGACGACCTTGAAGTCCGAGCGCCACTGGCCGCGGGTGACCTCGCAGGAGACGTAGCCGCGCTGGTAGCTGGAGAAGCGCAGGTGCGGGTTGGCGGGATCGGAGCCGCCGGGCGGCACGCCCGTGCCGGCGTTGCCGTTGCCGCCGCTGGTGACCGAGGTGCAGACGAACTCGACGCCGACGGCCGGCGAGGCGGGGTCGTCGAAGTCGGTCCGCAGGTCGCCCGCGAGGTTGTAGTGGATGTCGCCGGTCAGCACGACCGGGTTGCTGACCTGGCGTTCGACCAGGCCGGTGAGCACGCGGTCCTTGGCGGCCTTGTAGCCGTCCCACAGGTCCATGCTGAGCTTCTGCGCGGGGCCCGGGTCGTAGTCGAGCTGCATCATGGCGATCTGCTGGGCCAGCACGTTCCACTTGGCGCGGGAGGCGCCGAGCCCGTCGAGCAGCCACGCCTCCTGCTCGGCGCCGAGCATCTGGCGGGCCGGGTCGAGCCGGTCGGCGCAGTCCACCTGCTGGCCGTCGCCGCAGACCTGGTCGTCGCGGTACTGCCGGGTGTCGAGCACGTTGAACTCGGCCAGGTCGCCGAAGGTGAAGCGGCGGTAGATGCGCGCGTCGGGGCCTTCCACGGCGGGCACGCGCACCGGCATGTTCTCCCAGAAGGCGCGGAAGGCGTTGGCGCGGATGACCAGGTAGTCCTGCTCGGTCACCTCGCCGCCGGGGCCGAAGCGGCCGGCCCAGTTGTCGAGCACCTCGTGGTCGTCCCAGGTGACGATCCACGGCGCGCGGTGGTGGGCGGCCTGGAGGTCGGGGTCGCTCTTGTAGAGGCCGTACTGGACGCGGTAGCGGTCGAGGGTGTCGCACTGCACCCTGAACTGCTCGGGCACCGGGGTGTTGCGGTTGCCGCCCATCGGCACGATGCCGTACTCGTAGATGTAGTCGCCGAGGTGGAAGACCACGTCGGGGTTCTCGTCGGCGAGGTGGCGGTAGGCGGTGTAGTAGCCGTCCTGCCACGAGGCGCAGGACGCGAACGCCAGGCGCATCGACTCGGGGCTGCTGCGCGGCGCCGGAGCCGTCTTGGTGCGGCCGACGGGGCTGATCTCGCCGCCCGAGCGGAAGCGGTAGAAGTACTCGCGGCCGGGGCGCAGGCCCTTGGCGTCCACGTGCACGGAGTGGCCGTACTCGGGGGTGGCCCAGGTGGAGCCGGAGCGGGCGCGGCGGGTGAACCCCTCGTCCTCGGCGATCTCCCACTCGACCCTGATCCGGTTGAACGGCAGGCCGCCCAGCGGCTCCAGCGGCTTGGGCGCCAGGCGGGTCCAGAGGATCACCCGGTCGTGCAGCGGGTCACCGGAGGCGACGCCGAGCTGGAAGGGGTAGTCGGCGGTCCTGGCGGCGGCGGGCGCGGTCCAGGGGTCGGCCAGGTTGGTGGTGAAGGCGAGGGCGAAGGCTGCGCTGCCTAAGCCGAGGAAGCCTCGGCGTGAAGGGTGCGGCATGCTGCTTCCTGAGCTGGGGGACGAAGCCCTCACTTTCTAGCAAGCAGGCACGCTCTTAACAAGATACAAGTTACAAATAACGCGCTACGGCGTTAAATCTCCGCCACGCGGACGTCCCCGTGGTGGTCCCTGAGCCGCTGGAGCAGCTCGGCCGGGGCGTTCGCGTCCACCACGACCACGTCGAAGTCGTCCAGCGGAGCCACCCGGTGCAGCGCCACGCGGGCCAGCTTGGAGCCGTCCACGGCCAGCACGCGCCGGGACGCCGAGCGCAGCATGGCCCGCTTGACCAGCACGATCTCCTGCTCCTGATGGTAGGCGTACTGCTCGGAGACGGCCGAGGTGGACACCACGGCCAGGTCGGTGTTCACCGCCTCGACGGCGTCCACGCAGCCGAGCCCGAGGAACGAGTCATGCGTGGCGTGATATTCACCGCCCAGCGCGATAAGCCTGATGTCGCGCTCGGACGCCAGCAGCCTGATCGCCTCCAGGAAGTTCGTCACCACGGTGAGCGGGGCCAGCTCGCCGAGGTGGCGGGCCACCGCCAGCGCCGTCGTCGAGTCGTCCAGCATCACCGAGCTGCCCGGCTCGATCAGGCCGGCCACGACCCTGGCGATGGCGTCCTTCTCCGCCGTGTGCGCCTTGAGCCGGTAGGCGATGTTGCTCTCCCAGACGTTGCTGGCCTGGGCCGTCGCACCGCCCCTGACCTTGCGCACCATGCCCTGGCGCTCGAGCTCGTCGAGGTCGCGGTGGACGGTCATCAGGCTCACGCCGAAGCTCTCGGCGAGCTCGGTCACCGAGGCGGAGCCCTGGCGCACGATGTGCTCGGCCATCCCCTGCCACCGCGTGGACCTGCTGGAGGTCTGCTGATTCACCACTGTCTCCACCCTGTTCGGACGGCTGCGCATCCTACCCTTGACACCCCGCTCGGGCGACTCGTACCCTCCACCCACCGCTACTTTTAACACGATTGACTGTTAATTTAACAATCATTAAAACGTTCGCATTGGCGTCCGGCATGTGATCGCCGGATGCACTCGGGGGATTTCTAGCACTTCGCACGACCGAGGAGACAGCGACATGACCGACCTGCTGCACCACGCCAGGGTCAGCCGCGGCCAGTTCCTGCGCATGATGGGCGGTCTGGCCGCGGCCACCCTCGCCACCACGGCCTGCTCGACCCGACCCGAGACCACCGCCACCACCGGGGGAGGCGGGGCCACCACCGAGCTGAAGTTCATCGGCGTGGCCGACCAGAAGACGCCGATGGACGAGCTGGCCGCCGCCTACGCCAAGGCCACGCCCACCGTCCGCATCACCGCGTCCTACGCGCCCACCGACCAGGTGCAGACCTCCGTCCGCACCCAGCTCGGCGCAGGCAACGCGCCCGACCTGCACGTCGTCTACCCCGGCAGCGGCAGCGCCATGTCGATGACGCAGATCGCCCAGGCAGGCCTGCTGGCCGACCTGTCGGCGCAGGCGTGGACGCAGACGATCCCCGCCGGGTTCAAGCCCGCCTTCCAGCTCGACGGCAAGACCTACCTGTACTCGGCCGGCTCGTCCGTGATCGGCGCCGTCTACAACAAGAAGGTCTTCGAGCAGGCCGGGATCGACGCGCCGCCCACGACGTGGACCGAGTTCCTCGCCGTGTGCGACAAGCTGAAGAAGGCCGGGGTGACGCCCATCGCGCTGGGCGCCCAGACGCCGTGGGTCACCCAGCTCATCACGTACGCGCTGGTGCCCTCCACCGTCTACGCCAAGGACCCGACGTTCGACGACAAGCAGCTCGCCGGGCAGGCCACCTTCGCCGGCTCCGGCTGGCGCCAGGCCATGGAGATGTACCTGGAGCTGCAGAAACGCGGCTACTTCAACGACAAGCCGAACGGCACCACGTTCGAGCAGCAGACCTCCATGGTCGCCACCGGCAAGGCGGCCATGGCCATCCAGGTCTCCGCCGTCCTGCCCGACTTCCGCAAGGCCGCCTCCTCACCCGACGACCTGTCGATGTTCCCCGTGCCGGGGGCCGACGACGCGAACCAGGTGTGGATCCCGGCCGGCGTCGTCGTCGGGCTCGGCGCCTCCGCCAAGGGCCGCAACGCCGAGCAGGCCAAGGCGTTCATCGACTTCCTCGGCCGCCAGGAGAACATCAACGCCTGGGCCAAGGCCATCGCCGCCATCCCGCTCACCCAGGACTCCAGCTCCACCATCGACCCGGCCGTCCAGTCGTTCCTGCCCTTCACCAAGGACCGCGCCGTGCCGTTCATGGACCAGCGCTGGCCGAACGCCGAGGTCCAGCCCACGCACTTCGCGGTCGTCCAGGAGCTGCTGGCCGGCGACGCCACGATCGACGAGGCGCTGAAGAAGATGGACGAGGCATACCGCAAGTGACTCCCGTAACCGCGGGCCGCGCCCGCCCCGCGCACGTCCGGCGGCGGCGGCGCTTCTCCGCGGCCTCTCCCTCCTGGCTGTTCGCCGCGCCCGCCCTGGCCGTGTACGCGCTCATCGTGCTGTACCCGGCCGTGGCCGGCGTGATCTACGCCTTCACCGACTGGAGCGGCATCGGCCGCGACATGTCGTTCGTCGGCCTGGAGAACTTCCGCACCCTGCTCGGCGACGAGCAGGCCATGGGCTCCATCGGCAACACGCTGCTGCTCACCGTGGCCATCGTCGTCGTGCAGAACGGCGTCGGGCTGCTGCTGGCCCTCGGCGTGCACGTCAAGCTCAAGAGCCGGGCCCTGCTGCGCGTCATCTTCTTCGCGCCCGTCGTCGTCAGCCCCGTCATGGTGGCCTTCCTGTGGAAGTACATCTACAACCCCGACCCGTCGGCCGGCCTCAACGGGCTGCTCGGCCTGCACGTCGACTGGCTCGGCGACCCGTCGATCGCGCTCTGGTCGATCGCCGGCATGGTCGTGTGGCAGAACGCCGGCTACTCCATGGTCATCTTCCTGGCCGGGCTCGAAGGCGTGCCGCGCGACCTGCACGAAGCCGCCATGATCGACGGCGCGGGCACCTGGCAGCGCTTCAGGTACGTCACCTGGCCGCTGCTCGCCCCCGCCCTGACGATCAACCTGATGCTCTCCACCATCGGCGGGCTCAAGCTCTTCGACCAGGTCTTCGCCGCCACCAACGGCGGCCCAGGGTACGCCACCGAGACGCTGTCCACGGTGCTCTACAAGCAGGCGTTCGTCTTCGGCAAGTTCGGCTACAGCACCGCCGTCGCCCTGGTGCTGGCGCTGTTCGTGGCCGCGGTGTCGCTCGTCCAGATCTACTACCTGCGCAGCCGGGAGGTGGCCACGTGAGAAGGACGTTCGCGCTCGAGATCGTCATGATCGCGGTGGCGGTGGCGTTCCTGTTCCCCGTCTACACGCTGATCTCGCTCGCGCTCAAGGACCCCGGCCAGATCGCGCGCTCCCCGCTCGCCCTGCCCAGCCCGCCCACCTTCGACAACTTCGCCAGCGCCTGGACGGCGGCGGCGCTCGGCCCGTCGCTGGTCAACAGCACCGTCATCACCGTCGTCAGCCTGGTCGCGCTCATCGCGCTCGGCTCGTTCGCCTCCTACTTCCTGGCCCGCGTCCAGACCCGCCTCGGCTACGGCCTGTACGTGCTGTTCCTGCTCGGCATCGTGCTGCCCTTCCAACTCGGCATGATCCCGCTGTACGAGCTGGTCAACGACCTCGGCCTGATCGGCACGCACGCCGGGATGATCCTCTTCTACACCGGCATCCAGCTCCCGTTCACCATCTTCCTCTACACCGGCTTCATCAGGGCGCTGCCCCGCGACTACGCCAGCGCCGCCCAGATCGACGGCGCCTCGCACCTCGTGGCGTTCACCCGCGTCGTCTTCCCGCTGCTGAGGCCCATCACCGGCACCGTGCTGATCCTCAACGCCGTCTTCATCTGGAACGACTTCTTCACCCCGCTGGTCTACCTCGGCGGATCCGGCTTCGAGACCGTCCCCGTCAGCGTGTTCGCCTACGTCGGCCAGTACGTCTCCCAGCACGGCCTCGTCTTCGCCGGGCTGGTGCTCGGCGCGCTGCCCATCGTGCTGGTCTTCCTGGTGCTGCAGCGCTACGTCATCAAGGGCTTCGCGAGCGGACTCAAGGGATGAACGAGATCCACCGGACTCAAGGGATGCGCGAGATCCACGACATCTTCCGCGCGCCGCCGCGGGCCTTCTCCCCGGCGGCCATCTGGTGGTGGAGCGGCGAGCCGCTGCGCCGCGACCGGCTGCGCTGGCAGCTCGAACGCCTCGTCGCCGGCGGGGTGCACAACCTGGTCATCCTCAACCTCGCCCCCTCGGGGCCGATGTTCGGCGCCGACGCCGACGACCCGCCGTTCCTGTCGGACGCGTGGTGGGAGCTGCTGGACGGGGTGTGCGCCGACGCCCATGAACTGGGCGCCCACCTGTGGTTCTACGACCAGCTCGGCTTCTCAGGCGCCGACCTCCAGGCGCGGCTCGTCCAGGAACGTCCGGAGTTCGCCGGGCAGTGGCTGGCCCCCGACGGGACCGTCACCCTGCGCGGCTTCGACTACCTGTCCCGCGAGGCCTGCCAGGTGCTGCTCGACCGCGTGCACGGCGAGTTCGAACGGCGGGTCGGGCACTGGTTCGGCAAGGTCATCGCCGGGTCCTTCCAGGACGAGCTGCCCACACTGCCCACCTGGTCCGCCCGCTTCGCCGACGAGCACCTCGCCCGCAGAGGACGCCCCTACTCGCCGCAGGACCCGCGCGCCTACCAGCTCACCCGCGCCGAACTGGCCGAGGAGGCGTTCTTCCGGCCGCTCGCCGAATGGCACGAACGCCACGGCCTCATCCACGGCTGCGACCAGCAGGACCCCGCCCGCGCCGGCCACCCCGCCGACGGCGTGAAGCTCTACGCCGACTACGCGCGCACCCACCGCTGGTTCGGCGCCCCCGGCTCCGACCACCACGGCGACGCCCGCCTCCACTCCTCCCTCGCCCACCTGTACGGACGGCCTCGCACCTGGATCGAGGCGTTCCACTCCAGCGGCTGGGGCGGCACCCTGGAGGAGACCTTCGACTGGCTCGTGCCGTGGCTGCGGGCCGGAGCCACCCTCTACAACCCGCACGCCGTCTACTACACCACCAAACGCGGCTGGTGGGAGTGGGCGCCGCCGTCCACCGACTGGCGGCAGCCGTACTGGCGGCACCACCGCGTCTTCGCCGACGCCGTCACCCGGCTGTGCGCGGCGCTGTCGCTCGGGCGGCACGCCTGCGACGTGGCCGTCCTCCTGCCCACCGCCACCGCACAGGCCGGCATCGGTCCGGACGGCGTCGCGGACGCGGCGGCTGTGCGGGCGCAGGAGGTGTACCGGGAGCTGGTCGGGGACATGGCGTGGTTCGCCACCTCGCCGGGGGTGCTGGATCGGCTCGGGCTGGACGCGGACGTCATCGATGAGGAGTCGGTGCGGCGGGCCGTCGTCAAGGACGGGCGGCTGGCGGTGGCCGGTGAGGCTTATCGGGTGATCGTCCTGCCTGCTGTCACCACCTTGGACGAGGAGGTGGCGGCTCGGCTGGCGGAATTCGCCTCGCACGGCGGCCTCCTCATCGCCGTCGGCGCGCCGGACGTGGGCGCGGTTGTGTCGTCCGGCGGTCCGCAGGCGGGCACGACAGCGTCGCCCGGTGGTCCGCATGCCTGCGCGACCGCGTTGCCCGGCGATTCCGAGGCGGGCACGACCGCATCGCCTGGAGCCCAGGGGGTGGGTGCGGCTGCGTCGCCCGGAGCCCAGGGGGTGGGTGCGGCTGCGTCGCCCCGCGTCTCGGAGGCGGGCGCGGCTGCGTCGGCTGGCGGCCTGGTGGTGGGGGCGGCCGTGGCCGATTTGGGCGCTCGCTTCGTGGCCTCCGCCGACCGGCTCGGGGAGGTGCTGGAAGGGCTGGAGCGGCGGGTCGAGGCGCCCGTGCCCGCACTCGTGCGCGAGCACGGGGAGACCACCCTCGTGTTCCTGCCCGCCACCTTCCCCATGGCCAGCCGCATCCACGTCGGCCGCCCCGACGAACGCGGGGTGGACCTGGGCTGGCTGGACGCCGTCATCGACTTCGACCCCGCCCGGTACGCCCGCGAGATGCCCATCACCGTGCGAGGCGTCTCCGGCACGCCGCTGCTGCTGCGCCCGTTCGCCGGCGGCGACCCCGTGCCGCTGCCGCACACCCGCGACGGCGACACCGTCCAGGTGGTCGTGCCCTTCGACGACGGGCCCGCCGCACTCCTGATGTTCGACGGCACAGAAGCCGAGCCCCCGGCGCGGCCCGCGTACCCGGCGGAGAGGGACCTGGGCGACACCTGGGACGTCGAACTGGTCCCCACCCTGGACGACACCTGGTCCGACTTCGGCACTGGCTCCGGATTCGGCGGAGGCGTGGAGTGCTGGACGTTGCGGACGCCGGACGGCGAGCCGGTGGACGTGACGTTCGGGCCGCACGGCGAGCAGCGGGTCGGCGACGGCCCATGGACGCCTTCCGTGTGGTCCGCCTCGCGCGGCCTGCGCAAGGACCCCGTCCACCGGGACGTGCTCGGCCCCAAGGGACACGTGCCGGTCGAGTTCCTCGCGTTCGGGCGGGTCGCGGCGGGCACGGAGGCGCGCTTCCGCACGGTCGTCACCGTCCCGGAGGGCGGCGCCTGGCTCGCCCTCGGCGCGGGCGCGGCCAAGACGCTCACCATCGACGGCGCCGCACAGCCGCTCGACGACCGCGGCTACTCCGCCGTCGCGCGCACGCCCCTCCCGGCCGGCGCGCATCTCCTGGAGCTGCTGCTGGTGCCGGACGAGGAGCTGGACCTGCGGGCGTACGCCTGCCTGGTGCGCGACCCCGCCGAAGCCATCCGGCCGGAGTGGATCGCGGGCACGCCGCTGGAGACGGTCGTCCACGTGCGGGAGATCGGCGGGCGAGAGATCGACGTGCGGGAGATCGACGTGCGGGAGATCGACGTGCGGGAGATCGGCGGGCCAGAGTTCGGCGGGCGAGAGATCGGCCTGCAGGGCAGCGGCGGGCGGGGGAGCGGCGGGCGGGAGCTGCTGCAGGTGGCGTCCACCGCGTTCTGCCGGGTGCTGGTGAACGGGGTCGAGGCGGGGCGGCAGGGCGGGTTCGATCCGTACGCGGAGGCCGACATCCCGCGGGTGCGCCGCTACGACGTCACCTCCCTGCTGCGGGAAGGGGCCAACACCGTGCGCGTCGAGTCCGACGGGTGGGTGCTGGTGGACGGGGTGGCGGTCTCGGGGCCCGGCTGGTCGCCCGCGACCCGCGTACGACGACGGCCGCACGGCGATCCGGCCGCCCTCTGGCTGCTGCCCCGCCCGCACCCGCTGCCCGAGGCGGGATGGCTCGACGGCGGTCCCGTCGCGCTGCCCGCCACGTTCGCGGTGCCCGGCGCCCGGCCGCGCGTCGAGCGGTTCCTGCTCGACCCGCCACCAGGAGCGACCGGCGTCGAGGTGAACGCGGCGGGCCGGTACGACGTGCGGTGGCCGACGGCGCCGGTCGAGGTCGTGGTGCACACCACCCCGGACGCCCAAGCCGGAGCGGCCCTGACCGGACCGGTCCGCTTCACCTGCGGCCCCGGCCGGATGCGGCTCGGTGACTGGGAGGAGCAGGGGCTGGCCGGATACAGCGGCGGCGTGCGTTACCGGACCACGGTGCCCGCCCGCCGCGGCCCGGCCCAGCTCGACCTGGGCCGGGTCAGGGGCAGCGCCGAGGTGAGCGTGAACGGCCGCCCCTGCGGTGTCCGCGTCTGCTCCCCGTACGTGTTCGACGTGGACCTGGACGACGGTGACAACGAGGTCGAGATCCTCGTCCTCGGCACCCTGGCCCCCTACCTGGACGAGGTCAGCCCCACCCACTTCGTCTTCCCCGGCCAGCGCACCACCGGCCTGTTCGGCCCCGTCCACCTGCGGGAGACCGGCTAGCGAGACGATCACCGGAATCAGGTGCGACGATCGCCGGAGCCGGAGCCGGAGCCGGAGCCGGAGCCGGAGCCGGAGCCGGAGCCGGAGCCGGAGCCGGAGCCGAGGGCGGGGGCGGCGGGTTGCGGAGACGGTGCGGCGGGCCGGTCACCGCAGCCGGGTGCGGCAAGCTCCGCCAGACTGCTGCTGTGCACACGACGTCCTCACCCATGATCGCCCTAACCCCCCTCCTGCCCGTGATCATCCTCCTCCTGACCGCGCTGGGCGGCGCGGTGGCGTGGCTGGGGCGGCTGGGGCACGGCAAAGCGATCGTGACGGCGTGCCTGCGGGCCGCCCTGCAGCTCGCCGCCGTCTCGCTGGTGATCACCTGGGTCGTCGCGTACTCGGCGGCGGTGGCGGGCTTCATCCTGCTCATGTACGGCGTCGCCGCCTTCACCGCCGGACGGCGCGTCACCGGCGCAGGGCCCGGATGGTGGTGGGCGGGGCTGCCGATCGCGGCCGGGACGGCGCCGGTGCTGGCGATCCTGACCGGCAGCGGCGTGACGCCCACGTCCGCGATCGTGGTCATCCCGATCGCGGGGATCCTGCTGGGCGGCTGCCTGACCGCCACCGCGCTGGCCGGGCGGCGGGCCGTGGAGGAGTTGCGGCAACGCAGGGGAGAGGTGGAGGCGGCGCTGGCGCTGGGGTTCCTGCCACGGGACGCGGCCCTGGAGATCTGCCGCCCGTCCGCCGCTGGGGCGCTGGTGCCCGCGCTGGATCAGACGAGGACGGTGGGGCTGGTGACGTTGCCGGGGGCGTTCGTGGGGATGCTGCTCGGCGGGGCGAGCCCGATCGAGGCGGGCATCGTCCAGCTCGTGGTGCTGGTGGCGCTGCTGGCCGCGGAGGCGGTCGCGACCGTGGTGACGGTCGAGCTCGTCGCCCGCGGCCGCTTCACCCAGCCCGCCGGGCAGGCCTGAGCCGCGTCCCGCATCCGCCGCACGCCCCCGGGGCTTGACCTCATTCGCGCGAGATCCTCACGACGGCCGGTGCGGTTACTCGCGTCCACAGACACGTCTCACTTCTTGCCGAGGATGGCGCGGACCACGACGGCCACACCATCGAGTGCCGCAGGCAGATCAGCCGGCCTTGTACGGCGCACCGCGAGCCAGACCATAACGACCGCCGCGACCGCCACGATGAAGACCACACCGACGGTTGTCAGAGCGGTGAGAACTAGCGGATCCATCCGAGCCCTTCCCCTTTCGAGGTGTTGCTGGTGAAATCCCAGTCAAGGGCGGAGAGCGTACGAAGGGCAACGGAAGTCGTACGGATCGGATTTCTGGCGTTCAGACGCAGGTCGTGGCGTGGTCCACGGGATGACCGGTCGTACGGCTCGGACGGACGAGGTCGGGCGAGGGGGTACGTGAACGTGGCGCGCGGCCGTCACAGACTCCACCGCGAGCTCATGCGCCTTGAAGAACAACTGAAGGAACTGCCTGGCCTCTACATCAGGAAGAGGCTTCTCGACGACATCCACGACGGAGGAAGCGGGCGGTGGCTGAGCCCGCAGACTGTGGCGGGATGGCTGAAGCAGGGACGCGTGCCCAATGACTTTGACGATCTTTGGGCATTCGTCCAAGAGTTGCTTCGGAGGATCTCGTCCAGGGGTGCGCTGAGCCATCGACGGTTGGAACAGAAAAGAATCGAGTTTCGAGACCTGTGGGAGGCCGCCAAAGAGCAGGCGGTACCCGACACGCGGCCGGTCGATGTGGAGTCGGAGGACGCTGAGTCGCGCAGCACGTCGTTGTCCGGTGAGCTTGCCAAATACCTCGACGCGACCCGCCTTGCTGCGCTCGAGCACCCGTATCCCGCAGTCCTGCCGGGCACTTGCCTTCCCCCGCTGTCGCAGGTCTACGTCCGGCAGCGGGCAGAGGCACGGAGAGCCGGTCAATTCAGCAAGGGGCCGGACCAAATCATCTGGGACAGGCGGTCGGCAGACGACGTCGTCAAGGGAGATGCTCCCGTGACGTGGCTGCTCGGCGGACCTGGCGCGGGGAAGTCGAGCCTGCTGCGGATGGTCGCCGACAAGCTCGCGCAGAAGTGTCTTAGCGACGGTGGGGCAATCGCCAGGCCTCGCCAGCCAGAACTCTCAGGGGCGCTCCAAGCGTTGTCCTCGCCGGACAACGAATCTCCGGATAAGCCGCTCTTCCCGGTCTATGTCCCAGCGCACGCTTTGATGCAGCCGGGCTCGTTCGCACAGCAATTGGCACATGCCATCGCGCTGCAGCTTAAAGGTCATGACTACATTCCGCTGGCCGACGCTTTCTTTCTCGGCCCGCCGATGCCGGGTGCGCGGTGGCTGATTCTTGTCGACGGTCTGGACGAGATCGCGGACGTCGACGAGCGCCTCAAGCTGCTCAGAACCATGCGCTCCTACAAGAAGGGCCCCTACCGGTTTGTCATCGGCAGCAGGCCTTTGCCGGACTCCGAACTGGCAATTCTTGACGAGGAGAACGGCACGGGCGCGGTACGCGAGAAGAAGGGCCGTGGTGGGCTTCGTGGGCTCGATGAGCTTGCTGGCCGCCGAGATGTCGATGATCTCGATGCGGAGAACGGCCCCGCCGGACGGTACGAACTGCTTCCGCTTGACGTGAGTGAGTTGCCGGTGTTCGTCAGAGGCTGGATGGAAGCAGCTCGCGTGCCCGAACCAGCCCCTGCTGTGGCCGCCTTCATGCACCAGGTCAACAGTGGAAGGCTACGAGAGCTGGTCAGGAACCCGCTCATGGCCACCATCCTCTGTCAACTGCACGCGGCCGATCCCACGCATCCCCTTCCCAAGGGCAGGTACGCCGCTTACCAGCGATTCTATGAGCTGCTGTGCGACAGACTCTACGACCCCTCCTCGGCAGGGGTTAATTACCAGCTCCAGGCACAACTGCGGGGTTACGGCGCTCAGGCCTCGTGCGCGATCAGTAACCTGCCGAGCAGGCTACTCGGCGCTCTGGGGCAGGCCGCTTTCGTGCAACAACATGAGCATGTGGGTGGCAGTGCATGGGAGCAAATCAAGACGTCTGTGGTCCCTCTGCGGCCCGATGACATGCCAGTCGGCAGGTGGGACGCTCTGACGGAACAGGTATTGCGTCGCACGGGCCTGGTGGTGGTCAGAGCGGGCGACGTCGTCTTTGTGCATCAGACCCTGGCCGAGTTTCTGGCTGCCAGACACGCCGCCCGTGATCCACGGATCGGCGAGAGTGAACTGCTCAGGCTCTCAGGCAAGAATGGCCTGCGTCCGACGTCATACCTGACCTCTTACGATCGGTTTCTGGTCGCCGCCTGGATCGCGGAGGATCGCTGTCCGCTAGGCCTGCGCGAGCTGATCGTGGATCTATCAGGCAGCTATAGTTCGGCGGCTGGGATCGCTGAGCTGATTCGCGACGGGGTGGATCTTGGAGACGAGGTTCGTGAATCAGTGGCCGGCACGCTGCGGAGGATGGCTAACGGCCGAGGCCTCTCAAAGACCATGGTCGCCGCCGAGGACTTGGCCTCGGTCGATGTTCCGTCGGCTGTGGAGGTGCTGTCCATCGTCCTCAAGAACCCGACAATCAGCTTCCTTGACCGTGCAAGCCTGTCGAGAAAAATCATCGAGTTCGATCCGCTGCGTGCTGTGGATGTGTTCGCCGAGCTGTCCATGAGCCGGCGACTCAACATCATGTATCGCGACCACGCATCCGACTACTTGACGGAGCTCGACCGAGCGCGCGCCGCATCGGTCATCGTGGAAATGGTCCGGGAGCGGGAAGGGGACGCCAACGAACTCATCGTGTTGATTAAGAAGCTGTTCAGGCTGGATATGCCTGTCGCTGTCAGCATGTTGACCGACGTCCTGGACCGTCGCACCTGGAAGGAGCCGCACCGATCGAGGTTGCAGACGTGCTTGGGGGAGATGGAGTCCTCCCTGCAACGTTCTTACAGGAGTATGGTCTCCGACGATGAGCCCCGCTCAAGTCGTCCTGGGATCTGAATCGGCGGGCCTGCTCCGCGCGGATGTCTTCCGCCACGTTGGGCCTGACATCTTGCCCGAGCGCCCGACGAACGCCCCGCTGCACCACGGTTGGGCAGCGCCGGAGGTGAGTTCGAGGTGGAGACCGCCAGTGCGAGCGACAGCAGGCTGCAGGGCGACTGACTCTGGGCGGGCGTACGGGCACATCTACGGCCCGGGAAACACTCGACGCCGTGGGCGGCAACGTCCGTGAGATGCGGTCCTAACACAGCCTCAGCTCACCCTTCCTTTTCCGCCGTCGGTGGATCGCTTCGAGCACCGAAGACCGATAACCAGGATGGAGACCTGGCAGGGTTGATCAGTAGTCGTCCGGTTGAGAGGGCGCTCGATGGGGAGCGGACGCTGGAGGTCATGTGGTGCGTGCGTCGAATTGATTCGGCTCCGCAGGGAGCGGTGGATGCGGCCAGGACCGGCAGATCCCCTGTAAGCCCGGGCCGTGGTACTCGCCAGGTTGGGCAGGCCTCCTGCCGCCTCAACGGCCGCCTCCCGACCGAGCGTAAGGGGCCAATCCATCACCGCCACCTGGTCGCGACCGAGACGCGATCCTGCAGTGCCCCGGCTACATTGCCGCAGGTCTGGCGGCCATGGTCCAGCGGCACAGCCGGGTGCCCGAGGTGGGCAGGCGCGTACGAGCCCAATCTGCGAGGACCGTCCTGGATGTCAACGAACGATCGATCCCAATGGATGGCTCGTGCTGATCTGAACTTGCACGTCACTGGCCTGCTCGTGATCTGCGGGCGATCTACTGCCAGGGCGAACGCGATGCGTGCTGGTCGGCGCGGCCCTCTAGGTGACTGGTGTTTTTTGATCTCTCTCGCGCTGGTCTGTCCTCTTGTGCCAGGGTGATCGGTGTTGGTCACCGGGCGTGGGGAGAGATCGAGCGATGGCGGTGGGCCAGACTCCGATGCAGCCGGGGTTGCTGTCCTCCACGGTGAGTTTCGTCGAGGGGCGGATTGCGCCGAACT
>NZ_BAAAQX010000071.1:0-33275 GCF_039531895.1 Nonomuraea monospora
TGGACACCACTCAGGACCCCCTGTGGACGACTCGGCAGCGCAGGGCCGGCCCGAACCCCGCAAATGGTTGGGCCACCCAAGCTCGATCACAGGCCCGGCTCAGCAGACCGCGATCGAGACGCAACCGACCAGGATCGACCTCTTAACACCAGCTACCTAGTTCCCGTGCGGATCGGCCGCGTTCAGCATCGCCACGACCTGCTCGTAATCCCCCCGCGCCTCCCCGTACCGCAGGAACTTCACCCGCTCCACCTGAATCTCCTTCGCGTCCGGCTGCGTCTCCAGCAGCTCCACGACCTCCGCCACGAACTCCTCCAGCGGCATCGCGAACTCGCTCTCCTCCTGCCCGGGCAGCAGCGCCGTCCGCACGGACGGCGGCTCCAGCTCCACGACCTTCACCCCCGTACCCTCCAGTTGCAGCCGCAGCGACTCACTCAGCATGTGGATCGCGGCCTTGGAGGCGTTGTAGCTCGGCGTCACCTTGAGCGGCGCGAACGCCAGCCCCGACGAGACCGTGACGATCGTGGCGTCCGGCCGCGTCTGCAGGTGCTCGACGAACGCGGCGATGAGCCGGATCGGGCCCAGCACGTTGGTCGTCACCACCTCCTCGGCGGAGGCCAGGAACGACTCGGGCCGCCGCCAGTCCTCGATCCGCATGATGCCGGCCATCGTGATCAGCACGTTCAGGCCGGGGTGGCGGGCCAGCACCTGCTTGGCGGCGGCCTCGACGCTCGCCGCGTCCGTCGTGTCGATGCGCACCGTGTCGAGGCCGGGGTTCTCGGCGGCGATGCGGTCGAGCAGGTCCGTACGCCGGCCGCCGATGATGACGGTGTTGTTCCTGGCGCGCAGGGCGAGGGCGAGGGCTAGGCCGATGCCGCTGGTGGCGCCGGGGATGAAGATGGTGTTTCCGGAGATGTTCATGTCTTGAGCTTGGCGTGGCCGGCGGCGCGGGTGCAGAGAGCGGTTATCGGGGGATCGCCGATCCCCCGTTGCCGCAGCCGGATTCTGCTCCGCAGGCGCTGGCCATACCGCTGACCTCCTGTTTCTCCTCTGGCAAGTGGGATGGTGCGGGGGTAGGGGGAGCGGGGAGACCGAAGGGAGACCGCGGGTCGCGGACAGTCCTCTCCCGGGGGAGCCGTCCGGGGCACCAGGGCGGCGCTGGCCTCCGCCGCGGCGTGCGCCACCTCCGGCAGCACAGCGGTGTAGAGATCGGAGGTCGAGGGAGACCAGGTTGTCGGAGGAGTCGGTCTTCGGGGCGCCCTCTTCGACCTGTCCGTTGACGACTGTGAGCTGCGTGGTCACCGACAGCGTGCCTTCGTCGGTGTCGAGGTCGCTCCAGCGCGCACCGCATGCCTCGCCGCGGCGCAGCCCGCGGAAAGCGACCAGATGGAACAGCGCGTACAGCCGATCGGTGACGGCATGATCGAGGAACGCGCCGAGCTGGGCCGGGGTCCACACCATGACGGGAGAGGGACGCAGGTCAGCGCAGGCCCACACCGTGATGGTCCGGCGACGACGGAGGTCGGGGTCGGCGCGCACCGCCTCGAGGCGCTTGGCGAAGGCCCGGTCGAACGCCTCGACCCGGGCCTTGGTCCACACCAGGCCCTTGGGTTTCCTGCCCGTAGGCAGGTGCATCAGGGCAGCGGCGTTGAAGGCGACCAGGTGCTCGCGCATGGCGTCGGCCAGCACGCTCCGGAGCGTGGCCCTGATGCGTTGTTCGGTCACCGGCCCGGTCGGGCCCTTGCCACGGACCGAGTTGCGGATGTCAGGGTCGTCGGAGCGGCGGGCGGCCAGAATCTGAGCGTTCTTCTCGTCGATGCGGGAGAAGACCTTCTCGATGGTGGGCACGAAGATGCGGTCCAGTCGGACCTCGTCGAGGACCTCGCCGAAATGCACGTCATGGTGGGTGATGTAGTGGGTCAGCGTGGACTTGCGGACGTCCTTGAGGCGCCGGTGCCGCTCCACCCACGTGGTCCAGTACTCGCCGAAGGTCATCGACTGCAGCGGCTGTGCGTCTTGCGCACCTTGCCGCCGGGGTGCGCACGCTCACCGGCACGGAAGGGAACGCGCCCGCTTCCCGTCGGGAAGCCAGCACGCTGCGCACCACCACAACGAGGCAGCACCTGGCTGTGCACCCGGACCGGCCCGCACCACCTCCGGCCGGTCACCGGGCGGTCCCCGACAGCGCACGGACGGGGTGATGCCCGTCGCGCCGGTCGGGCAGCGCCGGCCTGTCCCAGCATGCACGCCGACGCCGGTCCAATAGTTTCACCCTTGGATCGGCGCGGCCACCCGCACACCGCACGGCCTGGGCGTCGGGCTGCTGCTGCCCTACACGCTGGACGCGGCCAGGGACGCCATCGGCGACCGGCTGGCCATCCTCGCCGGGGTGTGCGGGCTCGACGTGACCGGCGCCTCGGACGCCGAGGCCGCGGACATGTTCCTCACCTGGCTCGACGGGCTTCTCGCTGACATCGGCATCCCTGCCGCCCTGGCGGACATCGGCGTGGCACGCGCCGACCTCCCGCGCTTCGCGGAGATGGCCGGTGGTGTCACCCGCTTGATCCAGAACCATCCGGGCCTGACCGACACCGCCAGCCTGACCGCGATCCTCGAAGCGGCTTGGACCGGGGACCGGACCCGACATGTCCTGACTCGGGAGCAGAGACAGTGACGGCCTTTCCCGTGACGACGAGTTCGCCACCCCACTGACCCTGTCTTTCTCCCGTATTCCGGCTGCCCCCTGTGCGGCCCCGCACGCCCTGGGTAAGATCATCCGTATCCTGGGGCGGCTTTCTGCGGGACCGGGGGTCTGCGATGACCGAGGCGGTGTTACGGCCCAAGCTGGTGGGGCGGGCCGGAGAGAGGTCCTTGGTGGAGGCCGCGATCGCCGGCGGCCACCGCCTGGTGCTCATCGACGGGGAGCCGGGGGTCGGCAAGACCCGGCTGCTGGAGCACCTTGTCGAGCGGGCGGAGGCGGCCGGGCGCACGGTGCTGGCCGGCAGCGCCACCGAGTTCGAGCGGCTCGTCCCGTTCGGCGTCTACGTGGACGCCTTCACCCGCCTGTCCGACACCGCTCCCGGAGGCGGGCCCGCGGAGGCGGCGCTGAGCATACTGCTGTCGGCGGGCAAGGCCGACCAGCTCGATCGTTACCACACCTACCGCGGCATCCGGTCGCTCCTGGGCCGGCTGGCCGACGACCGCGGCGCCGTGGTGGCACTGGACGACCTGCACTGGGCCGACGCGCCCTCGCTCGAACTGACCGAGTTCCTGCTCCGCCGCCCGCCGGCCGCCGGGTTCACGCTGGCCCTCGCCTGCCGTACGGGCACCGTCCCGCCCGCGGTCGCCGAGGCCGTCGCGCGGCGGGACCCGCACGTCACCCGGGTGAGCCTGGCCCCGCTCGACGAGGACGCGGCGGCGCTGCTGGTGCCGCCGCAGGTGAACCCGGGCCGCCGGCGGCTGATGTACCGGGCCAGCGGCGGCAACCCGCTGTTCCTGCGGGCGTTGCTGGACGCCGACGACCGGCTCCTGAGCGAGCTGGCCGAAGGGCGGCCGGGCGCCACGCACGCCCTCGAACAGACGCTGCTGGCCGTGCTGCGCCGGGAGCTGGACCGGCTCACGCCCGCCGGCCGGCGGGCGGCCCACGCGGCGGCGGTCGCCGGGGAGCTGGCCTCGCCCGTCGTCATCTCCGACGTCGCCGAGCTGGACGCGGCCAGCGCCGCAGCCGCCGTGGACGAGCTGTGCCGGCACGGCCTCGGCACGCTGGCGGGCGCGCGGTTCGCCTTCCGGCATCCGCTGGTGCGGGCCGCCGCGTACGACACGTGCGGGGCGGCTTGGCGCGTGGCCGCCCACGCCAGGGTCGCCGGCCACCTGCGCCGCACCGACGGCTCGCTCGCGCTGCTGGCCCACCACACCGAGCGGTGCGCCGAGCCCGGTGACGAGCGGGCCGCCAGGACGCTGGGCGACGCGGGCATCGCCTACCTGGACTCGGCTCCGGCGACCGCCGTACGGCTGCTCCGCGAGGCGCTGCGGGTGCTGCCGGAGCGCGACGACCTCGTCCCGTACCGGGGCAGGCTGCTCACCGGGCTGGCGCGCGGCACCGGCGTGATGGGCTCGCTGACGGAGAGCCGGCGCATCCTGCACGAGGTCATCCACCTGCCGCCCGAGGTGGCCTCGGCCGCGGTGGCCTTCTCCTCGGTGATCTCGCGCATGCTCGGGCGGCTGGACGAGGCGCAGGCGCTGCTGAGCGCGCAGACCCGCAAGGCCGAGGGGCGGGTACGCGCTCAGCTGCTGGCCGAGCTGGCCGCCGTGGCGATGCTGCGCTCCGACCCCGGAGGCGCCAGGCGGCACGCGCGCGAAGCGCTCACGATGGTGTCGGAGACGGCCGATCCCGCGCTGGAGGCGGCGGCGTACGCGCTGATGGGGGTGGCCTGCCTGCAGGACGGCGACCTCGCGGCGGCGCGGGCGCACAGCAGGCGGGCCGGCTGGCTGATGGACAGCGCCTCCGACACCGCCCTCGTGCCGCACGTCGAGCTGGTCGCGCCGTTGTCGTGGAGCGAGATCGTCCTGCACCGGCCGCTTGACGCCGAGCGCCATCTCGCCAGGGGCGTCGAGCTGGCGACCGCCTCAGGGCGCAGCTACGCGATGCCGTACCTGCTGATCGGGCAGGCGCAGCTCAAGGCCAGGGCGGGCCGGCTGGCGGAGGCCATCGACCTCGCCGAGCACGCCGCGGCGGCGTCGGAGTACATCCGCAGCAGCGAGACGCTGGCGATGGCCCGCTGCGTGCTGCTGCTGCCGGTGCTGTGGCGGAACGGCGTCGAGGCCGCCATGGAGCTGGCCGACTCGCTGGCCGCCGACGGGCCGGGGTCGGCGTGGTGGCAGGCGATGGCGTACGTGCCGGTGGCCAGGGTACGGCTGGCCGGGCGGGCCGCGGCCCGCCATCCGCTGCCGCCGGTCCTGACCCGAGACACCGAGGTGGAACGGCTGGCCGTGGAGTCGATCCTGGCCGGGGCCGACGGGGACGTGGCCACCGCGCTGGCCCGGTCGGCGGCGGCGATCGAGGCCGCGGAGGACCTGCCGTACCGGCTCGGGCTCGCCCACGACGCCCGCGCCCGCGCGCTGAGCGGCCACGACGACCTGCCGGGTGCCGTGGCCGCCGCCGGGATCGCCGCCGAGCGGTTCGCCGAGAGCGGCGCGGTCGTCGAGCGCGGCCTGGCCCACCAGCTGCTCGCCACCCTCCACGACCGGCTGGGCGAGGTGACGGCGAGCCGCGCCGAGATCGGGCGGGCCAAGGCCGCGTACCGGGAGTCGGGGGCGGACTGGCTGGCCGGGCGGCTGACCCGGGTGGAGCGGCAGCTCGCCGCGCGCGGGCAGCGGCACGCGGCGCGGGAGACGGCGCTGACGGGGCGGGAGCGGGAGGTGGCCGAGCTGATCAGCCAGGGGCTGACCAACCGGGAGGTGGCCGAGCGGCTCCAGGTCAGCCAGAAGACGGTGGAGACGCACGTGTCGCGGATCTTCAGCAAGTACGACGTGCGGTCCCGGGTGGCCCTGGCCAGGCGCCTGGCCGCCGGCGGCGACCTCCCCGCGAGCGGCTGAGGCCCCCGGGGCCGCCGGGCGGCTCGCGGCCGTCCGGCGGTCCCGGGCTGGTGCTTCTACGCCCACTCCTCGCTGGTGATCTCTGTGATGTCGTCGTTGATGAAAATGCTGGGCGAGCAGGGGTCCGGGTGCGACTTGGTGTTCGCGAAATGGATCCAGAAGAGCTGGACGGGCAGTTGGAGGCCGCCGCCGCTCACCACGGACGTCGAGATCTGCATGGTTTCGCCACCGCTGCCCGGCTCCACCTGGACGGGCTTGCACGGGTCACCGCTGGGCGTGTTCGTGGCCCCGCCGGTACTACCGGTCCCGCCGGTACTACCGGTGCTGCCGGTACTGCCCGTGCTTCCCGTGCTGCCGGTGCTTCCCGTGCTTCCCGTGCTTCCCGTGCTGCCGGTACTGCCCGTGCCGCCGGGACTGCCGGTGCCGCCTGGGACGGTGCTCGAACCGCCGTGCTGGCCCGATTCCCCGGTCGGATACGTGTACGTGGCCGGAATCCAGTTGTAGCCGCTTCCGTAGGTGACGCCACCGCCGATGCCACCGCTGACCACCTGCGCCCCCGGAATCGCGGGGAACGGGATCGGATCGGTCACGATGGTCACAGGGAACTTGGTCTCCCCGTTGGGCCGGATGAAGTGGCAGATGCTGTCGATCTCGACCCCCTCGCACATCAGCTCGGGATGAGCGCGCGCCCATTCCTCGAACTCCCGCTCGAGCTCCGGGTCCTGCGTGTCGGCGATCGGGTTGGTGTGCACGTTGGCGAAGTCGGGCCCGTTCGGGAAGAGGTCGGGGAACACGCCGGCCATGAAGGTCGCCAGCGCCTTGCCCATCGCCACCGCGCCCGGCTCGTTCGGGTGGAAGCTGTCCTGGACGATCTTGAAGGTCTTGGTGTTGCCGACGAGCTCCCAGCGGATCTTCAGCCCGTTGAAGTACGACGCCGGCTGGCCGAGCTCATGACCGGCCACCACGCTGGTGCCGTTCGGCCCGGCCGTGTTGGGGTCGAAGACGTGGAGCTTGACGGAGGGATACCTGGCGCGGAAGTTCTCGACCGCCTGCTTGATCGCGTTGTTGACCGCGACGGCGAACCGGTACATCTCGTCCAGCGCCTCGCCGGTGATCTGCGTGATGCCGGTGTTGCCGGACGCCTTGACGGCCAGCGGGTAGAGCGCCACGATGATCGCCGCCTTGCCCGCCTTGAGATGGGTGTCCACCAGGCCCTGCTCGACGTTCGCCGAGACCTGCGGGATCCGCTTGAGCAGCCTGTCCACCTCGAAGTGCACGTCGCGCGCCTGGTGTTTGGCGATCGACGGGTCGTGGATGTCCTCGTCCAGCCAGCCGACGTAGTGCGAGGCGATCGCGGACGACAGCATCGGCCCGAAGCCGGCGTCGTTGCCGCCGAGCCCGAAGTAGACGTAGTCGGAGTCCGCGGGAACGCCGTCGAGCTGGGGCGGGTTGCGTACGACGCTGCAGCTCTTGTCCTCGCACTGCTGCTGTTTGAGATGCTTGGTCTCGGCCCCTGACGAGGCGTTGAAGTGGAACTCGTCGCCGCCCCACTTGGAGCGGATCTCCTGCGGCAGGATCGTGTACGAGCCGACCGGGTAACGGCCCTGCTGCAGGTAGGCCCAGGCCAGATGGGCGGGTGCGTACCCGGACTGGTGCTTGAACAGCTCCGTGGGATATCCGTTGTAGACGCTGTCGTGGCTGGCGCCCTCGCCGCTGGTGTAGCTGTCGCCGACCACCGCCCCCTTGAAGTAGCGCTTCGTCGGCTCGGGGGTGGGGTCGGGGATTGCCGGCGGCGGCGTGAAGGGGGGCGGGGGGAAGTTCGGCACGGGCTTGAACGTCGGCGTGATCGGCCCTGTGGTCGGCAGAGGCGGGACCGGCCCCGCGGAGGCCGTACCGCTGGTCAGCACGGTCGCGACGAGGGCGGCCACGAGCCCGATCAGGCCCAGCGTGAGCCAGCGCCGTAACGGGTGGGGAGGTCGCATCAGCGTGGATTCCTTTTCGCCGGAGGGGACAAACGGGATGTCGTACCGCAGGCATCCTCCGCCCCCGCGCGCCCCCTAACATCGGGTGCTCCCCACCCGACCACCCCGACTTTTTGCCCTCGGGGAGGACGACCGCCCAGGTTGGCATCGTCCTCAACTCACGACATCAAGACGCGTGGGCTGCGGCGTCGATGGTCATCTTGGATTCTTGACCTCTTCCCGCAGGTCAGAGCGTGATCTCGTAAGGCACGTACGGCATGTGGCGAGAGCGGAAAGGACGACCGCGGGTGCAGCGGGGCTGGCCGTCAGCGATCGCGGCACCGGGCGACGGGGTCATGCTCATGGCGAGGTGTGGGGCTCTTGCGGCGGCGGACAGCGCAGGAAGGCTGGTTCAGCCGCTGCTGGCGCGGTTCTCCTTGGCCAGTGGTTCGCGTCGCTGACGGGTCCGATAGGAATCACCGGTCAGGGTGAGGACCTCGGCATGATGGACGAGACGGTCGATCATCGCTGCGGCGACGACGTCGTCGGAGAAGGTCTCGCCCCAGCGTCCGAAGGGCGGATTCGAGGTGACCATGATCGAACCCAGCTCATGGCGGGAGGCCACAAGCTGGAAGAACAGGTTCGCGGCGTCTTGGTCGAAGGGGAGGTAGCCGACCTCATCGATCTATGCGGATATCCGCATAGATCGATGAGCTCGGCTACCTCGAACTCGACAAACGCGGCGCTGACCTGCTGTTCCAGGTCCTCGCTGACCGCGAGGAGACCGCCAGCGTCGCCATCGCCTCCAACGAGTCCTTCGGCAAAGCGCATATGTTCGCGTGAACTTGTGTCAGGTGACGCCGAAACTGCACAGGTTCGGCGTCACTTCTTGGGCGCGTCATGAGCGTTGATCGGAATCTGTTGCGTGGCGATCGGTGCGCATCTGGGTTGCATCGGGGAGGGTCACGACGAAGTGCGGCTTCCAACAGTCCGACTCCTGGGTGCCGATCTCGGTCTGGCAGCCAGAGCAGATGAGGTTGGGGCCATCCAGCCCCGAAGGACCGCAACATCCGCTCCAACGCCGAGAATCGGCGTGTCGTTCTGCTCCCTTGACATCGTGGGGGTGCAGGACAAAGCCGTAATTCCAGCTCGTCGCATAGGTGCCCAGGACGACCAGGGGTTTGCCCGGAACGTCTCGGTCGGCCGGCGGAGCTTCCTGCTGCTGGATCGCGGTAGTGAGGCGGTGGCCGCAGCGGGCGCAGACGAGGAACGACATGTCCCCATTGTGCTGGTGACGTCATGGCCTCGGCAGCGAAGGCTTATGCCATCGTTTCGGGCATGCGGTCAGAGTCGACCCGGTCGGCGAGATAGATCATGACGCCTTCGGGGTTCATCCCGAAGGCCGCGGCGACGAGCTTGGCGTCCATGGCGTTGACCAGGTCGATCAGGCGAGTGGAGCGGAGCGTCCGCGGCGAGATACCAGCCGGGTCGAGAACGTGGCTGACATAGGCGACAGAGGCCGGGTTCCGCCCCGCCTTGGTGCCCTTGGTGACCATCAGATGAGGGTTGCTGGTGCGCTGGTTCTCGCGGTGAGCCACGCACCTTTGGATGGTGGTCCAGCTGACCGGGTCCAGGGGCACGGGGCGGGGACGTTGCCCAAGGCGGATGGTGCGGCCGGGCCGGTCGATGGCATCCAGTCGCAGGTGGCGGACCTCGCTGCTGGAGGCGCCGTGAAGCAGGGCGAGAATGCCCAGCAGAGCCTCGTGCGGGTGGACGGCCGGGTCGGTGGTCCATCGCTGGAAGAGGCGTCGCTGCTGGTCGAGGGTGAGGGTCTTGCCGATGAAGCTCTTGGGCGCTTTCGCCGACAGTCCGCTGGTGGGGTCGACCAGGATCATCTTGTGGCTCTTGGCGAAGCGGAAGAACTGCCGGGCGAGCTGCAGCCTGCGGGGTCGATTCTGCTGAGCGGCCAGCGCAACGCCGGTGAGAAAGCACTGATCACCGCGACGGAACTCGTCGACGCTGGCCTGGTCACCCACTTCGACCTGCCCGATCACGAGCAAACCACCCTGCTGTGAGCCGTCGCACCGCTGGGCATGCTGTGCGCGTGGCGCGCCCGCGAGCTGCCCCGGCTGGTGGAGCCCCTGCGCGCCGCCGCGGCAGGCATCACCGGGGCCTACGAGAGGCAGGCCCCGGCTCTGGGACGCTATCGCGCCGGCTCGACGACGGTGACCACGTGATAGGTGCTCGTTCCCTTGACGGTCGAGCTGCCGACCAGCGTGACGGTGTAGGTGTGCGTCCCGGCCGTGGCCGGCGTGTCGGTGAAGGCGAACGTCCCGTCGGTGGCAGCGGCCAGCTTCTGACCCTTGGTGGTGACGGTGCCGTCCGGCGCGACGGCCCTGCGGCTGACGGTGACCGTCGTGCGCGGGTAGACGACGCCCTCGGCGGCAAAGGAGCCGCTGAACTCCAGCAGCTCGCCGACGGCGCCCGTGGCGGGCCCGTTCACCGTGAGCGCCGGTTCGTACCTGGCCACCGTGACGGTCGCCGTCGCGTAGGCCCCGTCGTACCAGGAGTTGCCCGGCCAGGACAGGCGATACCTGAACGCCCCGAGACCCGGTGGGGTGTCGGTGAACGCATAAGTCCCGTCCGCCGCTGTGGTGACCTCCCGGAAGGGCCGGTCCGTGCCGTCGGGGAGCCAGCTGTACAGTTCCAGCGTCTGCACGCCGGGGACCGCCCCGGTGCTGAGCGTGAGCCGTCCGCTGATGGTCAGCGGCTTGAGCGCGTTCGCCTCGGCGGGCGCCGTCAGGGTCAGGGCCGAGGAGTGGTAGGGCGCGGACGGAAGCCGCCACAGATGCATGCGCCCGGTGCCGGGCTCCTTCAGCACCGCGAAGGTGTAGATGCCGTAGAAGCCGATGCTGCCCGGCACCAGCACCTTTCCCTGGTGACCGGCCGAGTAGATCACCTCTGTCGTGGTCGCGTCGTAGACCACGAGCTCCGCCGCGTCACCCGCGGCGGAGTTCCAGCCGCCCACGACGTAGTAGCCGTTCTCGCTGGCCGCGACGGTGGCGGCCAGGTCGTGCCCGGCCGGCCCCTTCTCGTCGTAGGCGTGGGCCCGGTCGAAGGTCGTGGTGTCCCAGGCGTCGAAGCGATGGGCGCCTGACGGCACCGGCAGCACCGCCGACCCTTGGTAGGCGAGGGCCAGGTCCTCCAGGGGCGGCAGCCCGTCCGCGTCGCCGACGATCTCGCCGAGCGGGTTGCCCGGGTCACGGTTGACGTCGTACAACCTGACGGTGGCCGGGCTGAGTCCCGGCTCCGACACGGCGAGGAAGGCGCCGGCGACCGCGACCAGCGGAGGCCGGGTCGTGGCCGGCCCGACCTTGACGAAGACGGGGGTGTCCCGCACCTCCAGCGCGACGACCCCTCCCTCACCCGCCCCGCCGCAGCCGTATCCGATCCACAGCCGGTTGTGGGCCTGCGCCAGCGTGGACGGGCACGGATACGCGGACAGATCGATCCGCCGGGTGACGGCGACCGTGGCGGTGTCGATCTCGATCACCTCATGCGTGCCGCTCAGAGTCGCGTACACCTTCCTGGCGCCGTCCGGCGCGGACAGGGCGGTGACCCCGGACAGGCCGCCGATCGTGGTGACGGCCTCGCCGTCGAGATGCGTGACCACGATCCGGTCATCGGCGGCGACGAAGACCTTGCCGTGGCCGGCCACCAGGTCCCCGCCCTTGCCCGCGACCCCGAGGTCGGCGACGAGATCGGCGGCCGCGGCAGCGGGGGCTGGGGCGGCGAGCAGGCTCGCCGCCAGGAGCAGGGACCCGGCCGAGGCGACTAATCGGCCGATGCGTTCAGAGGCTGAGGGACGCACATGCACTCCGTTCCGAAAGACGATCTTCTTTCTTCGAACGTATATTCGCATGTTGCGGTATCGCCGTGAAGGGCTGGTCGCCGAGTTCCTGGATGCGGCCCTTGAACAGGGGGGTGGCGAGGGCCGCGATCCTTGTGCGGCTGGCCCTCGAGGAAAGCCTGCGCGAGGCGTTTGGCCTGGTCGCAGGAGACCTTGCCGGGCATGGGCGGTTCGTTCAGGTTGACGTCCACGTCCATCAGTCCCGAACGAGCCCGCGAAGGGACTTGCCTGACCGTCGCGCGGGCACGTGCCCGACACCCCGCCACTCGAAGAGGCACTCTGCATTCCGCGCCGCAGGCAGACGAGGGGCCGCCAGGCCGATGGGATGGGTTCTGGCGACCCCGCGGGCGACAGTACCGCAGGCAGGCCCGGCCTCAGACGGCAACGCAGATGTGCCACGCCGACAGGCTGCACCATCCGGCCCGCCCCATGTTCGGGCAACTACCGGCAGGACGGATGCCGGTGACCATTGATTTGACCATCGTCCACACCGTGGCGCGTTCGCGGACGTCCTTGGTGCGCCAGCGTGCTTGGGGTGCGGCTGCCGGCCCCAGCAGCAACCCGGCCCAGCAGCACCCCCGCTGGGACGGCAGGGCTGGGACGGGACGTGCCTGTCGCACCTGTCATGACGGAGCCCAGCGGCGATCCGTCACGGTCAGGGATGTGTGCAACTGCGTAACCTGTCCCGGCCGTGAGCTTCCCATCATCGAGATACCCGTCATCGGCGCCGCCTTACGCCGTTGGCCCAGCGGCGTTCGTCCGGCTTGGCCGCTACCGCGCCGGTTGAGGTTGCCGTTCTGGGTTGCGCAGGCGCAGGTCGGGCAATGTGAAGAGACCGTCGGGGGCGGTGAGAGACCGGGTGAGGAAGGCCGCGATTTGCGGGGGCTGCAGTGTGATGGCGCCGATACCCGCCTCGGTGAGGGGGACGTGTTCGGCAAGGTACTGGCCGCGGCCGGGCTCGGTGAGTTCGGGTCCGCTCCTGTCGGCGAGGTTGTAGTGCAGCAGGCGGGCGAGGAAGAAATGCTGCCGGTCGTGGGTGGTAGCCAGGACGTGGACGAGGGCGTGGATGGCGGTCTCGGCGCCGAGCTCTTCACGCAACTCCCGCGCGAGAGCATCTTCCAGGCAGGTGTCGGTGTCCTCGACGCCGCCGCCGGGCAGCACCCAGTACGGTTGCTGTCCTGGCTTGATCCGCTTGATGGTGAGCAGATGGCCGTCGTGGTCGATCAGAATGGCCCGGACGCGTTCACGCATGAGGAGCATCCTCTCTCACGGCAGGGACGGCGCGCAGGCTAGTGCAGCAGCCAGCCGCCGTCGACGTGCAGGCTTTGGCCGGTGATGAACGCGGCGCCGGGGCCGGCCAGGAAGGTGACCGCCGCGGCGACGTCTGCTGGCTGCCCGCGCCGGGGGATGCACTGGCGGGCGAGCTGGTCGCGCACGGGCGTGCGGTCGGCGGAGGGCAGCCGGCGTTCGCGCTCCACCTGGATGGGGCCGGGAACCACGGTGTTGACGGTGATGCCGTGGCCGCCGAGTTCGCGGGCCAGCGCGCGGGTCAGGCCGTGCAGTCCGGCTTTGGCCGCTGCGTAGGCGGCCAGGCCTGCGCGGCCGCTGCGGGCGGTGATGCTGCCGACGTTGATGATGCGCCCGGCTCGGCGTTCGACCATGGACGGAGTCACCGCGCGGGCGCACCGGTAGTGGCCGGTCAGGTTGAGATCGATGGCCGCCATCCAGCGGTCCTCGGTCAAGTCGGTCCAGCGGATGCGTGGATAAGCGCCTGCGTTGTTCACCAGGATGCGGATCGGGCCGAGCTGCTCGGTGACGTCGGCGATCATGGCGCTCACCTCAGCGGTGCGGGTGATGTCGGCCTTCACGCTGATCCCCCGGCCGCCGGTGCGGGTGATCGCGGTGATGATCGTGCTCGCCTCGTACTCCTGGTGGCCGGGGTGGGCGACGGCGACGTGCGCACCCGCGTCGGCCAGGGCGCTCGCGATGGCGGCGCCGATGCCGGTGGCGCCGCCGGTGACGAGCGCGGCCTGGTCAGTGAGAGGAAGGATCGGCTGCGGCATGGTCTGGTCTCCAGGGGAGGGTGGTGGCCAGGTCGGTCAGGTCGAGTGAGGGGTCGAGGATACGGCCGAGCTGGGCCAGGCAGATCGCCCTATCCGAGGGGGACAGCTTCGCCAGCGGGATGACGCCGAGGATGCGCAGGGCCAGCCAGGGAGCCAGCGCAGTGGCCGGCCCGGGGGCGAGTCCGGGGATCGGCATGGGGGCGGACATGGTGCCCGCGTCGTAGCCGCGCGCGGTGAGCAGCCGTCCCACGTCGCCGTGCAGCCGCTCCAGCAGCGCGTCGAGCGCGGCGCGCCGGCCGGGCCCGGCGCGCAGGGCCGCGTCCACGGTGATGTGGCCGCCGGTGATGTGCAGATGACGGAGGTGGGGCCGGTCCGCGGGGGCGCGCCGGCGGACGGTGCGGGCGTAGGTGCCGGGCTGGTAGGCGGGTATCAGCCAGCCGCCCAGAATGAGGAGGTAGGCCAGGAGGTTGGCCGCCTCTCCTGCGATCGTGGTGCGTCCGGCGTGCTCGAGGTCGAGCCAGCACAGCGATGGGCCGGCGATGTTCGGTTCGGTCGGGTCTCCTTGGGAGATCATGCTGGGCCACCGGCTGCCGGGCGGTAGCTGGGTTCGCAGGCGGGTGAGCAGGGCGGGCAGGTCGATCCGGTAGCTGCCGGTCGGGGTGTGGACGGTGCACGGGCGGGCTCCGCCGTACCAGCGGTCCAGGCGGCCACCGGGGCGCAGCCGGGCCGCGTACAGGGCGGGCACGGTGGCGTGCAGCGGTGTCAGGCGGCCGGTCCGGTCGTGGCTGTGCTGCCAGGAGTCGCAGACGGCGTTGATGAGCGCGCGGACGGCCGGGACGTGGGCGGGTTCGGCGTCGGCCTCGGTGATGAGGTCGGCGAGCAGGTGCGTGCAGCGGCCGCCGGCGAACACGTCCTGGTAGATCAGCGTGGTGCGGGGGCCGTCGTGGCGGCGGTCGAGCAGGTGCGGCACCGGCGCCAGGCCGCGCAGCGCGCGCCAGCCCCGATATTCGCCCTCGGCTCGGTGGGTGGGCATGGTCTTGTGGAAGGTGCCGTCGGCGCGGTGCTGCCAGCTGGATTCGTCGCGGATGCGGGCGTGCCGGTCGGTGGCTTCGGTCAGGCTCATCATGCCTCCTGCAGGCTGGCCAGCCACCAGTGGAGCACTCGCTGGGCCAGTGCGGTGATCTCAGCCGCACCGGCGCCGGGACCCCGGCAGGTGATCGGCTCGCCGGTCACCGTGGCGAAGGCGGCCAGGGCCTCGTGGTCGGCGGCGTGGTGGCGGCCCTCCGCTGCCAGGACGATCTTCGCCAGGAGCGCGGCCGTCTTGTACAGCGCGCACGTCTGGAGCGGGCTGCGTAGCAGCAGCCGCCGGATCTGGATGGCGGCTTGGGTGGCGTCGGCGGTGCTTGCCGCCGCCACGGTGTGCAGGTCGGGGCAGGGCAGGCGCAGTCCGGGTGCGTGCCACAGGACCGCCGTGGTGCCGGCGGCGATGGAGGCGAGGGTGTGCAGCAGCCGGGACGGCAGTACGCCGGCGCGGCATTCGGCCGCACTGATCAGAGTGAGGCCGAGTTTCACGCCGCCGAGCAGCCCTTCGTGGCGGGCGACCGCCTCGGCGCTCGCGGGCACGAGCGGCTGCTCGGCCAGCAGCAACACGTCCAGGTCGCTCCAGTTGACGGTGTAGCCGCCGCGGGCGGCGCTGCCGGTGACGGCGATCAGGTCGACGAGCGGTCGCGGGCGCGTGAGGTCGCCGGTGAGCTGGCGCAGGAAGGCGGTCAACGGTTCCGGCAGCGCCAGGTCGGCCAGCGGGGTACGGCGGGGCGCCGTCAGCGGCCAGGCCTGGGCGCGCTGGCGGACCAGCCGGTCGAGCTGGTGCTGCAGCGCGTACAGCGGGCCGTCGTTGGCCACGACCACGTCGGCGATCTCCTTGACCTGCTCCGCCCCCCGGGCGTGCTTGACCGCATCGCGGTCGACGACGTCGCCGGGCCCGTCCACCCCGCGGCCCTTCCGGACCTGCAGGCCGGCATCGAGGTAGCACAGCAGGACGCCGTCGCCGAGCAACGGCTTGAGCGCGGCCGCGACCTGGTCGCTGTGCAGGCTCTCAATGCTGACCAGGCGCTGGTAGTGGTGGGCGGCGCAGAAGCGGTCAAGCTCATCCACCAGCAGTTCGGCCGCTTCAGCGGGCGCCAGCGCGTACACATCGGCGATGCGGTGGCGGGCCGCGGCCAACTCCAGCAGGTAACCGATCTTCAGGCGGGCGCTGCCGTGCCGCTCAGCCAGGTAGGCGCCGGCGCTGCTCTTGCCGCTCTCCGACAGGCCGCCCAGGGCGATGACGCGCACTTGGCCGATCACCGGGAGGCCGACGTCGATGCCGTGCGTGCGCAGGCGCTGGCACACCTGCCGGTGCACCTGCATGATCGGGGCCGTTCCGGTCACGATGGCCTCGCCAGTGTCATGGTCGCTGGGGCGCGGGCGGGCGTGCAGATGCTGGTGCAGCAGGTGCTGGTAGGCCCGGTAGAGCGGGGTGGTGGAGGCTTGGCGGGCCAGCGCCTGGGCGGCGCCCTGTGCCGGGCCGGCGGCGTGTAGCAGCAGCAGTTCGCTCACCCCGGCAAACGCCGCCTCGAGGTCGCCGGCATAGGGGCGAGCAGCGCGCGGGCGTGCTCGGCGGCCCGGGCGTGCTCCAGGCCGAGCCGCACCGCGGCGGTGGCCGTCACGCTGGCCTGCAGCATGGCCGGGCCGCGGTCGATCAGCACCAGTCCGCGCGGGGTGCGGGCATGCCGGGCCCGGTTCAGGTAGGAGCAGGCCAGCACGTCGGCCACCTCGGGCAGCGCCGCGTCGGTGAACCACCATCTGGCCAGGCCGTGCTCATGGGCGGCGCGCCAGCGCGAGTCGAAGGTCTCCAGCGGGCCGGCGTCGCAGGCGTCAGCCAGACGGCGGGTCAGCAGCCGGATCTGGGTGGTCTTGCCGACGGCATCCGGGCCGCTGAGCGCCACCAGGGTGGGCGCGTCTGTGGAGGCTGCACCGCGCGCGAGCGCCGCCCGGGGGCAGGCGCCGGGCTCGCCGGCGGGCTCGGCGAGCAGGTTCCCAGTGTCGATCATCGGATCGAGGACCTTTCGCGTCTCCGGCACCGTCGCGGCCGGCTCCGCCCTACCGTCCCCCGGTTGATCTGCGCAGTGTGAGAGCGCGTGCACAAGCTGCATGCGGCATGCGGATTCCGCAATCCGTCTGTGCATCCCCCGCGACGGCGCGTAACCTTCGGCTGGGACCTGCTGTCCGACCGGCCGGGAGCGCGATGCGTAGCGATCCGTGGACCACGACGCGAGCCCGAGCCTTCCTCAGCACCAGGGACGTGGGCAGCGCCCTGCGCTACGCGCGCACCCTGCTCGGCCTGCGCCAAGCCGATGTGGGGCGGGCCGCCTACTGCTCGGCCTCCACCATCTCCCGCCTGGAGACCGGACGCCACGGCGCCGATCTGGACCTGATCCGCCGGGTGGCCACCGCCGTGGCCATCCCGCCACACGTGCTCGCCGCACTTACCGGACTGGGATCGCCTGCTCACGCTACGGTTACATCACCGACCACCGCCGAGCGGGAGGACGACCCGATGCGCCGCAGGACGCTGTTCACGGCCGCCGCCACGGCGGTGCCCGCCGCCCTGCTGGCCCGTATCGAGGACGCGCTGGCCGTGATCCCGTCCGTCCCGGCACGCCCGCTCACGGCCGCTCAGCTCACCACCCGGCTGGCCCGCGCCACCCGGCTGTTCGACCGAGGCGAGGTGGCGCGGCTGGTGGCCGACCTGCCGGAGCTGCTGGCCGTCGCGCACGACAGCGTCGAGCGACGGCCCACGCCCGAGGCCTTCATCGGGGCTGCCGCCTGCTACGGCCTGGCCACCGAGGCGCTGTCCAAGGCGGGACGGCAAGCCAGCAGCCGGCTCGCCGCCGACCGCGCCATCATGCTCGCCCGCCTGTCCGGCTCGCCCACCAGCATCGCCCTGGCATCGCGCTGCCTGGGCGTGGTGCTGCGCCATGAGGGCAGGCACGCGCTGGCCGACCAGGTGGTCCTGGAAGCGGCCGGCCAGCTGGAAGCGACCGGTCTGACCCGCGCGCCGGAGCTGGCGGTTTACGGGCAGGTGCTGTGCTCGGCCGCCTACACCGCCGCGCAGCACGGCGACCGGGCCCGCGCGCTGGAACTGATCGGGGACGCCGCCGCCGCGGTGCGACGCCTGCCCCGCCCGCCGCGGTGCGACGCCTGCCCCGCCCGCTGCCCGCGGCCCTGCCTGGCCAGCCGCCGGTCATCACGCCGGCCCAGGTGCGGCTGTACGAGGTGGGCGTGCACTGGAGCCTGGGCGACCCCGCCACTGCATGGCGCGCCGGCCGCACCCTCAACGCCGCCCAATTCACCACCCCGGAACGCCGCGCACGCCTTCACACCGACCTGGCCAGGGTCTGTTGGCAACAGGAAAGACCCGAGCACACCATCGCCCAGCTACTGACGGCCTACCAGCACGCCCCGGGCGAGGTCAGCGATCGCTCCAGCATCCGGCAGATCGCCGTCCAGGTCACCGACCGCTTCCCCCGCGCCTCCGGCGCGACACGGTTGCGCACCGCGATCGGACATGAATTCGGCGCTGGCATCTGAGCGGGGGGTACGTTTCGCCTCCGCGATCGTTGAGCGGCTTCACAGACCACCGATCATGCTGCGCCCGGTCGGCGACCCCCGCCACCTGCGGCCCTGACCGGCTCGTACCGGATCGCCGCCGAGGGCATCACGTTCCCCGTCCCCGGCTGCGACAGCCCGGTCCTGTGCGGGTGTCCGTGGCGTCTCAACCGGGCGACACGCGGATCCGAGGGGCCGCCACTACCCAGGTGTTCCTCGATGACCACGACGGGCAGCTGAAGCCCGCGACCTGCCAGCAATGACGGACACCGGTCGCGTCCCATCCCGCGCCGTCGATCAGGTCGGGCAGCACCCGCCCGGCGGCCACCTGACATGGGGTTGGCACAGAAGAACGGCTTGGCTGGCACCGGCGGCGCGGTGATGCTGCCGGTCGAACTCCGGTACGGCGGGTGGCGCGCTGGTTCCCGCAGGACAACGAGCCAGCGCAGCGTATACCTACGCTGAGCGGCCAGGAAGTCAGGCATGATCGTGCCGGTCACGTCTCGTCCCCGAGTGGTCCCGCCCACGCTCGGGACGGCACACCTCTGGGGTAGCGGCAACGACGGCTCCTCTCCATCCGGGAGACGCAGCTCAGCGGCTGTGGGGTCGATCCCGTCAGGAAACCTTGGAGGAGGGGGCCGCCCAGGTGTTGCAGGAGGCCGGGTCGGCGGTGCGGAAACCGGCCTTGACCCACCGCTTGCGGTTGACGGCCTTGCCGTACTCGGCGGAGTCGCGGTAGAAGGACGACGCGACCCTCTCCCAGTCCCGCGCGGTCTTGCCAGGCAGCGGCCAGACGCTCTTGGTGAAGGCCGCGCCCAGGCATTCGACCTGCTGGTACATGCGCCGCTTCTGTTCAAGGTGCTCGGCCTTGCTGCCGGCTCTGAGATCCTCACCGGCGTCGTAGAGACCGGCCTGCTTCTGCACGTGGTACCCGTACATGACGGCGATCGTGTTGAAGAGATCGAGGCCGGTCATGGGTCCGAGGAGCCAGTACTCGCCGATCTTGAAGGAGAGCGTGCGGTCCCAGTCGCAGTACCACACCGAGGACGGCTGGATCGTCTCGCCGTCCTCGGACGCGCAGTAGTTCTTGGGCAGGCGGGTCACGTACCGCACCTCGACGGGCTCATAGGGCAGACCGGCCTTCTTCAGGTGCTGTCCCCACGTGTTCTCCAGGCAGCGCAGGGCCTCGTTGATGTAGGCGCGGGCCTCGGCGGGCGTCATGGGCTCGTCCGGCAGGTCGTTACAGGTCGTGGTGGGCAGCGGCCCGGCCTGGTACAACGCGTTCTTGACGAGCACGGGGTTCTTCACGGGATACGCCGAGGCGTGCGCGGTAGCCGTGACGGTCAAGGGGGTGAGGAGCACGCAGGCGAGTACCGCGATCTTGAGGGGCTTCACGATGGGTGAGAATAGGGCTTGCCGGGTTGGAGCGCCATATCCCCATCCTCGGGCTTGCGATACCTGGACGGGCCAGACCAGCATCCTGACGGCCGCACCCGCCGCAAGGCCCGCCCACCGAGATGCACAACCACCATCAGGGGGAACCCTCAAGGCCGGGTAGTTAGGGCCTGGAGCTGCGGCGCAAGGGCGTCTCACAGAGTGAACGAGGCGTGAACGAAGGAGCAGAGCTCCGGTAGAGGGCTTCTGACCAAGATCGCTCTTCGTGAGGGAGGCCTCCGCTGTCCGCACAGGCTGCCATCACTCGTCGTGTCACGGGAGCCGAGGGCGTGTTCGCGCCCGGGCACCACACTCCAGCAGGCCGCCCTCGGTGTGCTCGTGGTGTCGCAGCAGGCGGACGGCAGCCGCAGGGTGCTGGATGGCATCCACCGCAGGCCCGCCGGTTATCGGGGCCGCAGGAAGACCGCGCCCGGCGTTGCGGCGGGCCTGCGCCCCTGCACAGGTACCGCCCGGGTCCTGCAGGCGAGGTCGTCGGGGTGCATGTACTCGCGGTGCCGCACCAGGGGATTACCGCAGTGGTGCCGCACAATCAGCCCGGCGACCGCCTGCTGGAACGCAGGCGCACCGGCTGACCGGCGCGCTCCGCCGGGTGTGCGAAACGCACACCCGATGGTGACACCTGGCATCTGTGATCGGCTCCCGGCCGCCCGTAGCTTCCAGATATGACCGTCAAACGCATCGCCACCATCGCCGGCGCGACGCTGCTGGCAACCACCACGCTGACAGCACCGGCGCAAGCCTCGTTCCCCTTCTCCTGCGAGACCGGCCGCGTCATACCGAGCAATGACGGCAGCCTCCACGTGAGCGGCGAGAACTGCAACTCCCCGGTTCACAGCGGGGGCGTCAACGCGGAGGTGACCATCCGGACCGGCCCGGCGGCCGGGAAGTACCTCTGCGGCCTGGTGCTCACGTACGAGTTGCACAACAACCTCGGCGGCTTCAACTGCCACCCGATCTGACCGGCGGCAGGTCCTTCGGTCACCGGCGGACGTGCGCGTGCCAGCCTCGGGGTCGGTGCTACGCGCGCTCGCCCCAAGGGGCGAGCCGTGCACCCTTTCGCGCGGGACGCGGCACATCGGCGCCCGAACGGCGGGCCAAGGCGCTGGACGTCCGGCTGAAGGTCACGTCCGTTACCTGATCTGCTCAAGGGCCAGATCCGCAGGAGCGACGGATGAGGAGGCCGACACGATCAGAGCGCTGCCATAGAGAACCTTCGCACCGCCATGCCGGGTGATGAGCTGCGCGGCCGCACGCACCGCCCGTCCCTTGCCGGCCAGAGCGATGATGTCGGTGGCTGCCGTCCCCCCATCCACGCGCCGGCCGGAAGGCGGACGTGCTGCCCGAGGTCGGCGGGAACGCCCGGGGCCCGGCCCGGCAGCCAGGCGTCCAGCAGTTGCAGTGCCAGCCTGATGCAGGCGCCCACCTCCGGCGCCGACCCGTCAGGGCACGCAGGCTGGGCCTGATCCAGGAATGCCGCGGCCAGGACAGTGTCTCCGGCGTGCAGGGCCTCGGTGACCATGCGGAGCGTCGCCGTCGCCCAGCAGCGCTCGGGCCCGATCGGCGGGGCTGCGACGATGTGGTTCTTCTGCATCGTCACCTCCAACGCCGCCTGCACGTCGTCGATGGCGCGCACCGCCTCACGGCGGGCGTCCCGCTCAGGCAGCGTCGCGGCGGCCTTGGCGCCAGCCGCCGGCGGCGTTGCCGCGGTCACCGCCCGCATGTCGCCGAATCCGATCCCGGCACACTCGGGCAGCCACTCCACATCCAGGCCGATCCGGGGATCACGTTCGTGCTGGCTGGCCAACGCCCACAACATGTCATGCCGGTGTGCCGGCCCCTCGATGAACAGGTCGCCGCTCGTGCACATGGCCTGCCAGTATCCGGCCTCGGGGTCGCAATCGGGCTTGTCACACTGCTCGGCGTCGCACTGGGCTTCCCAACAGACGGTGACGACGTGATCGTCACTGCCGGAGCAGGTGTCGGGCGGAGGGTCGGACAGCGAGCGGGGCACGGCTCCACCGTATCGCCAGCGTGCCTTGACTACTGTCCGTGTCTTGGTGGCATCACCGGGGGGGAACACGGTGATGCCACCGTCCGGCCCGGCCGCTGCCGCGCCGGACTCAGTCTTTCCGTCCTCACCGGCATCCTGACGACGTCCGGCCCCGCCGCCAGGCACGCCCTTCACCGCGCCGTCGGCCGCGAACTCGTCCAGAGCCACAGCAGTGCCAGGCCCCGCCGTCGACGAAGGCGTGCTCACGCGGGAACCGGCGTCGAAGGGGCCACGCAACCGGGGTCAGACCGCGCCGGTCCAGAGGGCGTCGGCGGCGGAGTAGACGGCCAGCAGGTCATCGTCGAAGTAGGCGGACAGGCCCGTGTCGTAACGCCCGTTGGCGTCGGTGTCGGCGACGCTGACCGTCAGGCCGTTCAGGTAGCCTCTGGCGCTGGCCGCGTCGTAGCCCAGCAGCCAGGAGGATCCTTGCGCGCCGTGCCCGGTGAACGCGGAGCGTACGGGCAGCAGTCGCTCGCCGTTCAGGCTGGGGGCGTGGGCGGTGGTGGTGACGCTGCCCATCGACGTCTTGAGGTTCTGCCCGGTGTAGGGGCGTATGCCGTCGGGGTGCGGGCCCGCCGGGTAGCCGAAGACGTTCACCGAGGAGCCGAGCGGCTGGTTCCAGGCCAGGCCCTGCCCGCCGACGTGGTCGCCCAGCCTGCCGAAGCCGGTCGGATCGCCCGTGGTGGAGGGGACGACGCCCTCGTACACGTTGACGGTGACCGGCGTGGCGGCGGCCCCCCGCAGCGATGCCCGCAAGCGCCTGGGCGGCCGTGTGGTCGCGGATTTTTCACGCGAGCCCAACCGATCAGTGTGACCACCATCGCGCCGGTGGCGAGCACCGCGGCGGTCATGGGGCAGCACCCAGGCGAGCATCACCACGCTCCCGCCGCTACGGTGATGTGGAGGAGATCTTCCAGCGGAGGTTGATCGGCCCCACCGCGGCGAGCGTGGCCAGCATGATGGTCGAGCAGACGCCCATCACTCTAGGTGCGCCGAGCACCGTCAGGAGGGCGAGTGTGGGCACCACCAGGGCGACGATGACCGCGACCAGCTTGGGCCGCTGGGCGCGCTTGCCGATGTGCCGGTCGCCGAATGACCCCTTGCGGATCTTGCGCCGAAGATGACCATCGCGGGGCCCCGCCGGGCAGGCTGGTGGCGAGAACCCAGCGCAGGCGAGCTGGCCCACCCCGACGTGACGGCGTCCACAGGCTCATCGCGATCCACGCCGGGGGCGGCGACGTCAGTCACGAGTCGGGGAATCTTGTCGAGCGCGCAGTGAGTGTCTGAATCGCGTTCTTTCGGGTGCGTCGCGTTCCGCACCCTTTTGATCACTGAAGTCGCTCTTGTCGGGTGATCTTACAAAAGTTACGCTCTGTCCGTTTGATCAAGTGCTCCGAGCCGCACGAGCCGGGATTCCTGCCGGGTGGGTGGAGCGACGGCTGGCGCCCCTGCGGGTGCCTCGTTGTGGTTCGGAGCGTGACGGCGTATGCGCCGGAATTTGGCATGGGCTCGCTCTGGCCGGGCATCGGCTGCGGTGGCAGCCATCCTTTTGGGGCTGCTACCCGGCCTGCTCCTTCTGCAGCCCTTACCGGCGAGCGCCGATGTCGCCGTAACTGCCGCTGAGGCCGGGGTTACGGCACAGGGATCGCCGGAGACGCCGAAGCAGGCTTACGGATCTGCGAAGAGTCTGCCCTCGTTGACTTCGAGCGAGGCTACGCGGAGCGGCGCCGATCCGGGTACGCCGGAGAAGGTGGCCAAGCCGCCGAAGAAGGCGCTGCCGCTGGAGGATCGGGTCGGCGTCAAGCGCCAGGCGCTGGCGGCCGGCAAGCCGGTGAGCGAGGCCGCGGCTCTGCTGGCCCAACTGGCGGCAGAGCCGCCGTGTGGCTCGTACCAGCCGTGGCAGCGTGGTGTTTACGTCGCTGTCGGCACCTATGTTGGCTCGGATCGCCGCATCTGGCGGGCCACCCAGAACATCCCTTCCAGTCTGAATTTCTTCCCACCCCACGAAGATCCGACTGGGTGGTCACTGATTGGGCCGTGTCCGTTGCCGCCCGCCCCGACGGTGACCTCGATGACGCCGGACAACGGCCTGCAGGTGATGACGACCACGCCGACGTTGAGCGCGACCGCCACCACATGGGAGGGCGGTGCGGTCGCCTTCTACTTCGAGGTGTGCGACAACCCGTCCATGTCCGGCTGTCATACGTACGAGTCGTGCTGCTTGTTGTCGGGCAGCAGAACCGTGCCGGAGGGCGTGCTGTCGTGGGGCCGCCAGTACTGGTGGCGGGTGCGCGTGTCCGACGCCTCGACCATTGGCGGCCAGAGCGGCTACTCCTCGACGAGGACCTTGGTCGTCGGGGTGCGCCAGCCGACGATCACCTCCCAGTTGTCCACGCCGGGGGTGAACGGGCAGGAGTTCCACCAGTCGTCTGGCAACTACACCACGACCTTTACGGACGTGCAGGTGCCGGTGGCTGGGCCGCCGCTGTCTGTGGTGCGCTCCTACAACAGCATGGATCCCCGGCGTGAGGGCGTCTTCGGTGCGGGCTGGTCCACGCGGTGGGACATGCGCGTGGTTGAGGAGAGCCTGCGTGGCCGCGCCGCGGCGCTGGTGACCTATCCGGACGGGCGGCAGGTGCGGTTCGCCAAGAAGGATGACGGCGGCTGGCAGCCTCCCCCGGGCATGTACGCCACCCTCGCCAAGAACAGTGACGGCGGCTGGCGGCTGATGGACAAATCCTCCACGTCGTATGTGTTCGACAGCGCTGGGCGGCTGTTGAAGGTGACCGACCAGCGAGGGCGCAGCCAGGATCTGGAGTACGGCAGCGACGGCAAGCTGGCCAAGGCGACCGCGACCGGGGGCCGCTCACTCACCTTCGCCTGGACCGGCTCCCATGTCACCTCGGTGTCCACGGACCCGGTTGATGGCAAGGCGCTGACGTGGACCTACAGCTACGACGGCGATGTGCTGACGAAGGTGTGCAACCCGCAGCAGGAGTGCACCAGCTACGACCACGAGTCTGGTTCGCTGTATCGCAGCACCGTGCTGGACTCCGAGCCGATGGGCTATTGGCGGTTCGGCGAGACCGACGGCGACAGCGCCAAGGATCTGGGCTGGCTCGGTGATGCGGGCTATAGCTTCGCTGGCGGCTACACGCTGGGGCGCCCCGGCGCGCTGGCGGGGACGCCGGACACCGCCGTCGGTATCTCCGCCTCCGACACGGGGGCGATTTGGCTGCCCAACGGCATCATCCCCCGCGCCGGCGCCTGGGCCGCCATCGAAACGTGGTTCAAGACCACCAGCAGCGGGACCCTCATGACCGTCGAGGGCGAGTACTCCTACATCACCTTTCCGATGCTGCAAGTGACGGCGGACGGCAAATTGTCAGCGGGCTACGATGCCGCCTCTCGCATCACCACCAGCGTTGCGGTCAAGAACGGCGCGTGGCACCACGCCGTCCTGACCGCCGAAGGGGACCGGCAGACCCTGTATGTGGACGGGGTCGTCGCCGGGAGCTTCGCCGGCGAGATCTCCGAGACGACTCCCTTCTACACCGACAATCTGAAGCTCGGTGGTCTGGACGGCACGGTGGACGAGGTCGCCGTCTACGACCGTCCGCTGTCACCGGCCGAGGTCGCTCGGCACTACGCGGCGCGTGCCGCAGCGCCGCACAAGCTCACCAAGACCACCCTGCCGTCCGGCCGAGTTTGGGCGGCCAACACCTACGACCCTGCCACTGACCGGATCAAGAGCCACACCGACAACAACGGTGGCACCTGGCAGATCGGCGAACCGGCCTACGACACTGCGACGGGCATGTCCACCGTCACGGTGAAGGACCCGAACAACGAGTCCATCACCACCGTCCACGACGCCTGGCGTGGCTACCGCACCGTGTCGAAGACCGACCAGCTCGGCAAGAAGACCAGCTACACCTACGACACCGGCGGCTTCCTCGCCCAGGTCGACGACGCCAACTTCAACTTCGTGCGCTACGACAACGACGACCGTGGCAACGTGCTGGCCACCACGACCTGCCGAACCTCCAGTAGCTGTCAGACCGTCCGTGCCGAGTACTACGTCAACACGGGTGATCAGTTCGACGCGCGGAACGATCGGGTCACCAAGGTTAGGGACGCCCGTTCGACCAGCGCCACTGACAACACCTACGCCACCGGTTACGAGTACAACTCCTACGGCGAGCAGACCAAGCTGACGACCCCGGCCACTCTCGACTTCCCCACCGCCCGCTCAGCTACGGTCACCTACACCGACGGCACCGAGCCCGCCGTCGGCGGCGGCACCACGCCCGCAGGCTTGATCGAGACCAATACTGACGCCAAGGGCAACGTCACCGAGCTGCGCTACACCGCAGCCGGGGACCTGGCCGAGCAGACTGACCCAAGCGGACTGATCACCAAACTCGAACACGACGTGCTGGGGCGGGTCACCGGACAGACTCAGATCTCCGACGCCCATCCCAACGGGGTGAAGACGATCTTCACCTACGATGGCGCGGGCCGGCTGGCCACCCAGACCGCACCGAGCGTCAAAAACGAGATCACCAGCGTTAGCCACACCGCCGAAACCAGCTACACCTACGACCCGGACGGCAACACGCTGACCGCGACCGTCAAGGACCTGACCGGTGGGGACCAGGCCCGGACGACCACCTACACCTACAACGCGTACGGCCGCGAGGAGACCGCCACCGACCCTGAAGGCGGCGTCGTCCGCACTACCTGGAACAAGGTCGGCCTGCAAGATACCGTCACCGACCAGCTCGGCTCGGTGTTCGGCTACACCTACACCAAACGCGGCGAGCTCGAGAAGCGCACGCTCAAGAACTGGACCGGCAGCCCGGTCAACCCGCAGCCGGCCACCGAGATCACGCTGGAGTCCTACTCCTACGACGACGGCGGTCGGTTGGCCGCCCAGGTCGATGCGATGCTGCGCAAGACCTCCTACACCTACTTCGGTGACGGATTGCTGTCGCAGGTGATCGGTGACGACGTCAAGCTGAACGGTGCCACGACCACGAAGGATGTCGCGCTGGAGGTTAACACCTACGACGCGGCGGGGAACCTGACCAAGCAAGTGATCGGGGCCGACCCCATCTCTGGCGTAGGCGTCACCACTTCCGAGTACGTCTATGACGCTGCTGGTCGGCTCAGCTCGGCCACCCTCGATCCGGCCAAGCTGCAGCGCAAGACGGTCTTCGAGTACGACGCCAACGATCAGACGATCAAGGAGACGTACACCGGGGCGGCGGGCGGCACCCGTGCGGAGAGCGTCAGCTACGGCTACAACGCGGCCGGGGTGCTGACCCGGCAGACGGTCGAGAACGGTGACGAGGACCTCACCACCACCTGGACGGTGGACGATCGTGGCCTGACCACCGCGGTCACCGACCCGCGGGGCAACGCCGCAGGTGCCTCAGCTGCCGAGTACACCACCACCAACAGCTACGACGCGCTCGGCCGCCTGATCGAGATAAGGGCCCCGACGGTCAGTATCGAGAAGGCCGGCACCGCGCAGCAGGGCCGCCCCACCACCCGGATCGGCTACAACAACGCGGGCTGGCAGACCCACGTCATCGATCCGGAAGGCCGCCTTGCCACCACCGGCTTCGACCGGATGGGCCGCCGCACCTCGCTGACCGCCATGCCGTACACGCCGCCCGGCGGCACCCAGGTCACCCCCACGATCGGCTACGGCTACGACGCTGCGGGCCGCCTGACCACGGTCACTGACCCGCGCGGGCAGGTCACCACGACCGAGTACGATGCGCTCGGCAACCCGGTACGGGTGACCGACCCGCCCGCCGCCGCGGGCCAGCCCGCCGGGCAGTGGATCTCGGAGTACAACTGGGTCGGCGAGCAGCTGACCGTGATCGACCCGACCGGCGCGCGTGTCCAGGCCACCTACGACGATCTGGGTCGCCAGATCACCCAGACGGTGATCGAACGCAAGCCCGCCAGCGCCGCGTACGTCACCACGCTGACCTACAACGACGCCGGTTACCTCACCAAGGAAGTGCTGCCGGGTAGCAAGACGACCGACTTCGTCGTGAACGCGGCCGGCGAGGTCGAATCGGTCACCGACCCGGCTCGGGAGATCACCAAGTACAGCTACGACGCGCTCGGCCGCCCCGCCAAGGCCACGGACCCGCTGGAGAAGGCCATGGTCGGCGAGTACGACCTGGCGGGCCGCCTGACCAGCGTGAAAAGCCTGGACAAGAACGGGGCGACGGTCCGCACGATCGGCCTGGGCTACGACGCCGCGGGCAACGCCACCCGCTACACCTCCGGCGAGGGCCACGTCACCCGCCGCAGCTACGACGCCACCGACCTGCTGACCGAACTCGTCGAACCGGTCTCCGCCGGCGAGCAGATCACCACCAGCTTCGGCTATGACGCCACCGGTGCCCGCACCCGGGTCACCGACGGTCGTGGCAACGCCACCTGGACCGGCTACAACAGCCTCGGCCTGATCGACACCCTGACCGAGCCAGCCACCACCGCCCACCCGAACCTGGCCGACCGTACCTGGACGCACGTCTACGACGTGGTCGGCAACGAGACCGCGCTCATCCAGCCCGGCGGCGTCCGCCACGACAAGCAGTACGACAACCTCAACCGCCTCACCAAGGTCAGCGGATCTGGGGCCGGGATCGTCGCCGACGACAAGACCTACAGCTACGACCTGGCCGACCGCCCCACCACGGTCAGCGGCAACACGCTCGAATACAACGACCGCAGCCTGCTGACCAAACTCACCACCCCGGCCGGAACGAGCACCGCCTACGCCTACGACGCGCTCGGCAACCCCACCCAGCGCGTCGACGCCGTTGGCACCACCACCTACACCTGGGACGCCGACAACCGGCTCAAGACCGTCGCCGACCCGGTCAGCGGACGCACCAACACCTACGACTACGACAAGGCCGACCGGCTCACCACGATCACCTCCGCCAACCCGGCCAACACGCAGGCCTTCACCTACGACGCCCTCGACCGTGTCGAGACGCACACGCTGAAGAACAGCAGCGGCGGCCAACTCTCGAAAATCACCTACGGGTGGGACAAGGACGACAACCTCACCAGCAAGGTCACCGAAGGCCTCGCCGGAGCGGGCAGCAACACCTATGGCTACGACCACGCCGGCCGCCTCACCTCCTGGACTGGCCCCGACGGCACCACCACCGCCTACGGGTGGGACGCGTCCGGCAACCGCACCAAGGCGGGCGAGAAGACCTTCACCTACGACGAACGCAACCGCCTGCTCGAAGGGGACGGCAGCACCTACACCTACACCCCCCGCGGCACCCTCGCCACCCAGACCAAGAACGGCAACACCCGCAACCTCACCTTCGACGCCTTCGACCGGCTCATCAACGACGGCGACGCCACCTACACCTACGACGCCTTCGACCGCATGCTCACCCGCCAGAAGACCGGCGGAACCCAGCGGTTCGCCTACGCGGGTCTCGACAACGACATCATCGCCATCACCGACCAGGCCGGCGCCGTGCAATCCAGCTACGGTCGCGATCCCTTCGGCGGCCTGATCAGCGTCAAGGAAGGCACCGCTCCCGCCACGGGCGCGCTCACCGACCTGCACCAGGACCTGGTCGGCACCTTCACCGGCACCGCCCTGTCCAGTACCACCACCTACAACCCCTTCGGTGAAGTCACCGCCCAAACCGGCACCAAGCCCGCGCTGGGCTACCAGGGCGAGTACACCGACCCGGACACCGGCAAGGTCAACATGCACGCCCGTTGGTACCAGCCCGGTACCGGAACATTTACTTCTCGCGACACATGGACTTTGACTCCTGATCCCTCCATCCACGCGAACCGCTATACGTATGGTGCAGGAAGCCCGCTCCTCACCACTGACCCGTCAGGGCACGCCCCCAACCGAGGCTGCTACAGACTGGTGGGCATTCCGATATTCGGCGTGGCAGGCGCCGTGGCATGTGACGTCTTGACCGACGCGAAACCCACCGCTGACCCCTCTCACGACCAAGCCTCAGGCCCATGCAAAACGCACGATCCGCGGCCAGAGTGCAACAGGCCGCCGCCTGACCCGTGCGCTGAATTCAGCAATAGATGTCATGGCAAAAAAGACGACACGACAAACAAAGATAAAGATACAAAAAAGCCAGACAATAAGCCAACCAGTACATATAATCCGCCAACCACCTACAGTCCGCCCGCGAAGAGAGAGCCGGTGGAAGACCCGTGCGCTGTCATGTGTTGGGGGCCAGAGCTTCATCGCCCTAATTGCGGCAAGAAGTGCATGGTTGACCCTAACGAAGCCCTAGAGGACATCGAAGAAATCATCGTAGTCATCACTCTTGGCGCTGGGGCCATCGCGTCCCTTGTCGGGGTTGTGGCCGAAACGGTCGCTCCGGTGATTGGTGCGCCGATTGGGTTGATCACCTCACCATCTTCGAATGGCGGCGCATCGGAACCGCCGGCGGACAGAAGGCCTCCGTCGCCGGATTTTATTATTCATTGCCAGCCGAATCCATATAAGACTGGTGAGTGCATAGACGGCGTCGGCGCAGTTGATAAGCCAACCGCTCATTCCTGCGATCCAGGCAAGCCCAACAGCTTTGCAGCGGGGACCAAGGTTTTGTTGGCCGACGGCACTACCAAGGCCATCGAAGACATCAAGATTGGTGATGAGGTCATCGCTGCTGATCCTGTCACTGGACGCACCAGCGCCGAACCGGTCACCGCCTTGATCGAGGGGCAGGGGTTGAAGCGCCTCGTCAAGATCACCGTGGATACCGACGTAGGGGACGGCGCCGCCACTAAGACCATCACCGCCACGGACAACCACCCCTTCTGGGTGCCCGCGATGCAGCAGTGGGTCGATGCTGGCCGCCTGCAACCCGGCATGTGGCTACAGACTGCGGCTGGTACGTACGTCCAGGTGGCCGCAGTGGAGGCATGGGCAGCCGTCGAGCGGGTTTACAACCTGACAGTCGACGACTTGCACACCTACCATGTCGTGGCTGGTGGTGCATCAGTTCTAGTCCATAATGTTGACCCGGATTGTAACGATCTCCCCCCCTTTGCCCCTAAGGGGCCAACTAGCGGCCGGGGTAAGGCTGCTGACGGCACAACGTATAACATAAAAAGCGGACGACAAGATCCAGACCTTAGCGACTGGGTTAACGATAAGCTCCGCAAGACGAATCATCTGAAGGGAAACGCGAAGGCCTGGACCTCCACCCATGTCGAGGCGAAGATGGCCGCCATTATGGATCGGGACGGCATCACGAAGGCGGAACTGGATATCAATAATCCCAATGGCCCATGTGCAGTCGAACTAGGCTGCGACAGGATTCTGGATGACCTGCTCGGCGATAACGAGCTTACGGTACGATGGCCAGGAAGTCCGCCTGAGGGTAAGACTTATGGAGGTAGTCGCTGATGAAACCTCGCGCCGCAGCGCGATACCTGCCCGAACACAACAAGGAACCGATACTACTAAGTACATCGCAAGACGCTGATGCGCTGATCGACGCGCTGGCATCCGCACCTATCGACCACAACTTGGCGCAGGTTCATTCGCTGGCCCGGAAAAAATTGTCCTCCGGGACGCCTGACCACGAGCTCCTAGTTGGCGTTGATTCGTATCTCTCCGTCGGCATCCTTGCATTTATGGATGGCGACGACGGCAACCTTGTAACAGCGGGAGCACCAGAGACTCAGGTTGAGCCGATCTATTGCATCATGGGTCATGCGACTGAATTTCCTCCCCACTCCGAAGTCGCAATTGACCTTGTACGCATGGCGCTCAAAGAGTTTATCCTTTCTGGGGGTCAGCGTCCAAAGTCTGTTGAGTGGAAGACGCCTGACTTTGTGTAGCGCAGCCGCCATAACTGGTGGTCGCTAATACATGCCAACAGTCTGATCTTCGCGGCACTGACGTCGTGGTGATGGGCCATGTCCCTCAGGGGGTAGAGGCCATGGAGAGCAAGGCCTGGTGGGTTGGTATGGGGATGGTGTCTGAGGTGTTGGCTGGGACGCAGCAGATCAAGCGTGTCAGCCAGCTGGCAGGTACGGATAGTCGGAGCACAGGTGGTCCACGGTGATGTAGAACCCGTCGATTGCGGCGTCATCAACAGTCGAAGCCCGCAACCCGGTGACGATCTCCAGCGTGTCGAGCTCGGCCGCCGAGGCCTCCCGTCCGTGGTCACGCGCGCTGAGGGGGAACATCGCGGAGGTCACCGTCCCGAGCGTGGCCCGGGATCATCGGTGCACGGGTGGACTCTGAAACGATCTGAACCGCACTCTCTGGTGGGTCCGTCCTGTAGCGGTCACTTGTAACGAGCGAAATCATGCAGCGGTGACTTCCGAGCGGGCCAAGTAGGCGGCAGCCCGTCGTACGTGACCATCACGCGAGTCGGGTCGATGACCATGCGCAGCCATTCCACTCGGCGGCCCTCCTGGTCTCGGGTGAGCCGATCCAGGGTGAGGACGGGGAAGCCGGTCATGAGCGTGAACTCGGCGGCCTCGTCGGCGGTGGCTGGCCGGGCGGACAGGTGCTCGTCCGCGCTCGCAGGGTCGATACCGGCGGCGCGCATGGCGCCGTAGAGGCTGCCGACGACCTTCTCCTGGCCTGCGAGTGGGGTTCCCTCGATGAGGTGGGCGGGGTAGTAGGCGGTGTGGACCTGGCACGTGCTGTCGTTCAGGGTGGCGTGCCGGGAATGGCGGATCACGGTGTCGGTGCCCTCGGTGAGGCCGAGCGCTTCGGCGACGTCGACGTCGGCGCGCTCGTGGGCGACCTCGACGGTCACCATGGAGCCGGCCGCGCCGGCCTGCTGGCATGCGGTCTCCCAGGCGCCGGCGTGTCCTTCGGGTTCGAGGATAGCTGGGTAGCGGGGAAGGGAGACTCGGATGGGCCGCCAGTCGAGGACGAAGGTGCCTTGGCCGCGTACTCCGGTGACGAGGCGTTCGCCTTGGAGCTGGTTGAGGGCGGCGGTCATGGTGGCGCGGGCCACGCCGTACTCTTCGCAGAGTTCGGTCTGGGTAGGCAGCGCCGTGCCGGGGGGCCATTCGCCTTGCTTGACGCGCCGCCGTAGGTCGGCGGCGATCTGTCCGTACTGGGTGGGCACGATGGTCTCTCCCGCGTATGGACGTCTCGTAAGCTTGCAAGTCTAGTCTTGCGATTGCGTCTTGAGGTACGGGGCAGAGGCTCGTCATACGCGTGACCAGCGTGGGAGTCGATGATGATCACGGTGATGTTGTCGGGGCCGCCCTGATTGCACGCCTCCTCGACGAGGCGATCGGCTCGGGTCGGCGAGTCCCAGGATGTCGGCGTGGGCACAGATAGTGTTTGCGAGCACGTCGGCGTGGAGGGCGCGTGCGGGGCCGACGATTCGCGCGGGCGTGCAGGCAGACGTCGGGCCATTTCCGCAGGCGCGGGGCCGACAGTTCGGGACCCTCCCTGTCAAAATGGACAGAGGTAGCAAACAGGCATGAAACTCTGTGCTGAGGGTGGGGAAGGAGACATCCCTTCGTGGGAGCAAGCAAGCCGGATCCGGAGGTCCCTGATCCTCAGGTGCGGG
>NZ_BAAAQX010000072.1:0-29998 GCF_039531895.1 Nonomuraea monospora
ACGAGGGCGATGGCCCGCAGCGCCGCCCTGAACTCCTGCGGTGGGATGTCAGATCGCCTGCCCATGCCGTCGTGCGGCGGATCGAGATAGGTGGGGGAGGTCTGCAGGCAGGCCAGCAGCGTGCCGTCGATGCGCGGGCGCATCTCGCCCACGAGCGATTCGATCCAGGGGGAGGGGTCGCGGGCGAGGATCTGGTGGTAGAGCATCAGCTCGGTGTGCTCGGCCTCTCGCGAGATCAGGCCGAGGTCCTGGCCGAGCACCTCCCGTACGGCGTCGCCGAAGTCGTCGCGGCCCATCGCGACGCCGTTGATGAGCACCTCGGTGCCCGGCTGGACGGCGCACACCGCCGTGCGCAGCCGCCGCACCACGTCCGCGATGAGCGCGCACTTCCAGGACGTCCACTCCGCCCGCAGCTCATGCTGGAGGATCGCCGCGGCCCTGACCGGGTCGTGCACCGGCAGGTCGTTGCCGGTGGACTGGCTGAACCCGCGCAGGCAACGCTCGCAGAAGCAGTATTCCTTGATCTCGGCCCGGGTGCGCCGGGGCGTCCACGCCTCCCAGAACCCGGGGAAGCGGATGAAGTTGAGGAACACCCCGTCCGGTCGCAGATCGTCCACCACCTCGGACAGGATCTCCGCCCGTCGCGCCACATGGGCGGGGTCGGACGGGCACAGTCCCACGTACCAGTCGAAGGGCCTCATCACACTCGCGTCGGAGGCGATCGGCCGCAGCTCCGGACGGGCCCAGTACTCGCCCGGCTGGAAGTACACGGCGGTCGCCTCGAAGACGCGCAGCCCGCGTTCGCGCAGGTGGTCGCGGAAGCGGTGGTCGTCGTAGCCGGGCGGCGGCCCGAGCTGCTCGACGCCGCTGCCGGGGATCGGGTCGCGCCGGTTCTGCACCACGACCCAGTCGACGCCCTGTTCCTCCAGCCGGCGTGCGGCGGCGGTCTCGTCGAGGCCGTACTGGTTCGTCCATTCGAAGCCGTACAGCTTCATGGCGACGGTGGGGGTCATGCCGCCTCCTTCCTGACCCGGCTGATCGCTGACAGCAGGCCGGGGCGGTCGACGTCGGCGGTGTTCAGCGTGGTCGTCACGGCGCCGGTGTGCATGACGAGCAGCCGGCTGGTCAGCGCCAGCAGCTCGTCCAGGTCGTCGGAGATCAGGACGACGGCCACGCCGTCGCGGGCGAGCCGCTCGATCTGGCGGGCGATCTCGGCCTTGGCCCCCACGTCGACGCCCGCGGTCGGCTGGTCCAGCAGCAGCACCTTGGGGCCGGCGGAGGCGGCGCGCGCCAGCAGCACCTTCTGGGCGTTGCCGCCGGACAGCGTGTCGACGATCCGGCCGCTGTCGGCGGGCCTGACCTGGAAACGTTTGACGGCGTCGGCGACCAGGCGGCGGCGGGCCGCGCGCCGGACCAGGCCGGCCCGCGTCAGCGCGCCGCCGAGCGCGGTGAGCTCGATGTTGTCCTGGACGGTGCCGGTCATCACGAGCCCCTGCGTCTTGCGGTCCTCGGGGATCAGCAGCACCCCGGCACGCGCGGCGCGGGCAGGGGTACGGCGGCGCAGCGCACGGCCGGCGACGGCGACCGTCCCGGTGCTCGGCGCGGCGCCGACGATCGCCTTGGCCAGGCGGCTGCGGCCCGATCCGACCAGGCCGGCGATGCCGACGATCTCGCCTGGCGCGACGCGCAGGGAGACGGGCGGGCGGCCGGCGACCACGAGATCCGTCACCTCCAGCCCCGGCGTCCCGGCACCGGCACGAGACGCGACGCCTCCGGCTGCAGGCGTGGCGGGTGACGTGGCGCCGTCGGGTGCAGGCGTGGCGGGTGACGTGACGCCGTCGGGTGCAGGCGTGGCGGGTGACGTGGCGCCCTCGGCTGGAGGCGCGGCCGGTGACATGACGCCGCCGGCCGAGGGGGTGGCCGCGGCGGCGCGCCGGTGGTCGGCGGCGTCGTCGCCGACGAGGAGCCGGGCCAGGCCGTCGGCGTCCGTCTCGCCCGCCTCCAGCCGCGCGACGACGTCGCCGTCGCGCAGCACCGTGATGCGGTCCGCGACCGAGGTGATCTCGTCCAGGAAGTGGCTGATGTAGACGATGCCGACGCCCCGCTCCGCGAGGTCCCGCATGATCGCGAAGAGGCGCTCGCGTTCGCCGGGGGCGAGCCGGGCCGTGGGCTCGTCCATCACCAGGATGCGCGGCTCCTGGGCCAGGGCGCGGACGATCTCGGTGAGCTGCTGGCCCGCGACGCCGAGCCGTCCGACGGGCTGGTCCATCGGCAGGTCGATGCCGACCCGCGCCGCCTCGCGGGCGGAGCGGGCGGCCAGCTCCCTGTGGTCGACCAGCGCCGCCGCGCCGAGCCGGGGCTCGCGGCCGAGCGCGATGTTCTCGGCCACGGTGAGCTGTGGGACGAGCGAGAAGTCCTGGTAGATGACCGCGATGCCGTGTTCTATCGCCTCTTTCGGCGTACGTACGGAGACGGGCTCGCCGTCGATGGCGATGGTGCCCTCGTGGTCGGGGTGCACGCCGCCGAGGATCTTCATGAGCGTGCTCTTGCCCGCCCCGTTGTGCCCGATGAGCGCGTGGATCTCGCCGTGCTCGACGGTGAGGTCGACGCCGTGCAGCACCTCGCCGGAGGCGAAGCTCTTGCGGATCCCGGTCATCTCCAGGATGGCCATCATTCCCCCCAGGCTGCCTTGTACTGCTCGACGTTGTCCTTGGTGATGGTGGGCAGGTCCAGGTACGCGTTCGGCTGCGGAACCGCCGACTGGTTCCCCTTCAGCCACTCCACGGCGTACTTGATCGCGTTCTCGCCCTGGGGCGCCGGGTCCTGGTTGACGCTGCCGTACACGGTGCCGTCGGAGATGGCCTTGCGCACGTCGGCGGGGAAGTCGCCGACGATGAACTTCACGTCGGTGCGCCCGCTCTTCTGGACGTTCGCCGCGCCCGAGACGCCTTCGGGGCCCTGGCTGACGATCGCGCTGAGCTGCCCCTTGGGGTACTTGGACAGGTAGTCCTGGGTGATGGCCAGGGCCTTGGCGTTGTCCCAGTCGGCCGCCTGCTCAGAGACGATCTTGATGCCGGGGTGCTGCTTGAGGACGTCCATCAGGCCGGCCTTGCGCTGGATCTGCGCGGAGGTGCCGAGCTTGCCGGTGATGTAGCCGACGTTGCCGCTCTCGCCGATGGCCTTGACCAGGAGCTCGCCCTGCCCCTTGCCGAAGGTGTAGTCGTCCACGCCCACGTAGGTGACGATCTTGCCGCCCGAGTTGACGTCGGCCTGCGTGTTGACCGCCATGACGGGGATGTTGGCGTTGTTGGCCTGAAGGACGGCCGGGATGATGCCCTTCGGGTCGCTCGGGCTGATCAGGATCAGATCGAACTTCTCCGCGACGAACTGCTGGACCACGGAGATCTCGTTGGCCAGGTCGCCGTTGCCGCTGCGGATGTCGACCTGTGCGCCGAGCTGCTGGGCGGTCTCGCGTTCCTTCTTGATGAGGTTGGAGTAGAACGGCACCGAGGTGTCGAAGATCATGTGGCCGATCTTGAAGGTCTTCGCCGTGCCGGCGGCGGTGCTCTCGCTCGGCTCGCTGCCGCAGGCGGTGACGCTCAGGGCCAGGGCGGCGACGACGCCGACGACGGCTTTCCAGCGCGGGACCCGCCGGGGGAGTGTGTTCATGTTCATGGCTCTTTCTCAGGTCTGGGACGCGCGCTTGCGCTGGTAGCTGTCGATGCCGACGGCGACGAGGATGACCACGCCGGTGACGGCCGGTTGCCAGTAGGAGGACACGCCCAGCAGGTTGAGGGCGTTGGCGACGACGCCGAGCAGCAGGGTGCCGAGCACCGCCGAGCTGACCCGGCCCGCCCCGCCGGCCAGCGGAACCCCGCCGACGACGACGGCGGCGATCGCCGACAGCGGCCACGTGGTCGCGGAGTTCGGCTGGCCGATGCCGGTCTGGGTGACCAGGACGAGGCCGGCGATGCCCGCGCACAGGGCGCCGAAGACGTAGGCCAGCAGGAGGATGCGGTCGGCGTTGACGCCGGCCAGGCGGGCGGCTTGCCGGTTGCCGCCGACCGCGTACAGGTAGTGGCCGAAGCGGGTGAAGCGCAGCATCGCCCAGGTCGCGACGATCACGCCCAGGAAGATCAGCGCGACCGTGGGGATGCCGCCGACGCGCGACTGGCCGAACACCGCGAACTCCGGTGGCAGGCCGTACACGGGGGCGGCGGACGTGGACACGTACAGGATGCCCGTGACCAGCACCTGGGTGCCCAGCGTCGCCACGAACGGGCTGATGCCGACTTTGGCGATGGCGATGCCGTTGACCAGCCCGACCGCGACGGCCAGCAGCAACGCCCCGGCGATGCCGAGCACCGGCGAGGTCTGCCCGACCAGCCAGGCCGTGGCGACGCTGGTCATCGCGCCGACCGCGCCCACCGACAGGTCGAAACCGCCGGTCACGATCATGACGAGCATGCCGCAGGCGACGATGCCGATCATCGCGTTCTGCTGGAGGATGTTGGCGATGTTGTTCCAGTTGCGGAACTCCGGCGTCGTGATGAGCAGGACGACCAGGAGCAAGGTGAAGACGGCCGGAAGCGCGTAACGCGACGCCGCACCCGGCAGCTGCGGCGGGCGCCAGCGGGTGGCGGCCTGCTGCGCAGGCGGAGACGCTGCTGACATGGGAGGAACTCCTTGGGGTGAGAGAGGGCGGCGATCCGCTCAGTGGAAGGCCCGGGGCAGCTCGTCGAGGTTGACGTCGGCCTGCTGCTGGGCGAACACCAGGGCTCCCAGCACCTCGGCCCGGTCGCCGAGGCTGGCGGCGGCGACGCGCACCTGCTTGGCCGCCGCGGGGATCGCGTTCCTGGCGACCGCGACGCGCATCGGCTCCAGTAACACCTCGCCCGCGGCGCTGAGCTCACCGCCGAGGACGATGCGGTCGGGGTTGAGATGGTTGCAGAGATCGCCGAGCGCGCGGCCGATCGTCGTGCCCGCGTCGGACAGCGCCCGCCGGCAGCCGACGTCGCCGGCCTCCGACAGCTCGAGGATGCGGGCCAGGGTCAGCTCACCGTGCGAGAACCTCAGCGATTCCCGCAGGGCGCGGCCGGTGGCGAACGCCTCCAGGCATCCACGCCCGCCGCAGCGGCACATGGGGCCGTCCTCCTTGACCACGACGTGCCCCAGCTCACCGGCGATACCGCCCGCGCCGCGGAACAGATAGCCGTTCAGGACGAGCGAGGAGCCGATTCCGGACGACAGCCGGATGTAGACCATGACGTCGGCGTCCGCGGCGGCGCCGAAGGTGAACTCACCGAGCGCGCCGAGGTTGGCGTCGTTGTCCAGGAAGAGCGGATAGGGCAGCCGGGAGCCCAGCTCGGCCGCGACGTCGAGCCCGACCCAGGACTGCAGGATGGCCCCCGCGTGTAACGTTCCAGTCTTGCGGTCGTAGGGGCCCGGAATCCCGACCCCGCCGGCGACCACCGACGCGACCGGCCGTCCCACCTCCTGGAGCAGCTCGCCGGCCATCTCGGCGGCGGTGTCGAAGGCCGTGTGCGGCGCCGCGTCGAGGTCCAGCTCCAGGTATCGCTCGCCGAGGATCTTGTAGGACAGATCCGCCACGGCCACCCGGACATGGAAATGCCCGTAGTCGACGCCTATCAGCGTGCCGCTCGGGCGAGTCAGGGCCAGGCCCGTTCCCGGCCGCCCCGGCCCGCTGGAACGCGGCAATTCGACCTCGACCACGCTGCCCTCGGCCAGCAGGTCGTTGACCACCGCCGAGATCGTCGTGCGGGACAACCCGGTCTCCTGCGCCAGCCGGGAGCGGGACGCGGTTCCCAGGCGTGACAGGGTCTCGATCACCCGCTGCCGGTTGTGGTCGCGAAGCTGCGCCAGCCCTGAAGTCATGGCCCGGGACTCTAATTAGCATGTCCGAAATATGTCAATACACTGTCCTAAACTTCCCGGCGAAACCGCCGGAGCCGTGACTAATTGCCGCCAGGTGTGGCTGCGAAGCGTTGAACCCGCAGGTCACGCGTCAGCTTCCGGTGAGACGACGCCCACTGAAGAGGGCTTGTCTTCACAACCATCCACGCTGTAACGTGCGGCTACCGAAACAGTTATCGATAACAGCACGAAGAGTAGCCAAGCATGCAACGGTACAAGCCAGGCCGGCGTCCGGATCGACGCGCTGATCGTCTCGCCGGTCAGGCGCTGGTGGCCAGATCGACCGGCCGTACCTGGTGGGCCAGGGGGAGCCCGGCCGTGAAGCGTTCCAGCTCCTCCACCACGCACCGGCCGAGCCGTTCCAGCTCGTTGCCCAGCGACCCGGCGATGTGCGGGGTCAGGAAGACGTTCGGCAGCCCGTAGAGGGGGTGCCCGGCGGGCAGCGGTTCGGGGACGGTGACGTCGAGGACGGCGCTGATCCGGCCGCTGGCCAGCTCGTCGGTGAGGGCGTCGTGGTCGATGAGGTTGCCGCGGGCGGTGTTGATGAGCACGCCGCCGTCCGGGATGAGCGCCAGCCGGTCGCGGTCGAGCATCCGGTGGGTCTCGGGGGTGTCGGGTGCGTGCAGGGTGATGATGTCGCTGCCGCGAAGCAGGTCGTCCAGGGGGAGCGGGACGGCGCCGAGCGCCGCCGCGTCCGTCACGTAGGGGTCGTACAGGGCGACCCGCAGGTCGAAGGGGCGCAGCAGGTCCAGCACGCGGCGGCCGACGCGGGAGGCGCCGATGACGCCGACGCGGCGGCCGTGGTTGCCCAGCGCGGCGCTGTCGGCGGCCGTGGGGTAGCGGTGCTCCTCCTGGTAGCGGCGCGACCAGGTGAAGGCGTCCTTGCCGGCCAGGAGGATGGCGCCGAGGGTGTATTCGGCGACCGGCAGGGCGTTGGCCTGCGCGGCGCTGGAGATGGTCAGCCCCCGCCGCCAGAAGGTGTCGCTCACCAGGTGCCGTACGCTGCCCGCCGCGTGCAGCACCGTGCGCAGCCGCGGCATGGCGGCCAGCGCTGCCTCGTCCAGGGGCGGGCAGCCCCATCCGGTGATCAGCGCCTCGGTCCCCGCCAGCGTGGGATCGGCGAGATCGCGCGCGACGAACCCCGGATCGATCCTGACCAAGCTCCGCAGCCGGCTCATCAGCGGAGCGGGGAACAGGCCGGACAGGTGCACGGGGTCCATGGCGAACACGGCTTCGGGCAGCGGGGAAGAAGACATGGTTTCCTAGCTCGGAAGAGGGTGCGGGCTTGCTGTCGCTCCCGGTGGATCACCATGAAACTAGTATCATCCCGGTGCGCCGCGCAACAAGGGGCTGCCCGGCCAGGATCAGGGGGCGGACTGCCGGACGATCAGCTCGGTCGGCAGCTCGACGTGCCCCGTGGCCTCCTCCAGGCCCAGGGCCAGCCGCGCCCCCCGCACGCCCACCTCCCAGAACGGCGCCCGTACGGTGGTCAGCGCGGGCGTCAGGTCCACGACCAGGGGCATGTCGTCGAAGCCCACCACGGCCACATCGCCGGGGATCGCCAGGCCGAGGCTGCGCGCGGCCCGGTAGGCGCCGATGGCGACGCCGTCGGTGAGCCCGACCACCGCCGTGGGCCGGTCCGTGCGGCGCAGCAGGTCGCGGCAGCCGTGCTCGGCCGGCTCGGTCTCGTTGGGGCACTCGACGACCAGCGACGGGTCCAGCGCCAGGCCGGCGTCCCGCAGGCCCAGCTCGTAGCCGCGCAGGCGTTGCAGCGGGGTGGTCTTGTCCGGCTCGTAGCCGGCGAAGGCGATCCGGCGGTGCCCCGCCGCGGTGAGATGGTTGACGGCGGCCCGCACGCCGCCGACCTGGTCGTAGTCGACGGTCAGCACGTTCGGGACGCCGGGGACGGCCGGATGCCCGCACAGCACCAGGCGGGCGCCGATCGTCTCCAGGTCGCGGGCGTACTCGGCGATGCGCCGGTCGACGGCCGCGCCGGTCGCGGTGGAGCCGGCCAGCAGGATGCCGGCGGCGCGCTGCTCCCGCAGGGTCTCCAGCAGGTCGCGCTCGCGGGTGACGTCGGCGCCGGTGGTGCTCACGATGAACAGGTTGCCCTGCTCGGTGGCGACGCTCTCGGCGCCGGCGGCCATCGCGGCGAAGGTCGGGCCGATCATGTGGCTGGCGACGAAGGCCACCGAGCGCCGGCCGCGTCCCATCATGGCCTGGGCGAGGCCGTTGACCACGTACCCGAGCTCCTCCGCGGCGGCGAGGACCCGCTCGCGGGTGTCGGGGCGCACGAGCGGGCTGCCGGCGAAGACCCGCGACGCGGTCGCGGGGGAGACGCCCGCGCGGGCGGCCACGTCACGCAGGTTCGCCACCGAGGTCGGGGCGGGGCCGCGCGTTCCGCGCTGCCTGCTCGAAGCGTTGGGACGCGGCGTCATGCCGGTCATTGTAGGCACTCCCACGGTTGATGATCGGGCCGCGAAGCGTGTCACGGTTCGGTAAGGGTCGGGTGGCCGAGCGAGACGGCCCTTGACGCTTCACGGCAGTGACTCGTAATTTACCGCTCTGAAACTAGTTGCAATGCCGATGCAACGCCACGCGACGGAGCGGGCCCGCACCGGCGGCTGTTGCGCTACTCGATGCCTGCGGGGGCCGGGCCGAAGGACGAAGCAATGGCGGGACACGAAGCTCTCGAAGGAGAAGAACATGCGCGCAGCTGGAACGCGAAGGTCAGGCGCACGGCTTCCGAGCCGCATCGGGCGTCGCGCGGTCGCCGTGGCGGCGGCCGCCGGCCTGCTGGGCGGCGCGCTCACCGCCTGCGGCAGCGATGGCGCCTCGTCGAGGAAGACCGAGATCCGGCTGACGTACGCCACCGGCGACGAGACGGGCAACGCCATCATCAAGGCGGTGACCGAGGCGTACAACGCGCGCAGCAAGACCACCAGCGTCCGGCTGGACCCGCTGCCCGCCGGCACCGACTACGCCACGGCCGTCAAGACGATGGACGCCACCGGCAACTGGCCGGCGATCATCGACATGCGCGACACGGCGACCTACATCGCCGCGAAGAAGCTCGCGCCGCTCCCCGCCCAGGTCACCTCGCTGCTCAGTGACGACGTCTACGGCAAGGCGGCGGACGGCAACGTCTACACCACCCCCATGAACGCCATGAACGGCGAGAGCGGCATCAACATCGTCTACGACAAGGACTACTTCGCCCAGAACGGGCTGAAGGTGCCGGCCACCTACGCCGAGTTCATCGCGCTGCTGCAGGCCATCAAGGACAAGGGCCAGACCCCGCTGGCCACCGCCGCCGGCGAGATCTGGCCGAGCGACCAGCTCTGGAAGCCCCTGGCCGCGCCGGTCTTCGCCGAGTGGAGCGACAAGGGCGGGTTCTGGAACGCCGTGACGGAGGGCAAGGCCTCGATCGAGGACCTGCGCGAACCCCTGGAACGGCTCAAGCACATCACCGACACCTACGTGCTCAAGGGCTGGCAGTCCACGGCGGACGCGCAGACCACGACGCTGCTGGTCAACCACAAGGCGGTGATGGCGACCTCGTCGGCGGGCATCGGCCGCCTGACCGACATCAAGAAGGTCGACCCCGAGTTCAACGCGGGATTGTTCGTCATCCCGGACGACGAGGGCAACCTCGACGTCCTGAAGTACTCGGTCAACGGCGACCTCGCCATGGGCTGGGCCATCTCCGCCCAGGCGCAGAAGAACAAGGTCCAGTACGACGCGGCCGTCGACTTCCTGACCTACTGGTACTCGGTCGAGGCCGGAAACCTCATGGAGAAGACCGGCGGCCTGGCCCCGAACATCAAGCGGGCCGGGGAGATCACCCGCAACACCTCCACCCCCGGGGCGCAGGACTACTTCGACCTGCTGAAGAACCCCAAGCTGGTCTGGTACGACAACGACATCGAATCGACCAAGTTCAGCGCGTTCAACACCTTCTTCCGCCAGACGCGGATCGAGATGCAGGACGGCCAGATCACGGTGGACCAGGCCGTCGCCAAGGCGCAGGCCGAGTTCGACAAGAGCGTCAAGCAGGGCTGAGGCCGGGCCGGGAAGGTGAGTGGAAGGTGCGACGAGGGATGTGTGAGTGGAAAGGACACCGGTCATGAGCGCCGCCGGGCGTACCACGGCGGTGGCGGCGAGACCGGCGAGCCCCGCGAGTGACCGGCCCGAGCCGCCGGTCAGGGGGCGGGCGTCGCGGCGGCGGCGGACGGCGATGCTCCTGTTCATCGTGCCGGCCCTGGTGTTCTACGCCGTGCTGGTCATCGCGCCGTCCCTGCAGTCGATCCAGATCAGCCTGACCGACTGGGACGGCGTCAACCCGGCCTACGGCTACGTCGGGCTGGGCAACTACGAGGAGATCCTGGGCAGCGAGCGGTTCTGGAACGCCGTCCGCAACACCATGCTGCTCGGGCTCGGCTCGGCGCTGGTCATCAACGCGATCTCGCTGGCCGTGGCGCTGCTGCTCGACCGGCTGCGCCACCTGCAGGGCCTGTTCCGCACCGCGGTGTACCTGCCGGCCCTGGTCAGCGGCTTCATCGCGGCGACCATCTGGAAGTACATCCTCAACTTCAACTTCGGCGTGGTGAACACCACCCTCCAGGACCTCGGCCTGGAGTCGTGGGCGCTGGACTGGCTCGGCGACAGCGACCTGGTCGTCTGGGTGCTGCTGTTCATCATCTGCTTCACCCTCGGCGGCAACACCACGCTCATCTACCTGGCCAACCTGCAGTCGGTGCCGCCGGAGATGATCGAGGCGGCGCGCATCGACGGCGCCTCCGGGCGGCAGGTGTTCCGCTACGTCACCTGGCCCATGCTGGCGGGCTCGGTGACGGTCAACCTGACGCTCGCGCTGATCGCCGGATGGACCATCTTCGACCAGGTGATGGTGCTGACCGCGGGCGGCCCCGGCTTCGTCAGCGAGACGATGGCGTTCTTCATCTACAAGGTCGGCTTCGGCGAGTACCGGGCGGGCTACGGCAGCGCCGCCGCCGTGGTCCTGTTCCTCGTCGTGCTGGTCAGCACGGTGCTGGCCAACCGGTACATGCGCGGCAGGGAGATCCAGGCATGAGCGGCCCGCGCAAGCAGCGCGAACGGTACACGGCGGGCGAGATCGTGGCGATGGCGGTGCTCACCGTCCTCGTCGTGGCGGTCGCCTTCCCGGTCCTGTACGCGCTGCTCAACTCCTTCAGGACCTACGCCGACATCACCCGCGACCCGATGGGCCTGCCCACCTCGTTCAGCCTGGACAACTACGTGCGGCTGTTCCAGGACACCGACTACGGCCAGGCCGTGCTCAACACCCTCGTCATCACCATCGGCACGATCGCGCTGCTGCTGGCGGTGGTGCCGATGGCGGCCTACGGGATCGAACGGCTGGGCGGCCGCTCCTCGCGGCTGATCTACCTGTTCTTCATCGCCGGGCTGATGATCCCGTTCCAGGTGCGGATGATCCCGCTCGTCTCCGGCATGGACCAGGCCGGCCTGTACGGCACGCTGACCAGCGTCATCCTGGTGCACGTGGGCGGCTCGGCGTCGTTCGGCGTCCTGCTGTACTGCAGTTTCATCAAGAGCGTGCCCGTCCAGGTCGAGGAGGCCGCGTACGTGGACGGCGCCGGGCGGCTGCGCACCTTCTGGTCCATCGTCTTCCCCATGCTCCTGCCCGCCACGTCCGCGTTCGTCATCATCCAGGCGCTGTCGCTATGGAACGACTTCTTCATCCCCCTGGTCATGCTGGACACCACCTCGGCGGGCACGATCAACATCGCCATCAACCGGATGGTCGGCCTGCTCAGCTCCCGGTGGGAGCTCATCTACACCGGCGCCATCCTGGCCATCATCCCGTCCGTGCTCATCTTCACCGCCTTCCAGCGCTACTTCGTCAAGGGCATGTCGATCGGCGCGGTGAAGGGATGAGGATCACCCTGGACGGGCCGGTCGCCAGGACCGCCCTCGTCGTGTGGAGCCTGTTCGCCGCCTCGGCCTGCTTCGTCGCGTGCTGCCTGCCGTACCTGCTGTTCGAGCGGCTGATCGGCTGGCAGGCCAGCCACGGCGCGCTCTGGCTCGGCGCGCTCAGCCTGACCCCGGTCGGGCCGGGGCTGCGCGGGCTGCTCGCGTCCGCGCACGCCATGGTGGACGCCCGCGGCCACGCGGACGCCCCCGTGCGCCGCTTCGCCACGGCCATCCGGCACAGCTCCCAGGGCTTGCGCACGCTGTGGTGGGCGCTGCCCGCGCTGGCCCTGCTGCTCGGCTACGACCTCGCCCTCTACGGCACGACGGTCCCGGCCATGCCGATCCTCGTCGTCGCCGCGGGCGGGCTGCTCGCGTTGATCCTTATCGCCGCGTCCCTCGCCGGCACGGACGAGCACCGGCTGCCGGCGCTGCTGAACCGGGTGCTGAAGGCGGGCGTCCGCCGTCCGTACCTGCCGCTGACCTGGGTGTTCCTGTTGTCGCTCGCGCTGCTGGCGACCAGGCTGCCCCTCGTCGGCCCCAGCCTCCTGCTCTTCGCCCCCGCCACGTGGGCGGTGGCCGTGGACGTGGTCAACCGGGTCTGGGGTCAGCCTGGCGTCGCACGAGGCGTCGCACGAAAGGAAAGCTGACGCGATGACCGAGGCCCGTACGGTGTCCTGGATCCAGAGCACCCGGCATGCCCGCTGGGAGGCCAGGCCGCCCATCCGGCCGCAGGAGCTGACCGGCCCGCCGGATGTCGCCGTCCTGGAGGACCGCCCCAAGCAGGTGGTGGAGGGGATCGGGGTCAGCTTTAGCGAGCTGAGCTGGCAGACGCTCAACCAGCTCGACGAACAGAGCCGCGACTCCATCATGCGGGACCTGTTCGCGGACGGAGCAGGAGCCAACCTCACCATGGGCCGGCTCCCGATCGGCGCCAACGACTTCTCGCGGGGCTGGTACTCCTACGACGAGACCGACGGGGACTTCGGCCTGGCGAAGTTCAGCATCGACAACGACTGGGACACCCTCATCCCGTTCGTCCACGCCGCTCTGGCGCACCGGCCGGAGCTCACGCTGTGGGCATCGCCGTGGAGCCCGCCCACTTGGCTGAAAACGAACGGCCACTATGCCGCCGGCAAGCCGCTGCCCTGGCAGCACGACGTCGAGAACGGCCTCCGTGACGATCAGGTCGGTCTCGAAGGAACCGACATGATGATCCAGGACGACCGTTACCTGCGTACCTATGCCGCCTACTTCGGCGCCTACGTCGATGCCTATCGAAAGGCGGGCATCCGCGTGCGGATGGTCATGCCGCAGAACGAGTTCAACTCCGCGCAGGTCTTCCCCAGCTGTACCTGGACGCCGGAAGGCCTTGCGCGTTTCATCGCCATTCTCGGGCCCGAGATGGAGAGCCGAGGCGTCGAGACGTTCGTCGGCACGATGGAACGGGCGGACCACCGCCTGATCGAGGCGGTGCTCGACGATCCGGCCGCCTCCAGGTACGTCGTCGGCGCCGGGTTCCAGTGGGCGGGCAAACACGCCGTGGCGCCGATCCGCAGCCACTATCCGTGGCTGCGCGTCTACCAGACCGAGCAGGAGTGCGGAGACGGGAAGAACGACTGGCGCTACTGCCGGTACGCCTGGACCCAACTGCGTGACTACTTCCGCGACGGCGCTCACGCGTACACGTACTGGAACCTGGCCCTGCCGCCGGGAGGCCGCAGCCGCTGGGGATGGCCACAGAACTCCCTGGTCACCGTCCATGCCGACGGCACCTACACCTACAACGCCGAGTACCACCTCCTCAAGCACGTCAGCCACCACCTCCAGGCGGGCGCGCGCTTCGTCGACACGTTGAGCGTCAACGGGTACGAGAACCAGATCGCCTTCCGCAACCCCGACGGCGGCATCGTCATCGTCCTGCACAACGATTCCGCTGACGAGATGCACATCGACCTGGCGGTCGGCGGGAAGCTCCTGCCCGTGACGCTCGCGCCCGACTCGTTCCACACCCTGCACGTGGAGCCCGCGCCGGGGTGACCGGCGCGGGCCCGCACTGTCAGGGCAGGAGGAGCACTCGCGTCTGGCGGGGCCCGACGCTCACCGCGGCGGTGAGGGAGACGGTCGCGCCGGTGACCAGGTCGGTCGCCGTTGTGTAGCCGGCCGGACCGGTGAACTGGTACGTCGTGCCGCTGGTGGCGTTCATCGCGATCACATAGCGCCCGTACTCGCAGTGGTAGAAGTTCCCGAGCCCGGCAAACGGGTGCTCCGTCCCCACCGAGGGCTGGGTGACGCCTGCGGGGACCTTCGCCACCGGCAGCACCTCGCCCGCGAAGCCCTGGGTCAGCGCGCCGCCGGGCGGGGCGATGCCGCCGTTGCCGAACTCGAAGTTCACCCGGTTGGGCACCGTGTAGCGCTGGCCGGAGTCGGTGAAGCGCACGTTCTGGCGGACGGTGGCGGACCGCTCCCAGACGGGCGTGACCAGGTGGATCCGGGCGAAGCTGTTGACGGCGTAGCGGGCCCGCCAGTACAGGGAGGCGTACAGGCGCTCGTCGCCGCGCTTCACGGCGACGACGCCGTTGTCGACGTCGGCGAAGACGAAATCAGGGCGGCCGTCGGTCATCGGCAGGACCACACCGGTGGCCGCCCGGCCGGTGATGGTGGCGTACTGGCCGGGCACCGCCAGGAGCGTCAACGTGATGTCCGTCCTGCTGTTGCCGCGCATCGCCGACACGTCGCGCCAGAACTGGCCGTCGGCCAGCATCTGCTGGGCGTAGCCGGTCAGGGCGGCGTCGTTGACGGCGGCGGCGAGCAGGGCCGAGCAGGTGGCGGTGGAATTGCCCCCGTAGGTGGTCTTGCCGGGGTAGTCGTTGTCGCGCCAGCCGGTCACGGTCTCGTGCACCATGCCGCGATAGCCGCCGTCGTCCCGGATGGGATAGCGGAACGGAGCGCGGGCCTTGGCGATCTTCACGAACTGGTCGCGGACGGCGGCGGTGCCGCAGGCGGCGAGGATCTCGGCGGCCCAGCCGAGGATCTCGTCGCCGTAGTTGCCCACGTAGCCCAGCTCCTTGCCGAGCCCGGCGGCGGTCACCACGTAGTGGGCGGAGCCGAGCGGCAGCGTCGAGGTTCCGTCGGCGCGGTCGGGCCCGCGCCATGGCTCCAGGCCGATCGCCTCGCGCGGGTAGCGCAGGGCGCGGGACTCGGGCCAGGCGAGGGAGGAGCCGAGCGTGGTCAGCGCCTGGTTGGCGTAGTAGATGCCCAGGTCCACGATCATGGACTGGTTGGTGTACGAGCGGCGGTTCTGCCGCCAGTACTCGCGGCCGGCGTTCATGAGGGTGGCGTAGGCGGCCCTGCGGGTCGTCGACCCGAGGTTCTGGTCGAGGTGCGGCGCCAGTTGCGCGGCGAGCAGGGTGATCGCCCGTCCGGCGCGGCCGTAGCCCATCCAGTCTCCGGTGACCAGGGTGCTGTCGGCCTGGTGAGCTGCGACCAGGGCGTCGAGCCCGGCGACCACCGAGGTGACGGCGGACGCGTTGCGGTAGGCACTGGTCCAGGAGGTGTTGTAGGCGATGGCCAGCACCAGGTTGCGGGTGGCGTCGGTGCTGGAGCCCGCCATCCAGGAGGTCAGCCGTGAGTTGAGGGTGGTCTTGAGCGCGTCGAGGACCTCGGCGCCGGGTGAGGTGCGCGCCGGGGCGTTCCGCACCAGCGAGGCCGGGCCCTGCGGGTCCGTCGAGCCGAGCGTGAGGAACGGCGCGGTGTGCGTGTAGAGGCGGTAGACCGCGCGCGTGGGCTGGTCGAGGGGGTAGTAGTACGACTCCGCGGTGGTGCCGCCGCCGTAGATCCTGCCCATGGACCTGATCTGCACCACGACGGAGCTCTTGCCCTGCGTGAGCGAGATCGGCAAGGGGACGGTGTGGTAGAGGAACCGGCCGCTGATCCGCGGGTAGCCGCCGGGGATGTCCAGCGGGTCCACCGCGCCGAGGTGGTAGTGGCCGATCTGCTCGCCCTCGCAGAAGAGCATGAGCCGGCCGGGGGCGGTGGCGGCGTACTCGGAGCCGTCGAGCTTGACCGTCACGTAGACCGGCAGGGCCGGGTCCACCGCCATGCGCATGGACAGGGTGCCGCCCCACACCTCGGCGGGGTTCTTGGGGAGCAGGCGGCGGGCGGGCTGGCCGATCAGGCCCGCCGCCGACGAGGAGAAGGTCTGGCTGAGTGAGTGGGCCGACTCGGACGCGGTGTTGCCGAAGATGATGGTGTCGAGGGCCGCGGCGGCGGGTCCCGCGACCGCCGCAGCCCCGGCGGTCCAGGCGGGGATCAGGGTGCCGCCCGCGACCGCGGTCGAGGTCAGGAGGAAGCCGCGCCTGGTGAAGGCGGCGGCGGGGGACGGGCGGTGCGCGTGATCTGTCATGACTCGTCCTTCCATCTGGTGCGGGCGGACGCCACGTACATGGCTTCGGGACCAGGCGCTCAGGCAGGGCCGGCCCGTCATACCCCTCAGAGACGGGCACGCGAAGGCGTGTGCGGCTCCTCGGTCCGTGCTTGCGGGATCCAGATGCGCATGGCCGACGGCCCGCGTCGCGCCCAGCGGCGATACGGGATCAGCGGGATCGCGCGCTCCTCGCCCGTGCTGTGGTGCCGCAGGTTCGCCAGTGCGGCGCCGTCATCGGCCAGCGACACGAACGCCGCATCCTCCAGCGCCCATCCGGACGGCAGATCAGCCGACTCCAGCGCCAGCACCTCCGGCCCACGCTGGACGGCGACGCAACCGCGCACGGCGTCGATCCGGTGATCCGGCCGGCTCACGCGGGCACGCAGGTCCAGGGTGAGCTCGACGGTGTCGCCCTGCCGCCACACCCTCGACAGCCGCGGTCGCGAGGCGGAGACGACCGTGCCGTTCAGTGACAGCCGGGTCCCGGCGGACCAGTCGGGGACGCGCAGGCTGATCGACGCGGGAACGGCGGGCGCCCGCACCACGGTGAGCCTGATCGTCCCGGTGCGGGGATAGTCCGTCGCCAGCTCCACGACGAACGGCTCGCCGGCCACCGTCGCGCTGATGGTGGACGACGCGTACTGCTGGACGTGGACACCGTCGGCCGTGGTGGTGGCGAGGTAGCCGTCGAGGGCGGCGAGGGTGCGGGCGAGGTTGGGCGCGCAGCAGGAGACCTCGTACCAGGGCTGGCGGGTCCCGGCACCGCCGCGGATGCCGACGCCCTCGTCGTTGACCGCCACCTCGCTGCCGGGGTGTCGCTGGTGCAGGGTGTTGGCATAGAAGAAGGAGCGGCCGTCGTCGCCGGGCGAGGTCGCGAGGATGTTGTAGAGGGTGCGTTCGATCAGGTCGGCGTAGCGTGACTGGCCGGTGGCCAGCAGCAGCCGCTGGCTGAACATGATGGACGCCACGCCGGCGCAGGTCTCGCAATAGGCGCGGTCGGGCGGCAGTACGAAGTCGTCGCCGAACGCCTCGTCCATGTGATGCGAGCCCATCCCGCCGGTGATGTACGTGCGCCGGGCGACGGTGTTGTCCCACTGGGTCTTCAGCGCCTCGAGCAGCTCGTCGTCACCGGTCTCGACGGCGACGTCCACGGCACCGGCGGCGAGGTAGAGCGCGCGGACGGCGTGTCCCCGCAGCACGGTGGCCTTGCGGACGGGCAGGTCGTCCTGTGCGAACGCGCGCCCGAACTCGATCAGCGGCAGGGTGCCGTGGCCGCGCCGCTCGACGAACAACGCCGCCTGCTCCAGGTAGCGGGGCTGCCCGGTCGTCCGATGGAGGGCGACCAGCGCCAGCTCGATCTCGGCGTGGCCGCAGACCCGGTTGAGGCCGTCCGGGCCGAACATGACGCACACGTGGTCGGCCAGACGCAGGGCCACGTCCAGCAGCGTGTTCGTGCCGTACGCGCGGTGGTGGGCGACCGCGGCCTGGATGAGGTGGCCGAAGCAGTACAGCTCGTGTCCCCAGGTGAAGTCGCTGTAGCGGGGCCGTTGCCAACGGCGGCCGAAAAGGGTGTGCAGGTAACCATCAGGCTCCTGGGCGGCGGCCACCCGCCGGACCAGGTCGTCGGCGACGGCGTCCAGGTCGCCGGCGCCGGACCGGGCGTGTTCCCACGAGATCGCCTCGATGATCTTGTAGATCTCGGAGTCGGCGAACTCCCGTCCGCGGTGCTCGTAGGGGTCTCCGGCGGCGGCGTGGTCGAAGTTGGCGACCCAGCCGAGGCGTTCCATCCAGTGCACCGCGTGCGGGATGATCGCCGACCGGTTGAGCTCCTGGAGGTGAGCCCAGAAGCCGCCGGTGAGCTGGGAGTTTGCGGGGATCATGGTGCTGTCTCTCCTTCTGCGGCTGGCTCCGCCGGCGTTCCCCCGCCAGTTGCAACTAGTTTCAGAACGGTAAAGTAGGAGTCGGGTGGCAGGTCGTCAAGAGGGCCGCTTCTGAAACCGCGCCGGAGTCCCGCATCTCCGTCAGGGCTCGGCGGCAGCGGGCCGCAAGTCGGCGGTGTTACGGGCTTGTTGCGACGGCTGAGTTGATGATACTAGTTTCATCAGTCGGCTGAACCGGGCGACACAACGCCGGCCCGAACCGGCGCGGCCCGGCCGCACCCTCGTGGAGGAACTGAGACGCCTCGCCGCAGAGCTCCCGCCGGCGGGCAACCGGCCGGCGCGCACTCACCCCCCAAAGGAGCCCCACCATGTCCCAACCCCTGGACCGCAGGTCCGTCCTCAAGCTCGCCGGAGGCACGGCCGCCGCCACCGCGGGTGGCTGGCTGTGGCAGGCCGCTCCCGCCGGCGCGGCCACGTCCCCACCGTCCCCAGCGGACGCCCCGGGCGCGCTGGACACCGTCGTCTTCGGCGATCAGGGCTCCGAGGCCGCTCATGGCCTGGTCGCGAAGGACTCGGACGTGCTGACAGGAGGTCTCGGCCAGCCGGCTCGCGTGCTGAAGCCGTTGGAGACACCCGGATTCTTCGGCGGCACGGTGACCGTGACCCTGGCCTGCCGTCCCACCGGACCCACGTACGTGACGATCAAGCTCTGGGGCGGGGACGCCGGCGAGGACCTGGGCCGCCTGCACCTGCTCGCCGAGGGCAAGCAGGTCGGCCACTACCACCTGGGCGCCGTGGACCCGCTGGACATCGCCGGACGGGAACCGCGTACTCCGGGACGCTTCTACTTCCACACGCTCCCGCTGCCGCCCGAGCTCACCGCGGGCAAGACCAGCCTCACCCTGGAGATCCGCTCGATGGGCTGGATCCCGGTCTACGCCGGCACCCCGGACACCTACTTCCGCGCCCTGACCCGTCCGTCCAGGGGCATCTATCGCCTGTACACCCACCAGCAGCCGCACTTCGACCTCGGCGCCGACGACCTGACCGGCTCGATCGCCGGCACGCCGGTGCGCACCACGCCCGGCAGGGAAGTGCTGGACACGATCGACGCCCGCGTGGCCGCCCGGGTGCGCAGCGAGCTCAACCGCACCTCGGTCCAGGGCAACCTGGACTACCTCGACGTCCTGGCCCGCGCCTACGACCTGCCGTACACCGAGGCCCACCAGAACCCGGCCGTGGTCGCCCAGATCGTGCAGAGCGTGGACAACCACTACCGCAGGCACCTCGCCGACCCGGCGGTGATCCAGGGCAACTGGATGGGCGCCGGCATCGTCGCCCAGTTCCTCCTCCAGCTCAAGGACGCCCTGATCTCGCGGCTCGACGCCCCGCTCACCGGGGAGCCCGCGGTGCTCAGCAACCCGGGCTTCGACGACGGCCACGGCTATCCGACCGGCTGGCGCGGCAACACCTGGACCGGCTCGGGCACGGCCACCCGCGACGCCACCGTGAAGCGCGGCGACGGGGCCTCAGCGAAGATCACCGTCCCGTCCGCCGGCGTCGTCGGCCTCGTCCCGCACAGCAGGATCCCGATCGGTCCCGGAGCCCACACCTACAGTGCCTGGATCAGGACCGAGAACGTGAGCGCCGATGGCGCCTACCTGGACGTGCTCTTCTACGACGCCGCAGGCAAGGTCATCGGCGCGGAGAAGAAGGTCTTCGCCGCCGCCGGCACCCACGAGTGGGAGCAGGTCACCACCTCCCTCGACACCCCCGTCGGCGCCGTCGCCGTGGAGATGCAGGTCCGGTTGAAGGGGCCGGGGACCGCATGGTTCGACGACCTGACGCTCACCCCACCCGCCGGCGCGGGCTACGAGCCGGTCATCCGCCGCGACGCCTGGCGCAGGATGCTGCTGGACAGCCGTGAGTACTGGAGGAGGAACCGGCGCTCGTACACCAACCAGACGATGATCGTCGACCTCGGCATCTACCTCGCCGACCGCGGCCTGGAAGTCCTCGGCGCAGCCGAGGCGTGGGGTGAGAAGCGGGCGCGCCGCTACCTCTACGAGGCCGTCGGCCTCACCCCCTGGCTCGGCCCCGAGGACGAGCGGGGCACCCCGAGCAGGCCCCTCGGCGGCTCCTATTACCAGGTCACCAAGAAGGGCCTGACCAAGGAGCTCGGATACGTCGGCAGCTACGGCGAGGTTCAGGGCTGGCTCAGGCTCATCCACGAGGTGGTCACCGTCTTCGGCGGCGTCCGCGACGACCGGCTGCGCGACCACCTCGTCAAGATCGCCAAGACCCGCGGCTACTTCCATCACCCCGCCCTGGACGCGGACGGATACCGCACGATGCGGCTGGAGGCGCTCACCGGCTGGCGTGACCCGCTGTACCCGGGCAAGCGCGTCTACGACCAGGCCCAGAGCTGGGAAGGGCAGCCCATGCAGCTCGCCGCCCTGCTCAAGGATCCGGACCTGATCGCCCAGACCCGGCAGGCGATCGCGGACAACCAGCTGTTCAGCATCCTGCTGGAGGCGCACAACGCCGCCAACAGCGCCGTCGTCGACCGGAACCTGCTGTCGGTCAGACGCGACTACGAGGTCATCACCACCGCCCGGGCCGGCAAGCGCCTGCTGCCCATGACCCCCGGACAGCCGGACCTCGTCTTCGCCGACGAGGAGAACGCCGTGGTCGCCGTCAAGCACGGCGACGAGATCCTCTACGTCTCCCTGTACTGGCGCGCTCGCTGGGGCGTCAACCGCCTGGCCCGCATCCACCACCTCACCCCCGACGGCATCGAACGCTCCGGCACCGTCTGGCAGGAGGTGGAGGTCATCGGCGACGGCCGTGCCCACACCGAACCCGACTGGGTCAACTGGGAGTTCTCCGTCGGCGCCGACGCCCCCATCCCGCCAGGCGGCTTCCCGCCGCCGGGCGAGCCCGTCCATCAGGCGTTCGCCGGGCAGAAGCTGCCGCTCGCCGCCGCGCCGCCGGACGTGCCCGCCTCCGGAGTCGGGGAGGAGACCCCGTACGTCGGGCGGGCCGCCTTCTACCGGTGCCAGTACGGGCCGTACCTCATCGCCATGAACACCACCGGCAACCGCAGGTACACCTTCACCACCGAGGGCTTCGGCCCTTCGGTGAACCTCGTCACCGGCGCCCAGGTCCGTGACGACGCGAAACTGACGGTGCCGCCGCAGACCACGATCGTGCTGCGCCGCCGCTGACCGGATCCGCGTCACCGCAGTTGAGCTGGGCCAAGTCCGTGTTGGACCATCGGGCCCGGCACCGCCGCACCGCTCCAGATCGGACGCGGACACTGAGGGACCGGCGAGCCGGCGTGGAGTTCAAGGAAGAATCGCAACTCCGTGCAGGCGCGCGGCGCGCCGGTGCCCGGTGAACGCCCTACAACGAGTTCAGCTCGGCGAGCGTGATGAGCCCGTCGTCGAGCGCGCGGCCGACGAGCTCGCTCTTGGTACGGGCGGCGCGCCCCACGTTCGCGTACTTCACCCGCACCCGCGCGATGTAGGTGTCCACGGTCTTGACCGTGATGTTGAGCTTCACGGCGACGAGTTCCTTGGACGAGGACACGAACCACGCCCGCAGCACCTCGATCTCGCGCTGGGACAGGCGCGGCCGGCCAGGATCGTCGTTCGCGACGAGCGCCCCGGACAGCGACGGCGCGGTGTACGGCTCGCCCCGCGAGGCCGCCCGGATGGCGGGCACCAGGTGCTCGGGCCCCTCGCGCTTGGTCAGGTAGGCGAGGGCGCCGAGGTCGATGCACTTGATCGCGGTCGTGTCCTCGGTGTGCTGGGAGTACACGATCACGCGCCGCCCGTTGTCGGCCAGGCGGCGAAGCTCGCCGAAGTCCGGCCGGCGTGGCGCCAGCTCAAGATCGAAGATCACCACGTCGGCGAGTGCCCCGGGCCCCGTCCAGACGTCGGCGAGCCGGTCGCCGGCGTCGACGAGTTCGATCGGTGGCACGGCCTGGGAGCACCAGAGGCGCACCCCCGCGGCGATGGCCACGTGATCGTCCACGATCACCGCGGTGATCAGCTCGTCCGCTGCCATCGGGCCTCCACCCAGACTGTGCCGTCGTTGTGCAACGCCTCGACCCGCACGCCGGGTGTGGCCGGGGCCGGCAAGGTCGTCTCGCGGCAGTCCGCGACCACGCTCACCGACACCAGGTCGGCACCGCCGATGACGGTGACCCGGGCCCGGGAGAGGGCGGTGGCGAGGACGACGAGCGCCGCTTCGGTGAGGTCACGCCGGACGGCCAGGGGCGGCTCGGGCCACTGGCCGCGGGTGTCCAGCTCCACCACGACGCCCTTGCGGTCGGCCACGTCGATGCAGTGGCGCAGCTCGTGCAGCAGGGGGTTCGCCACCTTGTCGGCCTCGGCGAACAGCCTGCGCATCCGGGCCGCCTCGATGGCGCAGTGCCGCTGGACCGCCGGGTCCTCGGGCCGCAACGAGCCGTCGGCGAGCCCCTCCAGGAGCGGGACCGTGGTGGCCGACAGCTCCACGAGCCGCTGCTGCCTGCGGTGATGGGACTCTGCGGCCTCGGCGGTGCGCACCTGCTCGATCTCTCTCCGTGAGTTCGCCGCCGCCGCGCTGAGACGGAGCAGCACGGCCGCCACCACGGTCAGGCACAGCGGAAAGCCGATCACGGCAACCGAGCCGGTGGCGAACCTGGTCAGCGACCCCCGGCTGAGATCGCCGGACAGGATCAGGTGGAGCAGGGCGATGAGCTCGTGAGCCAGCAGGAACGATGCCGCCGCCCGCAGCGGACGGTCGAGCAGCACGACGACGCCTACCCAGTTGACCGAGCCGGAAATCCAGTCCACGCCCGTCGACGTGCGTCCCTCCGGCAGGGCCGCGTACGACAGGGCGGACGCGCCGAGCACGACCGCGATGGCGGGCCCGCGCAGCCGGCCCCACGAACGTCCCCGGACGAGCAGCACGGCCTCGCCGGCGAGCACGGTCCCCAGCGCCGCGAACGCGACCAGTCGCGTGCCCGGCGGCCCATGGACGTCCCGGTGGCCGAGTAGGCCGGCCAGCCCGAGCCCGGACACGATGGCCATGGCGACGATCGACGTCGCGACCCGCAGGCCGTGCCGCAGCTGCGCCCGCGTCACCTCCTCGACGGCGTCAGTCATGGCGCGGCGCGCCATTCCAGCCGTACGAGGGTGCCCTCTCCCTCGGCGGAGGTGATCGTGGCCGTGCCGCCGACGCGGTCCATCCTGCCGCGTACGGACTCGCGTATGCCGCGCCGGGTGGCCGGCACGTCCCTCGGCGAAAAGCCCTTCCCCTGGTCGGCGATGTCGAGGCAGAGCGCTGCCCCGTCTCCGCGCAGCAGGACGGTCGCGCAGGTCGTGCCCGCGTGGCGGCGCACGTTGGTGAGGGCTTCCCGCGCCGCGTCGGCGATCGCCCTGGCGACGTCGAACGGCAGCGGCAGCCGCGCGGGAGCGTAGAACTGCACGGTCAGACGCGCGGCGTCGAGGTCGGCGCGCAGCAGGCCGACGAGGTCCGCGAACTCCGGTGCCCGCCTGCTGTCGTAGCGCAGCCGGTCCAGGTCGCGGCGCGCCTGCGGGGCCAGCCAGTCCGCGTCCGCGTGCACCTGCCCGATGCCCACCATCAGCAGCGTCGTGGCCGCCGTGTCGTGCAGCGAGTTGACGTGCTCGCGTTCCTCCGTACGGATCGCGGCGGCCAGCAGCGACTCGTTGCGCGCCCGTTCGGCCTCGGCCGCCATCCGGTCGGCCCGTTCCGCCGCGCGCTGAACGAGCGCCCAGGCCGCTCTGGACAGCACCGCCGCCGGGACCGCCCACATCGTCCCCCTCACCAGGGCCGGGTCCACGTCCCACGCTCCTGCCGCGAAGAGGATGACCACCGCCCCACCGCCGGCCACCAGCGCCGCCGCGCCGCCCGCCGGCGCCGGAGTGTGCCACTGGCACGTCACGCCGGCGAAGGTGACCAGCAGCCGCAGCCATCCGGTGTTCCTGTCTTCGACGGCGTCGGTCCACAGGACGCTCGCGAACAGTCCCAGCATGACGACCACGTCGAGGGCGACCGGCGCGCTTCCCCGGCCCGCGCGCAGCCACCACGCGTATCCGCAGGTCCAGCCGGCCGCGGCGCCGACCACGTACGCGGTGCTCGTCACCTGCTCGGGAGGGGCGCGGAACAGGGCGATCACGCAGATCGGAACGAGGGCCGCCAGGCGCACGCCGGCCGCGTACCGGCGGCCGAAGCGCACGAGCAACCGCGTTGTTTCCCCAGACAACCGTCACCTTTCAGCTCGCCGTCCCCGATCTTCGCGTGACGCATGGCGTGCCTGTGGCCACGTGCCGATCGGAGAGCACGCTAGTCGCGGCCGGTATGGCGCCGGTATGGCCTGCGTCGGCCCTCGACGGCGGGCCCGGCCTCTCACGGTCCATGCGCCAACCCGCCTCGTCACCTGATCTGTATGGTCACCACAGTGAGCAGGGCCGTGTGGGTAAGGCGCTCGGCGGATGGCGGTGCGGTTCAGACGAGGTCGAGGGTGCCGGACCGGCGGGCGTGCCGTTCGGCGCAGCGGAACAGCAGGATCCCGGCGCCGGCGTAGCAGACCCCGACGAGCAGCTCCCAGCCGAGCCGGCCGGCAACGAGATCCGGCTGGCCGGCCAGCGCGGCCCGGACCGCTTCCAGGCCATGCGTCATCGGTACGGCGCTGCCGATCGCGGACAGGGGAGCCGGCAGCTCGCCCAGCGGGATGTTGGCGCCGGTGATCAGGATCAGCGCGTAGAAGACGACGTTGATGAGCAGGTTCGGATTGGTGCCGACGAGGCTGAGGTTGGCCAGCAGCAGGCCCAGCCCGGACAAGGACAACGCAGTGACCAGGAGCGCGACCAGCGCCCAGGCAATCGAGGCGTCGGGGAAGCGTACGCCGAACACCAGCATGCCCAGGCCGAGAGTGAACACCCCGGTCAGCACGCCGGAAACACCCTGGAGGAGCGCCCGGCCGTAGAACGTCTCGGCCGCGGGCGTCGGCGTGGCGAGCAGCGCGCTCAACGTGCCCGCGGCGCGTTCACTGACGATCACCGAGGCCGCGCCGAAGAGGGCGCTCGTGGCCATCAGCCGTACGGCGTTGCCGACGACATGGAACGAGGTGTCCTGGGGGCCGAGCTGACCGAGCAGCCCGAAGAAGAGCAGCTGCACACCCGGCTCCACGAACATCATGATCGCGTAGTCGAGCGGGCGCAGCCAGCCGAACAGCCCACGGTAGGAGAAGGCGGCTTGACGCAGCGCGTTTCCGGCGAGCATCAGGCCAGGTCCAGACTGGCGGTGACGCGGACCCGCCGCTCGATCAGCCGCCAGAGAAGCACCGAGGCGGTGACGTAGGCCGCGGTCAGCAAGAGGGCCAGGCCGATCGGCCCCCAGGCGATGCCGCCCCCGCCATACGCGCGCGCGGCGGCCTCCGCCCCCCACCGCATGGGCAGCGCTGAGGCGAGCCGGCGCAGCGCTTCGGGCAGCGCCGAAACGGGGATGATCACGCCAGAGGTGATGAGCAGCGGCCACTCCAGGAAGTTCTGCAGCACCACGGTCCGACGCGACAGCAGGAACAGATTGCTGAGCAGCAACCCGAGAGCATGGCAGCCCAGGCCGAACACGACGACCGCGAGCAGCAGGCCCGGCGCCGAGGCGCCATCGGGGAACCGCCGTCCCAGGATCAGCACAGAGAACAGCATCGAGACGCACACCGGGATGGCGGACAGCAGCAGCGCGCCGAAGGTGCGTCCCGCGAACACCACCCAGATCGGTACCTCCGCCACCATGACGGGCTGGATCGTCCCGTTGCCGCGTTCGCGGCCGATGTCACCGGCCGAGGAGAACGCGGTGGCCATCCACATCCCGGACATCCCGCTGCCGAGCACCACGTAGAAGGAGTCGGAGGCGTCCCGGTAGACGTAGTGGGCCAGGGTCGCCATCATCACCGGCTGCACCAGGATCATCACCTGATACAGCGGGCGGACCAGGGTGTTGCGCAGGTGGATGCGCAGGGAGGAGAGCGCTGCTCGCGACGACAAGGCTACTTTCCTCCGACCATCAGCAAGTAGGCGTCCTCGAGCTGGGACTCCCGCGTGCCATGTCCTGCGACGCCGGCGAACCCGGTCGCGGCGAGTGCCGCGATGACGTCGTCCGGTCGCGAGGTGTGCACCTGCAGCGTCCTGCGCCCGCCGGCATCGGCGGCCAGCACCGATCCGAATCGCTCGGTCGCCTTGCGGATGGCCGCGTCGTCCGCGTGGTCACCGAGCACCAGGTCGACCACATGACTGCCGACGGCAGCGGTGCGCAGGCCCGTCGGCGTGTCCAGATGCCGGATCGTACCGTCGATGAGCACCGCGATCCGGTCCGACAGCGCCTCCATCTCCCACATGTAGTGGGAGGTGAGCATGATCGTGCTGCCCTGCGTGGCACGGACCTCCTGGACGAGGGCACGGAACTGCCGGGCGGCCACCGGGTCGAGCCCGATGGTCGGTTCGTCGAGGAACAGGACCTGCGGCTCGTTGATGAGTGCCTTGGCCAGGTGCAGGCGCTGCTTCATGCCCTTGGAGAAGCCCTCCACCCTCTGCTCGCGGCGGTCGTCGAGGCCGACGAGTTCGAGCAACTCACGCGCCCGCCGCCGGCCCTCCTTCGGCGGCAGCCGGTACAGGTCGGCGAAGTAACGCAGGTTGTCCTCGGCCGACAGCCGCCAGTAGAGGCCGCGTTCGCCGCCCAAGAGGAAGTTGATCCCGCGGCGCACGTCCCGCGCCTGGGAGGAGACGTCGTGGCCGAGCACGTTCGCGCGCCCCGAGGTGGGCAGCAGCAACGTGGTCAGGATCTTGATGAGGGTCGTCTTACCGGCGCCGTTGGGCCCGACGAGCCCGAAGATCTCGCCGGACGAGACCTCCAGATCCATTCCTCGCAGCGCCGGGATGACCAGCGATTTGCGTCGCATGATTCCGGTCGAGGTGCGATATTCGCGGGTCAGGCCGGTGACCTCGATGGCGGGCGCGGTCATTCGGCGTCAATCGTGGGGCGGGTGGCACCGGTATCGACGCCGTTCTCATCGTGGTGGTGCATCTCGGAAATCCGCGGCATTCGCGCCTTTCCCTCGTCGGCGTCCATGTCATTTTCGCGTCTACGCGCTTTCGCCTGGGGCGCAAGTGACGAGTTTACGTGGCGGAACAATCGAGAGTGTCAGGTGAACACCTGACATTCCCATGGTCGTTCGCCTTCCGCCGGTCACGACCTTTTCGCATTGTCAGGTGTTCGCCTGACGCGGACGCGTTCCCGGCCCGTCTACGCTCGGCGTGAGCCGTTTCAACCCACGCAGTCATGACGTGCGCGCCAAATGTCCCGCGCCCTTTGTCGACATCCGTGTAATACCTGACTCCGGCCCCGTAGGAGGTCTTCGAGCATGACATCCATGCCGGCCCGACCGGATCTCCGGCCGCCGTGGGAACGCAGGTTCTGGTGCCCGCGCATCGGCTTGGTCCGCTGGGCGCGAGACGCCCCGGACCGGGGCGTGACGATCGCCACCGCCGACGGCGCGATCGAGGTGCACGGCTGGGATCGTGCGACGGGACGGCTCATGCAGGTCACCCGGCGACCCGCCGGCACGCATCGCGCGAAGCCGGATCCAGGAGGGGAGTGGATCTGGTGGTTCGACGACACCGCGGGAGACGAGCTCGGACAGTGGCGACGCCAACCCTTCGGATCCGGGCCGGACGGGCCGGTCGAGTACGCCACGGGTCTGCCACCCGCGTATGAGGCAGGGCTGGAGCTCGGGCGCACGGTGTCGGTGCTCGGCCGGTCGGATCCCGCCACCGGGTACGAGGTCCGGGTGTTCGATGGCCACTGCCTCGGCGAAGGGCGTGTCCTGTACCGGCATGAACAGCCTGCCCGCGTGACCGGGCTGAGCGCTGACGAGACGATGGTCGTCATCGAGCACAGCGAGCACGGCGACGTCCGCCGTCCCGCGCTCCGGATCCTACGGCTGGACGACGGCTCCGTGGTGGCCGATCTTCGGGACAGCCGGGGCCGGGGCGTCCGCTCAGCCGGGTTCGCCCCGGGCGCGGGCGACCCTCGCCTGCTGGTCGTTCACGAACGCCGCGGTCTCCGGGCGTTGCTGATCTGGGATGTGCTGACCGGCGCCCAGGTTCCGCTGGCATGGGACGTGCCCGGCGAGGTGGAGAGCGCCGACTGGTACCCGGACGGATCGGCGCTGCTCGTCACGGTGAGCCATGCCGCCCGTTCCCGGCTCTGGCGGATCGAATCGCCCGTCAGGAGTGCCGCCCCCGGCACGGCCCCGGCCGGGGTGACCGCGACGCCTGTCGGCCCGGTCGCCGGGACGGTACTCGCCGCCGCGGTCCGGCCGGACGGCGACGCCTGGCTGTTGTGGTCGTCGGCGGCCGATCCACCGGCGGTCCACGACCTAGCCGGGCGGGTCGTGCTGGCGCCGTCCGAGCCGGCTCCGGCAGGCGTGCCGATCGAGGACGTCTGGGTGGACGGCCCGGGGGGACGCGTCCATGCCTTGCTGCGCCGGCCGCGTGACGCTGCGGGCCAGCCGCCGCCCGGCCCCATCCCGTTGCTGGTCGACGTACACGGCGGGCCGTCGGCACACGACAAGGACGTCTTCCGGCCGGGGCCGAGCGCGTGGGTCGACCACGGCTTCGCCGTCGTCCAGGTCAACTACCGCGGCTCCACCGGCTACGGCACCGCGTGGCGGGAGGCGGTCAGCGATCGGATCGGCGAGGAGCAACTGGAGGACATCGCGGCGGTGGCGGATCATCTCGTGGCGGCGGGCATCGCCGTTGCGGAGAAGGTGGTGCTGTCCGGTCACTCCTGGGGTGGCTACCTGACGCTGCTCGGGCTCGGCACCCAGCCGGAGCGCTGGGCGCTGGGCATCGCGTCGTCGCCGATAGCCGACTACGTGGCCGCGTACGAGGACGAACTGGACAGCCTCAAGGCCTTCGACCGTTCCCTGTTCGGCGGCGCGCCGGCCGACGTCCCCGACCGTTACCTGCGGGCGAGCCCGCTGACCTACGTCGGGGATGTGAAGGCGCCGGTCCTCGTGCTGGCCGGGCGCAACGACCCGCACTGCCCGATCCGGCAGATCGACACCTACCTGGCCGCCCTGGAACGGGCGGGCAAGCCGCATGACCGCCACATCTACGACGCCGGGCACGGTTCGCTCCTCGACGAGGAACGCGTCCGGCAGATCCGGATCAAGCTCGGCTTCGTCACGCGTCATTGGGGCGGTCCGGCTCTCCGACCACGAACTGCACCCCGCGGAGGCCCGGCCTCCGCGGGATCCAACCGGCTGACGGAGGTGGCACGATTCATATGACGCTACAGGTGCTGGAGTCGCCGCCCGATCTCCTCGCTCCGCCGTCGCGGGCGTTGCGGGTGGCGTTGGTCAACATGCCGTGGGCGCGGGTGGACTCGCCGTCGATTCAGTGCGGGTTGTTGCAGGCCATTGCTCAGCGGGCCGGTCACGAGTGCACGGTGCACTACCTGAACGTCGAGCTCGCCGCCGAGCTGGGCCACGGCATGTACGACCTGATCTCCGAGCTGACCGACGAGCGGCTGCACCAGCTCGGCGAGTGGTTGTTCTCGTATGCGGCGTTCGGTGCGGTCGGTGAGGAGGCTGCGTATTTCGAGGACTTTCCGGAGATCGCGGGGATCTGGGAGGGGGTGACGGGCCGGGGGCTGGATGACCTGGTGGAGTTCCGGCGGCGGGTGTTGCCGCAGTGGCTGGAGCGGTGTGTGG
>NZ_BAAAQX010000073.1:0-29400 GCF_039531895.1 Nonomuraea monospora
GACCCGGCACCGCTCCATCACGGATCTTCTGCGCTGGTCAGACTGGCGCCGACGCCACCAGGCCACCGCCCGGCACTGCCACTACCAGCGCAGATCCGAACCATGATCGCGAAGTGTCACTGGAGTATTAGAGGGCATCTGATCTTCTTACGTATTGATCTGTCCGTATCGGAGCGACGGTTAGATCGTTGATCTTCACATGGCTTCCCGGCGTCCGTACCGTAGCGACTTGTCCGACGCCCGATGAGCGTTGATCGAACCGACCCTGACGGCTCGGCGGTCGGCCCGGCGAGGCCCAGGCACGGCAGCGCGCATCCATGACCTGCGGGAAATCGTGAATGCCATCTTGTATGTGTGCCGGACTGGGATCGCCTGGGAGTATCTGCCACACGACTTTCCGCCCTACAAGACGGTCTACGACTACTACGCCAAGTGGGAGGCCGACGGAACGACCCAACGTCTGCATGACCTGCTGCGCGAGCAGGTCCGGGAGAGCAGGGGGCGTGCTGCCGTACCTACCGCAGCGATCGTCGATGCGCAGAGTGTGAAGACCTCGGGCAACGTCGGTGAGCTCAGCCAGGGCATCGATGCCGGCAATTATCTGGGGCGGAATGTTATGCCGGGCCAGATGGATCAGGGCTGGCCAGCGAGGGTTTGACAGCGCGACCGCCAGAGATAATTACAGGTTCTCCAGGAAGGCGAGCAAACTGTCGCCGGGGCGGTAGCGCCGGGTGCCGACTCCAGGAGGTGCGGTTCGGGCCAGGGCTTTCTCCTTGGCGGCCAGGTCGGCGTGGAGGTAGATGTCGGTGGCCTTTGTGCTGGTGTGGCCGAGCCAGAGCGCGATGGTGGAGGTGTCGACGCCGGCGTGCAGCAGCGCCATCGCCGCGGTGTGGCGCAAAGTGTGCGGGGTGACGTGCTTGGATGCGAGGGTCGTGCAGGTGCGGGCCGCGACGGGGACGTACTTGGCGAGCAGGTCGGCGACGGCGTCGCGGCTAAGGCGTCCGCCGGTGCGGTTGGGGAACAGCGGGTCGGCCGGTGCGGCGTGACGGTCGGTGATCCAGCGCTGGAGCAGGCGGGTCAGCGAGCTGTTGAAGATTCTGCCTCGCGAACTCGTCCTCGCGTCCCGTTCAAGCAGTATTCCTGCAATAACGGGGAGAATCAGCAGTTCAGCAGGTCAGAGCTCTGACGGGCGCCGCGATGCGGGCACGGCTCAGCGTGATCAACCTGCGAGAACGCCGCAAGGTGGCCAGCTTGGAGGAGGCGTCCAGGGCGCGGTCGACATGACCAGGACCTCCGCGCCCCATCGAGCCGGGCCGGCCGGGGGGACCGGCCCGGTGTCAGATGGCGATCAGACGCGGGTCCACTTCTGGTTGTTCTGGCCGCCGCAGGCCCAGATCTGGGCCCTGGTGCCGTTGGCGGTGCCGTTGACGGTCAGGCACTTGCCCGCCCCGACGGCGGTGATCGTGCCGTCGGTGTTGAGGCGCCACTTCTGGTTGTTCTGGCCGTTGCAGTCCCAGATGGTGACGGCGGTCCCGTCCGCCGTGCCGGCCCCGGTCACGTCCAGGCACTTGTTGCCGTACACCCGGAGCTCACCGGAGGCGATGGACGTCCACTGCTGGTTGGGCTGACCGTTGCAGTCCCAGAGCTGCACCTGCGCGCCGTTCGCCTGCGAGGCGCCGTTGACGTCCAGGCACCGGTTCGAGCCGGCGCCGCGCAGCGCGCTCGTGCCGGCCGGAGGCGAGCCGTCGTCCTTCCCGACGCCCCTGCCGTTGAAGGTGATGGAGTCCACGTCGAACGAGTTCGCCGACGGCGCCTTGAACACGACGTGGAGGTTGCGCGTGCCGCCGGGGTCGGTGACCTGCACGGCGGGCAGCGACACGTAGGTGTTCCATCCCCCGGTCGCCGGCACGGGGCTGGAGGCGAGCAGCGCCCCGGTGGGCGAGTCGGCGCGCAGTTCGATGGACGCCCCGGTGCCGGACGGCGCCGAGACGCGGAAAGACACCGTGTCGATGCCGGACAGGTTGATCGGGGTGAAGGAGATCCAGTCGTTGTTGGAGATGTCGCCGACGCGCCTGCCGCCCTCGGCTCCGGGCTCCTCGACGACGCGGATTCCCGACGAGCCGGTGTAGTGCTCGGCCTGCTTGTGCTTCGGCTGCAGGGTGAGGCCGGTGGCGCCCTTCAGCCCGCCCTGGTCGGTGTAGTCGGCGGACAGGGCGTAGTAGACGTTGGAGGCCTCGTCGTGGCCGGAGGCGGTGGTCGTGACCGTCCCTGAGCAGCCGGTGTACTGGCCGGTGTCGTGGGCGTGCTGGTCATGGCCGAGCGCGGTGATCACGTTCACCTTGGTGCAGTCGGCGGCGCCGTCCTCTGCGTCGGTGACGTTGACCGTGTAGTCCACCTCGTCGCCGAAGTCGATGAACCCGCCGTCGGGCGGTGCCGAGAAGGCCACCCTGGGGCGGGTGTTGCCGACGACGATGGGCAGCGTGACGCTTCCCGTCTTGCCGCCGGAGTCCCGCACGGTCAGCCTGGCCGCGTAGGTGCCGTTGGCGTTGTAGGTGTGGGAGGGGCCGGCGCTGGTGGAGGTGGCGCCGTCGCCGAACTCCCACGCGTAGGTGATCGCGTCGCCGTCGGGGTCGGACGAGCCGGCCGAGGAGAACGCGACCGTCAGCGGCGCGGTGCCGGAGTCGGGGGCGGCGCTCGCCTTGGCCAGGGGCGCGCGGTTTCCCGCCACATAGTCGACACGGTAGATGCTGTCGTCGGTGTTCGCGTGGCCGAAGCCGTTGCCCCAGTCGGCCATGTACAGGGCGCCGTCAGGGCCGAACTTCATGTCGATCGGCGCGCGCGGGGCGAGCTGCGCCACGAAGGAGCTGATCTTCAGGAGGTTGCCCGAGGAGTCCAGGCGCAACTCCTTGACGAAGTTGCGGCTCCATTCGTAGAAGAACGGCGTGCCGTCGTAGTACGCGGGGAACTTCCTGTCGGAGCCGCCGGCCGCGTCGTACCGGTAGAAGGGGCCGCCCATCGGAGCGGCGCCGCCGCAACAGTTGATCTCGGGGAACTCGGCCGAGGCGTGGTAGTCGTACCACACGGTCGCGGGCTTGGCGGCGGGCAGGCTGGTCAGGCCGGTGTTGTTGGGCGAGTTGTTGACGGGTGCCGAGCAGTTGAACTTCGCGCCGGAGGTGCCGGTGGCGAAGTTGTAGTCGTTGAACGGGAGGTTGTCACCCACGCAGTACGGCCAGCCGTAGAAGCCCGGCTGCTTGATCAGGTTCCACTCGACGGTGCCCTCGGGGCCGCGGTCGGGGTTCGCGGCGCCCGCGTCGGGGCCGTAGTCCCCCACCGAGATCCAGCCCGTGACCTTGTCCACCGAGAAGCGGAACGGGTTGCGGAAGCCCATCGCGTAGATCTCCGGCCGGGTCCTGGCGGTGCCGGGCGCGAACAGGTTGCCGGACGGGATCGTGTACGTGCCGTCGGGCTCGGGGTGGATGCGCAGGATCTTGCCGCGCAGGTCGTTGGTGTTGGCCGAGGACCGCTGGGCGTCGTAGTGCTCCCTGCCCTGCCGCTCGTCGATCGGGGCGTAGCCGCTGGACCCGTTCGGATTGGTGTCGTCGCCCGGGCCGATGTACAGGTTCCCGCCCGGCCCGAACGCGAGGTAGCCGCCGGTGTGGCCGGGCTCGTCGACGTTGCGGTACGCCGGGACCTCGATGACCTTCTTCTCACTGGCCAGGTCGAGGCTGGTGCCGTTGAAGGTGAACCGTGACACCCGGTTCACCTCGCCGCCGCCGGCCGGGGAGTGGTTGACGTAGATCCAGCCGTTGGTGGCGAAGCCCGGGTCCAGCGCCAGCCCGATGCCGCCGTCCTCGCCGCCGTCGTACACCGGCAGGGTGGCGATGACGCGCGTGCCACCGCCGCCGGCGGGGATCAGGTTCACCTTGCCGGACCGCGAGATGTAGAAGACCCTGCCGTCGGCGGCCACGTCCAGCTCCATCGGCTGGTCGGGGGCGCCGTCGAGGGTCACCTTCTGGAAGCGGGCCGCGACCGTGCCGCCGCAGTCGCCCGCCGCCGCGCCCGCCGCCCACTGCACCGCGCCCAGCAGGTGCTGCTTGAACAGGGGCTCGGCGTAGGAGGACGCCTGGTGGCCCATCGCGGTGGCCCACACCCGGCCGCCCTCCGGGTTGTGGCACCAGGAGATCGGGTGGTCGGCGCCCATCCTGCTCGGCCCCGCGTCGTAGGTGGTCTCGTCCGCGGTCACCAGCACGTGCACGGAGCCGCGCGTGTTCTTGTCGAAGTTGTACCACTCTTCCGAGCGCGCCCACCGGTCCGGCAGCCCCTTCGTGGAGGGGTGGGCCTTGTCGGCCACCTTGGCGGTGCCCTGCACGATCGACGAGTGCGCGCTCATGTGGGCGCCGGCCAGGACGACCTGGTCCCACCAGGGGAACTGCGCCTCAATGTTCATGTCGGTGGCGTTGTGGATCGCGACGACGCCGTGGCCGGCGCGCACGTAGGACTGGAACGCCTGGCGCTGGGCGTCGTTGTCCCACACCATGCCGTTGGTCTGGAACATGATCACCGCGTCGTAGGTGTTCAGCGTCGCGGTCGTGAAGACGGAGGAGTCCTCGCTGTGGACGAGCTCGAAGTCGTTGCCGGCCGCCAGTTGCTGGAACATGGCGACACCGGCGGGAATGGAGTCGTGCCGGAAGGCTCCGCCGGCCGTCTCGGTGAACAGCAGCACCTTGAACTGCGCGGCGGCGGCGCCGGCCGCCGGCGGCGACACGGACAGCGACAGCCCTGCCAGGACCGCGGCCAGGGCGGCGAGCAGGCGTGATCTTCGCATGAAGGATCTCCTGAGGGGGGTACCGGCGACAGTGGGACCTTTCAGAGGGCGCGGAGATGGGCGAGGCCGTCCATGGCCAGCGCGTCCTGGCTCTGCGCGAGGGGCCGCCAGATGGAGGCCGCGGTGGCGATGGTCTGGTTGTGGGCGGTGAACGACTCGATGACGAGGGGACCCCGGTAGCCGGTGTCGCGCAGGGCCCGGGTGAAGCCGGGCCAGTCGAAGCGGTCGGCCCCCGGCGTGCCGCGGTCGGTGCCGCACACCTGCACGTGCGCGACGCGGCCGGCCGCGGCCCGCACCGCCTGGGCGGGGTCCTTCTCCTCGATGTTCAGGTGGTAGACGTCGAGTGCCAGGCCGCAGTCCTCCGGCAACGCGTCGAGCGCCTGCTCGACGGTGTTGAGCAGGCTGGTCTCGTACCGGTTGAGCGGCTCGACCGCGAGCTTCACCCCGCGCTCGGCGGCGTGGTCCAGGACGGGCCGCAGGTGCTCGCGCAGCTCGGCGCAGACCGCCCGGCGTTCGTCCGGCGCGAGCCGCCACGTGCGCCCGACCGAGGCGTACGCCGGTCCCGCGATCGTCGGGGAGCCGACGGTCACCGCCACGTCGACGCAGTGCCGCAGGTAGTCCTGGGTGTCACGGACGGTCTGCGGGGAGGCGGCCACGAGCTCGCGTCCCGGCGGCATGACCAGCACCACGGACGCGGCCAGCCCGTGCTCGGCCAGCACCGCCGCGGCCTTGTCCGGGTTCCAGCCGCCGGGCCGCTCGACGGGCAGCTCGATCACCTCGAAGCCCCACCGGGCGACGCGGGGCGCGAGCCGCGCCAGGTCGTCGTCGGTCAGCGGGGAGCCCCAGACCCAGGTGTTGACTCCGATGGGGAACATGGCATCCCTTCAGCTCTTCCTGCCGCCCCACGCCTCGGGGAATCCGGGCAGGTCCTCGCAACCGCACAGCGCGTAGTGCAGCGGCGGCATGTTGGGCTTGAGGTAGGCGGGCAGGTTCTCGCCGGTGACCTTCGGCTGCGGCAGGTTCCACCTCTCGGGCACCTCCTCGCCCTTGAGGATCTTCAGTGCGGCGATGACCGGGGTGCGCCACTGGTAGGTCGGGTAGGTGGGCGCGACGGCGGTGAGGCCGGTGTCCTTCCACTTCTGCAGGAAGTCCTGCTGGTCCTCGCCGTTGATCGGCGGCACCGCCAGGCCGGCGTCCTCGAACGCCTCGACCGCGGCCACGGCCGTGGCGCCCGCGTCCATCCAGACCCCGTCGATCCTGCCGTGCCGCTGGATGTAGTCGCTGACGATGCTCTTGGTCCTGGCGGCGTCGCCGTCGGTGAACTCCACCCCCACCACCTGGAGGCGGCTCCTGTCGAAGACCACCTTGGCGGCGGACCAGCGGGTCTCCAGCACGTCCACGCCGGGCAGGATGCGCAGCGCCAGCACCTTGCCTCCCGCCGGCACCTTCTCCGCCAGGAACTCGGCGGCGTCGGCGCCGAAGGCGTAGCCGCCGATGGGCTTGATGAACGTCACCGGGCAGTCCGTCTCCACGCCCCGGTCGAACACGATGACGGGCACCTTCGCGCAGGCGGCCGTCACGGCGGGGGTGAGCGTCGCCGTGGTGTTCGGCGAGACGATCAGCGCGTCGCAGTCCTTGGCCTGCAGCTCGGCGATGTCGGAGATCTGCTTGTCGTCCTTGCCCTCGGCGTCCAGCGCGGTGAACTTCCCGATCTCCTCGTGCAGGCCCACCTCGGCCTGCATCGTCTTCCACCCGACCTGGCGCCAGGGGTTGTTGACCGCCGCGTTGGAGAAGCACAGATGGTACGGCCCGTCCTTCTTGTACCGCGCCGTGTCGATCATCTTCGGGGCGATGGCCTGCTCCCATGGCTTGGCCGCGGGGCCCTGGGGCGGCTGGGAGCGCATGGCCAGTTGCGCGTCGAAGTCGGCCTGCACGAAGAACTTCGACTGCGCGCCCGTGCCGGCCCCTTCGGCGCTCGTGGCGGGCGCCGCGGCCGGGGTGCCGGACACCGGTTCGTCGGTGGTGCAGCCGGCGGCGAGTGCGGCGAGCGCGGCCAGCACGGCGGCTGCGGCCTTAGGACGCGGCATGTGCGTCTCCTCTTCGGGGGGTGGGCTTCCAGGGAAGCCGGATGGCTCCCGCCGCGACCGCGGCGATGATGATGACGCCCTGCACGGTGAACTCCAGCGCTCCCGAGATCCCGTACAGGTTGAGCAGGGTGAACAGCGCCTCCAGCGTGACGGCCCCGGCCATGGCGGCCAGGACGGAGCCGCGCCCGCCGCCGAGCGCCACACCGCCGAGCACGACCGCGGTGATGGCGGAGAACTCCAGCCCCTGCCCCACCTGCGCCGAGACCCCGGCGAAACCGCCGAGCAGGATCGCCGCGACGGCCGCGGACAGGCCGGAGAGCATGAAGGCGCAGACCTTGACGCGGCCGACCCTGACCCCGGACAGTGCCGCGGCCCGCTCGTTGTCGCCGGTGGCGATGAGGGTCCTGCCGAAGCCGGCGCGCATGAGCCAGATCGCCGCCGCGCCCACGGCCAGCAGGATCGGCACGGACCACGGCACGGACCACGGCACGGGCCACGGCACGGGCCCGAGGCCGCCGCGGCCGAACGCCCGGAAGCCCTCCGACAGCGCGCCGCGCGGCGCGCCGCCGGTCCAGAGGAAGACCGCCCCGCTGAGGACGAGCAGCATGCCGAGCGTCACGATGAACGAGGGCACCCGCAGCTTGGTGGTGAGCACGCCGTTGACCAGCCCTACGAGCAGCCCGGCGGCGACCAGCAGGGCGAGGACCGGCCAGGTGGCGGACTCGTCGCCGTCGATGAGCCGGGCGGCGATCACCACTTCGGCCGTCACCAGCGAGCCGACCGACAGGTCGAACTCGCCGGAGACGATGACGAAGTACTGTCCGGCGGCGAGGACCACCAGCGGCGCGGCCCGTTTGAGCAACGCCAGGAACCCGGCGGGCTCCAGGAAGAAGGGGTTGGCGATCGCGATGGCCGCCAGCAGCGCCATGAGGACCGCGAGGATGGGAAGTGCCCGCTTCACGCCGGCCTCCTGTTGCCGCGCCGGGCGTAGACGGCCACCGCGAGGACGATGACGACGCCGCGGACCACGTCCTTGACGAAGGAGTTGATCTCGAGCTGGTTGAACAGGCTGTCCAGGACGGCCAGCAGCAGGACTCCGCCGACGGTGCCCGCGACTCCTCCCCTGCCTCCGGCCAGCGCGGTCCCGCCGAGCACGACCGCGGCGATGGACTCCAGGTCGTATCCGCCGTCGGTGCCCACCGTGGGCGCTCCCGCCCCGAGCCTGGCGGCCAGCAGCAGGCCCGCGATGCCGGCGCACAGCGAGCAGAGCACGTGAGTGATCACGATGACGCGGGCCGTGCGGATCCCCGACAGCCGGGCGACCTCCTCGTCGCCGCCCACCGCGTAGATCCGGTATCCCAGCCGGGTCCTGCTCAGCAGGAACCAGGCCGCGACGGCCACGCCCGCCCAGAGCATGGCGGAGACGGGGATCGGCCCGGCGCGGGCGTATCCGAGGAGCTGGAACGACTCGGGCACCTTGCCGGCGGGGCCGTCGTACAGATGGTCGACGATGCCCTTGATGATCAGGGCGACGCCGAGCGTGGCGATGAAGGCGTGGACGTGGAGCCTGGTGATGACCAGCCCGTTGACCAGCCCCACCAGCGAGCTGATGGCCAGGACGGCGGCGACCGCCGGCCCGATGTTTCCGTCCTGGCCCGCCATGATCTCCGCCGCGACCAGCGAGGCCAGGCTAATCAGGTACGTGACGGACAGGTCGAGCGACCCTGCCAGGATCGCCAGCGTCTGCCCGATCGCCACGATGCCGAGGGCCGCGGAGCGCTGCTGGATCCCGACGACGCTCTGCGTGGTGAGGAACTGGCCGCCGTCGAGCGCGACGAGCGCCCAGCCGGCCGCGACCAGGCCGATCAGCGCGAGGAACACCACCTGCCTCGGCTCGCGCAGGCGCGCCGCCAGGCCGCCGCCACGCGTCTGCTCGCCGCGGGTGGGACGGCCAGCGCGCACGAGCAGGTTCATTCAGGCCGCCTCTCCCGCGGCCAGCCGCATGACGGCCTCCTCGGAGGCTCCGGCCGGCAGGGTGCCCGCGACGCGGCCGTCACGCAGGACGACGACGCGATCGCTCATGCCGATGAGCTCGGGCAGCTCGGAGGAGATCATCATGATCGCCACGCCGTCGTTCGCCAGCTCGCGCATGAGGTCGTGGATCGCGGCCTTGGCCCCGACGTCGACTCCCCTGGTCGGTTCGTCGAACAGCAGCACCCGTGGCGCCATCGTCAGCCATTTGACGAGCACGACCTTCTGCTGATTGCCGCCGGACAGGTAGCGGACCTCCTGTTCCGGGCGGGCGGGCGAGAGGCGTACCCGTTCGAGCAGGTCGCGGACCCCGTTCCGGCTCCTGGCGCCGGCCGCGCGGGCGGCGAGCAGGGCGTTGTCGCGCACGGACTGGCGCAGCGCGAGCCCTTCGGCCTTGCGGTCCTCGGTGACGAGGCCGATGCCCATGGCCACGCCTTCCCTGACGGAGCGCGGGCGGGACGGGGTCATCTCTCCCGTGGTGAACGGCACCGCGCCGAAGATCGCCTTGGCGAGCTGCGATCTGCCGGACCCCTGCAGGCCGGCGATGCCGACGATCTCCCCGGCGCGCAGGTCCAGATCGATGTCGCGGAGCTTGTGGTTGCCGACCGCGCGCAGGCTGAGCCGCACCTCGCCGGCGCCGGCCGAGCGGGGCGGGAAGCAGGCGCCGAGGTCGCGGCCCACCATGAGGCGGATCAGCTCGCCGGGGGTCACCTCGCCGATCGGGAGCGTGGTGACGCGCGAGCCGTCCTTGAGCACGGTGACGCGGTCGGCGAGGTCGAACACCTCGCGTAATCGGTGGGAGATGTACAGGACGGCGACGCCGCGGTCGCGTAATCGCCCGATCAGCCCGTGGAGCAGCCTGACCTCGTGCTCGGCGAGCGCCGCGCTGGGCTCGTCCATAACGATGAGCCGGGCGTTCACGGACAGCGCCTTGGCGATCTCGACGATCTGCTGCCGGGCCACCGGCAGGCGCTTGACGGCGGTGCGGGGGCTGAGGGACTCCTCGCCGAGCTCGCCGAGGAGCCGCGCCGTCGCCTCCTCCATGGCGGCCCTGTCGACCAGGCCGCGCCTGACGGGCTCGCGCCCGAGGAACACGTTCTCGGCGACGGTGCGCTCGGGCAGCAGGTTGAACTCCTGGTGAATGATCGCGATGCCGGAGCGCCGGGCCTGCAGCGGATGGCCGAAGGAGACGGGCCGGCCGTCGATCTCGATCGTGCCCTCGTCCGGCGGGTGGACGCCGCAGACGATCTTCATGAGGGTGGACTTGCCGGCGCCGTTCTCGCCGACGACGGCGTGGACCTCGCCGGCCGTCACGTCGAGGTCCACGCCGGACAGCACCCGCACGCCGAGAAAGCTCTTGCCGATGCCGCGCAGGTTCAGCACGCGGGCCGCCTTGCCACCCGGCGGGAAAGTTTCAGGCTTATCTGCGTCATGCTGCGGGATATACGGCTTGTCGCCACTATTAGCCTACTTATGTGTGATATCGACAAAAGGCCGGGCCTTCAGACGCGGGTCCAGCGCTGGCCGGTTCCTCCGTTGCAGGTCCAGATGCGCGCTCTGGTGCCGTTGACGGTGCCGCCCACGTCCAGGCACTTGTTCGCGCCGGCGGCGGTGATCGTGCCGTCGGCGTTCACGCGCCACTTCTGGTTGTTCTGGCCGTTGCAGGTCCAGATGAGCACCGCGGTGCCGTCGGCCGTGCCCGCCCCGTTGACGTCGAGACACTTGCTCCCGTAGACGCGCAGCTCGCCCGCGCCGGTCGAGGTCCACTGCTGGTTGGCCTGGCCGTTGCAGTCCCAGATCTGCGCCAGGGCGCCGTTGGCCTGCGAGGCGCCGCTGACGTCCAGGCACCGGTTCGACCCGGCGCCCCGCAGCGCGCTCGTGCCTCCCGGCGTGCCGGTCAGCTCCTTGACGCGGATGTTGCGGAAGGACACCACGTCGCCGGGGCCGTGGTTCTGGATGCCGAGGTGTCCCTGCTGGAGCGAGCGGACCGGATCGGTGTTGGTGAAGTCGTTGATCCTGGCGCCGTTCAGGAACACCTGCAGCCGCTCGCCCTCCACCAGCAGCTCGTAGGTGTTCCACTGGCCCGGCGGGTTCAGCGCCGCGTCGCGGGCGGCGAGGTCGGCGGACTTGAACCCGTAGATCGCGCCGGTCGTCTTGTCGGCCGTGTCGGTCGCGTCGATCTGCACCTCGTAGCCGGTGTTGAGCGCCGCGCCCGGATCGCTGGTGGGCGGGAACCCGACGATCACACCGGAGTTGGAGTCGCCGGTCAGCTTCCAGTCGAGCTTCAGGGAGTAGGAGCGGAACTCCTTCGCGTTGTACCACAACATTCCCATGCCGCCCTGGGAGGTCAGCGTGGCGTCGCTGCCGGCGAACGACCCCGGGCCGGCCTGCGACCAGCCCGCCGTCGAGCCGTTGTACAACGTCGTGTACCCGGTCTCCGGGCGGCAGTCGGCGTTGACGGCCTTGGCCGCGTACCGGATTCCGCCGAGCAGCAGGGCACGGAAGGCGGGATCGGCGTACGACTCCTGGGTGTGCCCCAGACCGGTGTAGAACGCGCGGCCGGAGGACTGCGGGTGGCACCAGGTGATCGGGTGGTCGCCCATGCTGCCGCCGCTGTAGCTGCCCTCGTCCAGGCTTTGCAGCACCCGCACATTAGGGCGGGGGTTGGTGCGGTAGTTGTACCACTCGTCGGTACGTGACCAGGACGCTCCGAGATGGGCGGTCGCGGCGTGCGCCCGGTCCTCGTTGCGCACGGTGGCCTGCTGGATCGCGGGATGGCTGGTGAACCAGGCCCCCACGAGCTGCCCGTAGTACGCCCAGTTGTACTCGGTGTCCGCGGCCGAGTGCACGCCCGCGTAGCCGCCTCCCCCGTCCACGTAGGCCTGGAAGGCGGCCTGCTGGGTGTCGTTGAGCACGTCACCGGTCGTGCTGAGGAACACCACCGCCTTGTACTGGGCCAGGTTGGCCGCGTTGAAGGCGCTGGAGTCCTCGGTCGCGTCCACGGTGAAGTCGTTGGCGGCCCCCAGGTCGCGGATGGCCTGGATCCCCGCGGGGATGGAGTCGTGCCGGAAGCCGGCCGTCTTGGAGAAGACCAGCACCTTGAAGGCGGCGGCCTGGGCGGGGACGGCGGGGACCATCGTGGCGGCGGCGGTGAGCGCGGCCATCGCCACGGTCAGGCGCCGCAGCGCGGAGATCTTCCTGACGCTCCCCGCGGTGGCGGCGGGGGTCGGATGTCGCAGCATGGGTGTCCCTTTCAGACGCGGGTCCAGCGCTGGCTGGTTCCTCCGTTGCAGGTCCAGATGCGCGCCTTGGTGCCGTTGGCGGTGCCGCCCACGTCCAGGCACTTGTTCGCGCCGGCGGCGGTGATCGTGCCGTCGGTGTTGAGGCGCCACTTCTGGTTGTTCTGGCCGTTGCAGTCCCAGATGATCACCGCGGTGCCGTCCGCCGTCCCTGCGGCGTTCACGTCCAGGCACTTGCCGCCGTAGACGCGCAGCTCGCCCGCGCTCGTCGAGGCCCACCGCTGGTTGGCCTGCCCGTTGCAGTCCCAGAGCTGCGCCAGGGCGCCGTTGGCCTGCGAGGCGCCGTTGACGTCCAGGCACCGGCCCGACGCCACGCCCCGCAACGCGCTCGTGCCGCCGGTGTCCAGCGTGAAGGCGTCCACGTCGAACAGGTATCCCTGTCCGGCCGGGCCGCGGAAGACCAGGTAGAGCGCCGTCGTGCCGGCCGGCGCGCCGCTCAGGCCCGCCTGGACGTCGGCGAAGGTGTCCCAGCCGCCGGTGCTCGCCACGGTGGCCGTGCCCAGCAGCGTGCCTGTCGCCGAGCCCGCCCGCGCCTCGATCCTGCCGCCCGCGCCGCCGGAGGACACCCGGGCGGTGATCCTCGTGGCGCTGCCCAGGTTGTAGGGCTGGAAGGAGATCCAGTCGCCGTCGTCGATGAAGCCCACCGTTCTGCCGCCTTCCGCGGTGGCGTGGTCGGCCGTCTGCACGCCCTGCTGGGCGCCGAAGTGCTCCGCCTGCCGGTGCCGGGGCTGGAGCGTACGGGCGCTGGTGGAGGTCAGGCCGCCCTTGTCGGTGTAGGACGCCTCGAAGACGCCGTAGATGTTGGCGGCGGCGTCGTGCTCGCCGTCCACCGGCACCGCGATGGAGCCCGAGCAGCCGGTCGTGGAGGTGATCTGGTGGCGGTGGCTGTCGTGGCCGAGGAGGTAGGCGACGCTCACCCCGCCGCAGTCGATCGTGCCGTCCTCCGGGTCGCTCACGCTGACCTGGAAGGGCACGGTGTCCCCGAAGGAGAACGGCTGCCCGTCGGCGGGGATGGTGAGGCTGACCGACGGCGCGGTGTTGCCGACGTTCACGATCACGCTCGCCGTGCCGGTGAGACCCTGCGGGTCCCGGACCGTGAGCGTCACCGTGTAGGCGCCGTTCGCCGCGTAGGTCTTGCCCGGGTTCGCCGCCGTGGAGGTGGTGCCGTCGCCGAAGTTCCACGCGTACGTCAGCGCGCCGCCCTCCGGGTCCGAGCTGCCCGCCGAGGAGAAGGCCACCGTCAGCGGAGCCGGCCCCGACGTCCTGTCGGCGGACGCCCTGGCGATCGGATTGCGGTTGGCGCCGCCGATGTACTCGATGCGGTACAGCGCCTGGTTGTTGCCCCCCGTGCCGTAGTCGAGGACGTAGAGTGCTCCGTCAGGGCCGAAGGCCAGGTCCATCACCTGCGTCCCCGACCAGGGGAACGCCGCGATCTCCCCGTACCCGCCGTCCGATCTCACCTCGATCGCCTTGATCCAGCGGCGGCCGTACTCACCGGCGAAGAAGCGCCCGTCGAGCGACTGGGGGAACTTGACGGCCGAGCTCAGGCCGGGGTCGTAGCGGTAGACAGGGCCGCCCATGGGCGACTCCGACCCCGAGCCGAACTCCGGCGGGCTTCCGGCGTCCCCCGCGTACCGGATCCACGCCGGCTTCGCCGGGGGCAGCGTGGCCAGGCCGGTGTTGCGGAAGGAGTTGTTGGCCGGGCCGGCCGCGCAGGCGTACTTCGCGCCGGTGCCGTTGGTGGCGAAGTTCCATTCGTTGTAGGTCTCGGCGGTGGTGTTGGTGCCTGTGCAGTACGGCCAGCCGTAGTTGCCGGGACCGGTGACGCGGTCGAACTCCACCTGCCCGCTCGGCCCGCGGCTGGAGCTGCTCACGCCCGCGTCCGGCCCGTAGTCGCCGAGGTAGACGACGCCGGTCGCCTTGTCCACGCTCATCCTGAACGGGTTGCGGAAGCCCATCGCGTAGATCTCCGGCCGGGTTCTCGCCGTCCCCGGCGGGAACAGGTTGCCGCCGGGGATCGTGTAGGTGCCGTCGGGCTGCGGTGTGATGCGCAGGAGCTTGCCGCGCAGGTCGTTCGTGTTGGCGGACGAGCGCTGGGCGTCGTACTGGGGGTTGCGGTTCGTCCGCTCGTCCAGCGGGGAGTAGCCGCTCGACTCGAACGGGTTGGTGTCGTCGCCGGTGGTCAGGTACAGGTTGCCTGCGGCGTCGAAGTCGATGTCGCCGCCCACGTGACAACACTGGCCGCGGTCGTTCTGAACCCGCAGGACCACCTTCTCGCTGGTCAGGTCGAGGGTGTCGTCCGTCTTGAGCGTGAACCTGGACAGGTACAGCTCGCCCTTCCACTGGTCGAACTGGGCCTGCGTGCCGGTGCTCGGCGCGTCGCCGGCCGGCGTGCTCAGCCGCGGCGAGTAGTAGACCCAGAGGTGCCGGTTCGAGGCGAAGCCCGGATCGACCGCCACGCCCTGCAGGCCCTCCTCGTCGTGGGTGTAGACGTTGAGCTTGCCGGCCACCTTCGTGTTGCCGCCGGCGTCGGTGACCCACAGCGTGCCGTCGCGCGCCGTGTGCACCACCGACCGGTTCGGCATCACGGCCAGCGACATCGCCTCGCCCAGCTCCGCGCCGCCCGAGGCGAGAGAGACCTGCTGGTAGTCGGACGGCGGGATGTCGAGGGCGTTGGCCGGGGAGGCGTCGAGCGCTCCGGGGATGATCAGCGCCATCGTGGTCAGCACGGTGAGCCACGGACGTCGGGACATGAGGGTTCCCTCCTGCGACGGGAAGAGCAGTCAGGGCGAGGCGCCCAGGGACGAGGCGCACCGTCAGGCGCGGGCCCACTTCTGGCCGGTTCCTCCGTTGCAGGTCCAGATGCGCGCTCTGGTGCCGTTGGCGGTGCCGCCCACGTCCAGGCACTTGTTCGCGCCGGCGGCGGTGATCGTGCCGTCGGTGTTGAGGCGCCACTTCTGGTTGTTCTGGCCGTTGCAGTCCCAGATGATCACCGCGGTGCCGTCCGCCGTGCCCGCCCCGGTCACGTCCAGGCACTTGCCGCCGTAGACCCGCAGCTCACCGGCGCCGGTCGAGGTCCACCGCTGGTTGGCCTGGCCGTTGCAGTCCCAGAGCTGCGCCAGGGCGCCGTTGGCCTGCGAGGCGCCGTTGACGTCCAGGCACCGGCCCGACGCCACGCCCCTCAACGCGCTCGTGTCCGAGGGCCGGCCCTGGGGCCCGGCGGCCGCGATCACGGCCTGGGCGCCGGCCGGCCAGGCGCCGCCGGGAACGGTGACGTTGTTGTTCACCACGTTGCCGCGGTCGCCGTTGGTCACGTTCGTGCTGCCGTTGGTGGACCAGTTGCCGGTGACGGTGAAGTTGCCCATGTTCTCGCCGTACCAGTAGTTGGCGGTGGCCCAGGTGCCCGTGCCGGAGAGCACGTTGTTCCTGACGGTGTAGTACCTGGAGCCCTCGTCGAAGTAGACGCCGAACCAGCCGTTGGTGCGCAGGCAGTGGTTGTCGCTGATCACCGCGCCCGGGTTCCACGACAGCGTGTAGATGCAGCCGCCGTCGGTCATCTGCTGCATGACGTCGTGCACGTAGTTGCCGACGAGCCGGTTGCCCGAGGCGGTGGTGGCCGTGGTGTAGCGCGGCTGGAAGTCGTACAGGCCGCGGTCGGCGTAGTGGGTGCTGCCGCCGGGCTCGTTGGCGCCCCAGCCGTACCCGATCGACATGCCGGTGTACGGGAGGTTGTAGACCTCGTTGTGTGACACGTCGCTGTTGGTGACGTACGTGGTCAGGACCGAGACGATGCCCCGGTGGTCCAGGCCGAGATCGTGGATGCGGTTGTCGCTGACGGTGATGTTCCTGTTGACCATCCGCTGGTCGCCCGGGTGGTGCGCGTCGGCGCGCACGCCGCCGACGACGATGCCGCCGGCGGAGCTGCGGGCGATCTCCGACCGGGTGACCGTGATGCCGGAGGCGCCCAGGCCGACGCCGCTGCCGTGCGCGTTGGCGTCGTTGCCGATGCCGATGGCCGTCTGTCCCAGGTTGACGAAGCGGGAGTCGGCGAAGGTGATGGTGTTCGCCGCCGACACCTGGACGGCGGCCGGCATCTGGTACCAGTTCGGCCGGGTCGCCTCGAACTCGCGGCAGCCCTGGTGGCAGGAGGTGAAGGCGGGCCAGCTCCAGTTGCCGGCGATGTAGGCGCCGGTCTGCTGGTCCACATAGCCCTGGTTGCCGCTGGGGCCGAGCCAGCTCGTGCCGGTGAAGGTGATCCCGCTGAACGCGATGTGGTGCGCGGGCGCGTCATAGGTCCCGCCCACCTGCACCAGCGACTGCTGCACGGGCAACTCGACGCTGACGGTGCCCATGTTCTGCCCGGCGAGCGGGATGTAGGACAGGGCGCCGGTGCCCGGGTCGAGATACCACTCCCCCGGCGAGTCGAGGAACTCGTAGGCGTTGACCAGGTACAGCGGGCCCGCCCGGTGCGGGCTGGTGAAGGTGTCGTACCCGAAGTTGTTGTTGTTCCAGGCGGGCTGGCGCATCGTGATGAGGTTGCCGCTGATGCTCTGCACCGGCGCGTACCTGTCGGTGAACGAGCCGACGCTCTCCATCTCGACGCGGCCCTGGCCGGCGAGGTTGTTCAGGTAGCTCAGCGCGCCGCTGGTGAACCTCATCCCGGTGCTGCTCGCGGTGAAGTCGGACCGGTTGACGGCGGTGCGCGCCCGGGTGGCGAGCGCGCCGTCGACGTAGAGCTGCCGCGTGTCGAGGCCGGCGCCGACGCTGGCGCGCCAGATGTTCTTCGCGGCGTCGGCCTGCGACCAGCCGGTGACCGCCCTGGCTCCGCTGATGACCGGGACGGCTCCCGCGGCGGCCTGCCATCTGACGGTGTGGCCGTTGTTCCCGGAGTCGGCGGCGGTCAGCCGGAGCGGCGTGGAGAGCCGGTACACCCCGCCGGCCAGCTCCACGACGATGTCGCCTGACATCCCGGCGTTGAGCGAGCGCACCGCCGTCTGCGCAGCGGGCAGCGCGCACGGCTGGGCGGCGGTGCAGGCGGTGCCGGTGCCGGTGGGTGACGCGTACAGGATCGTGGTGGCCGCGAGGGCCGCGGGGGCGGGGGCGACGAGGGCGAACGCCGCGGCCAGCGCGGCGGTGACGACGCCGATGAGGGACGGTCTCGGCCTCGCGGCGGGTGAAGGTAAGGGCACAGTCGTTCCTTCGCGGGGGTGGGGGTGCCGGCTTCGCTACCCATTACCTGTGGACCATGGGCACCCGTCAAGACATTAAGCCCGCTCATTTCGTGAACCGGGCGCCTGAAGTCTGGCCACGGCGCGCCGATCACCGCCTTGAACAGTGAGGATGCTCGTCCGCCTGCATGCCCTGTGAGACCCGCCCCGAATGAACCGTTCATATGTGTCGTACTCATCGAACAGCAGCCGCGACGGGGACGGGCGGCGCATCAGTCATACTTCTGCAGGGAACGGCGAGGAGGAAGCACGGTGACCGACACCCCGCGCGAGAGCGGATACCGGCCGGGTTACGAGGTGGCCGCCGAGCAGGTGCTGGAATTGATCGTCCGGCTCGGCCTGCGTCCGGGCGACCGCATGCCGACCGAGAACGAGCTGGCCCGGCAACTGGGCACCAGCCGCACCGTCGTCCGCGAGGCGGTGAAGATCCTCTCCGCGCTGGGCCGGGTCCGCGCCCAGAAGGGCCGCGGCCTGTACGTGGCCGACGACGAGGGCATGTTCGGCACCGGCCGCTGGGGGTCCTTCTTCCTGCCCACCGACCTCGACCACGTCTACATGTTGTTCGAGTTCCGCCGGGCACAGGAGATGGAGACCAGCCGGCTGGCCGCCCACCGTGCCACCCCCGCCGAGCTGAGGGCCATCGAAGAGGCGGCGGGCGTGTGCCGCCGCGGCTTCGAGACCGGCCGCGAAGATCTGTTCAACGAGGGCGACGACGCCTTCCACACCGCCATCGCCACGGCCTCCCACAACATGTTCCTCCAGGTCGCCGTGCGGGAGGCCCGCAGGCTGCAGGCCCAGTCGAGCCTCATCGGCCTGCACGGCTCGGTGGGCGGGCACGCCGCCAAGGCCGTCGAGGAGCACGACGCCATCCACCAGGCCATCCGCGCCGGAGATCCCGAAGCGGCCGCCCAGGCCGCGGCCACGCACATCGACAACACCCTCGACGACTACCGCAGGGAGATCCAGCAGCGTCTCTTCTTCTCGTCCCACCGGCCCGGCCCTTCCTGACCGGAGCGCCTCATCCGTGAGACCGCGCCGCGTTCGTCTCCTCCGGAGATCTGGTGGCGGCAGGGCCGCCGGTCACCGCCAGCAGCCGCCGTCCTGCGTGCTCCGGCCGGATGTGGGGGCCCTCGGCCGCGCTGGCGTCCGGCGTGGCGTCCGGCCTGCGGACGAACGCGTTGATCGCCTGCTCGTCCACCCTGATGCCCAGCCCCGGCGAGTCGCCGAGCACGAACGTGCCGTCCTCGACGCACAGGTCGAGCGACAGCCCCAGCGGCGGGTGCAGATCCTGCAGCTCGCTGGCCAGGTGGTTCGGCACCGACGTCGCGGCGTGCAGCAGGGCGAGCGGCGTGGCGCCGATCGGGCTGACCGGCAGGTCATGGGCGTGCGCCAGCGCGGCCACCCGGAGGAAGTGGGACACCCCCCACACGACGGCCGTCTGCACGATGTCCACGGCCCCCGCGGCCAGCAGCGGGCGGAACTGCTCCAGCCCGGTGAGGTTCTCCCCCGTGGCGACGGACGCGCGGATGCCGCGGCCGACCGTGGCCAGCCCTTCGGCGTCCCACCGCCGCACCGGCTCCTCGATCCACGTGAGGTCCAGCGCGCGTTCGAGCTCGCGGACGTGCCGGACGGCCTGCTTGCGGGTCCACGCCTCGTTCACGTCGAGCATCAGGCCCGGCCGCGCGCCGCGCCCCGCCTCGGCCAGGACCTCCCGTACCAGCGTGAGGCGGTGCAGGTCGCGTTCGATGTCGAGGCCGCCCTTGATCTTGGCCGCGCGCAGGCCGTGCCGGGCGTAGACCTGGTAGACCGCGACGAGCTCGTCGTCGGTCAGGCCGATGTCGAGGCCGGAGGCGTAGGCGGGCACCAGCCGGTCGCGTCCGCCGAGCAGCCGCCAGAGCGGCTCGCCGGCCGCCCGCGCCTTGATGTCCCAGAGGGCGGTGTCGAGCGCGCCGATCGTGCCGAACACGGCGCCGGCGTGGCCCGCTTTGAAGGTCCGCCGCAGCATGCGGTCGTAGAGCGCCGTCACGCCGCGCGGATCTTCGCCCTCGATCGCGGCGAAGACGGTCTCGATCTCCACGTGCGGCCCGAGGCCGACGCCGGTGATCCCCTCGTCGGTGTCCACCAGGACGAGCGGCACCGGGACGGCCCCGTCGGCGAAGACGCCGTTGACGTCGCCGACGGGACGGCCCCATTCCTGGACCGTCGTCATGGTGCGATACCCCGTGATCCGCATGTCAGCCCTTCGTGGAGCCGGCGGTGACCCCGTCGGCGATCCGGCGTTGGAGGAACAGATAGAGCATCAGCACGGGCGCCGCGGCGATCAGGACCCCCGAGGCGAAGGCGGGGATGTCGTCGGAGTACTGCCCGCGCAGCGCGTTGACCCCGATCATGAGTGTGCGGTGCTCGGGCGACGGCATCATGAGCAGGGCGATGAGCACGTCGTTCCAGCAGAACAGGGCGTCGAGGATGCCGACCGACAGCAGCGCGGGAGCGCCGAGCGGCAGCATGATCCGCCGGTACACGCCGTACACCGTGTTGCCGTCGATCCTGGCCGCGTCGACGATCTCCGCCGGGATCGTCCGGTAGTGGCTCGTCATCAGGAAGACGGTGAACGGCAGGAACTGGGCGACGTAGGCCAGGACCAGCCCCGGATAGGTGTCGATGAGGCCGCCGTCGGCCATGACCCTGGTGAGCGGCACCATGATCACCTGGAAGGGGATGAACAGCCCCGCGAGACAGCCCAGGAAGATCACTGAGGAACCGCGGAAGCGCAGCCGGGCCAGCGCGAAGCCCGCCATCGACCCGAACAGCAGCAGCAGTGCCACGGCGCAGGCCACGACGGCGAAGGAGTTGACGAAGTAGCGTGCCATTCCGGCGCCGGCCCACACCTCGGCGAGGTTGTCCCAGCGCGGGGAGCCCGCCGGGGAGAAGCGGTCGAGGATGTAGTCGCGGCGGGTCTTCATCGCGACGTTGGCGGTGAACACGAGCGGATAGATCGTCGCCAGCGCGAGACCGGCCATCGGAACGGCGGCCGCCCACCTGGCCGCCCTGGCTGCGGGCATCAGTCCTGCCTCCCCGCGCGGCGGAGCAGGGAGATCTGGAGCAGCCCCACCACGAGCATGACGGCGAACAGGACCGTCGAGGCCGCCGAGGCGAGCGCCGGCCGGGCCAGCCGTCCCTGCTGGTGCCAGATGTAGTACTCCGGCAGGTAGGTGGCCCCCTCAGGGCCTCCGCTGGTCATGACGAAGAGCAGGCCGAACATGGAGGTCAGCATTCCGATCATCGTGGTCACGAAGACGAACTGGATGGTCCGGGTCAGGCTCGGGATGATCACGTGCCAGATCGTGCGGCCGAGCGACGCCCCGTCCACGCGGGCGGCGTCCAGCAGTGAGGCGTCCAGGGTGCTGAAGCCCGCGAGGAACACCACCAGCGCCATTCCGAACGTCGCCCAGACGTGCACGCCGGCCACCGTGAACATGGCGATGCCCGGATCGCCGAGCCAGTCGACGGGACCGGCGCCGATCGCCGCGAGGGCGGAGTTCAGCGGGCCGTCGTAGCCGAGCATGAGGTTGAAGATCGCGCCGACGATCACCGGTGACAGCACGGCGGGGAAGAAGTAGACGCCGCGGTAGACCCGGTGACCAGGCACCCGCAGGTAGATGAAGGTCGCGAGCAGGCCGGGGATCGCCACCGCCAGGGGCAGCAGCAGCACCAGGAGCCCGACGTTGCGCAGCGAGACGTGGAACAGCGGGTCGGCGGCCAGCTCCAGGTAGTTGCTCAGCCCGACGGCGGTTCCGTTGCGCTCCCCGTCGCCCGTGAAGGAGAAGTTGACGCCCAGGGCCAGCGGCCACAACCGCAGAGCCACGATGATCAGCACGGCCGGGGCCACCAGGACGTACGGCGCGAGGCGCTCGGCGCGCGCCCCTCGGGCGGACGCCCGGGTCGCCACGCGGGCGTGCCGCCGCCCGGACCCCTCTCCCCCGGCCCGGCGCGAGCGGGCGGGGGACGACGGCGCTCCGATCGGCACGCGGTCAGCCCGCCCGGTCGGAGGCGGCGAGCTGCTCCAGGGCCTCGTCCACGGTGGCCGACCCGCTCAGGAGCTGCTGCGACAGCCTTCCCATCACGTCCAGGGTCTTGGACGACAGCGCCACGTGCAGGGCGGGCTTGCCGGTCTTGATCTCGGAGGCGATCGTGGCGACGGCCGGGCCTGCCCGCGAGACGTCGATCGTCGTGTCGGACGCGATCGCGCCGGCCTTGGCGTGGAACGCCGTCAAGGCGTCGGCCGAGGTCAGCGATCGCACCAGATCGGCGGCCAGGTCGGGGGTCTTCGTCCATTTGGCGACCGCGTAGCCGATGCCGCCGTCGTACGGCAGGCTCGGGGTGGCTCCGCCGGTGACGACCGGGGCCGGCATGACGCCGATCTTGTCGGGTGGCAGGAACTCGGCGAAGTCGTTCCAGTGCCCGATGTCCGACATCAGCCCGATGATGTGGGCGGCCTTGCCGGTCTGGAAGACGCGGAAGACGTCGGTGAACATCGCGGTGGAGTTGGCGCCCTCGTTGTTCAGGCCCTTGTCGCCGGCGTCCTTCCACAGCTCGAAGATCCGCTTCACGTGCGGAGAGTTCCAGTCGCGCTTCCCGGCGATCCAGTCGTTGTACTCCTGAGGGGTGAGGACGCCGGACGCGAGGCCCGACAGGAAGAACTGGATGCCGAAGCCCTCCTTGTTGCCGAGCGCGAAGCAGGCGGCCCCGGTCGCCTTCTTGATGGCGGCGCAGCCGGTGACGAGCTCGTCCCAGGTGCGGGGCGGGGCGGCCGGGTCGAGGCCGGCCTTCTCGTAGAGCGCCTTGTTGTAGTAGATCGGGTGCCCCTGCAGGGTCACCGGTGCGGCGTAGGTCGTGCCGTCCTTGCTGAACGCGTCCCAGCCCGCCAGCCGGCTCCTGTCGCCGGCCACGTACCGGTCCAGCGGGAGGAGCGCGCCGGCCCGGTCGCGGATCTGCCCGCCTCCGTTGAACAGCATGACGTCGGGCCCCTTGCCGGTCTGGATCGCCGTGCCGAGCAGGGTGTAGTACTGGTCGAACGGCTGGGCGACGAACTCGACGGTGACCCCTGGACGCCGCCTGGCGAAGTCCGCCTTGGCCTTCTCGATGTACTCGGCGGCGGCCGGTTCACCGGACTTCCAGTCCCAGACGACGAGCTTCTGCTGCTTGTGCTGCGGGTTTCCGGACGGGGAGGCCGTCCGGGACGCGCTTCCGCATCCGGCGGCGGCCAGTGCCGCGGCCATCAGGGCCGACCATAACGCTCGCTGCTTCATCGCTGCCCCGCTTCCCGGGAGCGGCCGCCGGATCCGGCCGACTGCGGCAAACGTAATTCGTATGACGTCTGACGGCAAGGGCCCCTCGCGTATACTGATTTGTCAGGCCACCGGAGGCGAAATGACGGCATCGCAGGAAACATCCGGCAGTGTCCCGGCGCCACCGGCCTGGGTACGACGCCCCGCGAGTCTCGCCAGAGCGGTGACAGCCGAGCTGGTGGAGCGCATCGTCCGCGGCGTCCACCCGCCGGGGACGGCGTTACCCCCCGAGCCCGCGCTGTGCGAGGCGTTCTCCGTGAGCCGCACCGTCGTGCGGGAGGCGGTGAAGATCCTCCAGGAGAAGGGGCTGGTGCAGGTCCGCCAGGGCTCCGGCACCATGGTGACCCCGCCGGCGACGTGGGACATGCTCGACGAGCTCGTCCTCACCGCGACCATCGCAGAGGACGAGAGCCTGGCGATCCTGGACGACCTCGTGGTCACGCGGCGCGTGCTGGAGTCCGACATGGCCAACGTCGCCGCCCGCCTGGCCGGGCAGGACACCATCGATCGGCTCCGCGCCCTGGTGGATCGGATGGACGAGCTGGTGGACGACCCGGTCACGTACGCCGAGAGCGACCGCGCCTTCCACGACACCATCATGCGGGCGTCGGACAACCGCATCGCGCGCGGCGTCGTACGGTCCCTGGAAGGCCAGGTCGTCAACACCGCCCGCTACCTGGGCAGGACCGAGCGGGCCCTGTGCGTGGCCTCGAACCTCGGCCACCGCCGCATCTACGAGCGCATCGCCGCCCGCGATCCCGAGGGCGCCGCCGAGGCGATGTTCAGGCACATCACCGAGGCCTGGATCGTGCGCCGCAGCGGGACGGCCGATCCCGTACGGCTGCGGCGCTAGTACAGGTGCCGGTCTCTCCCCTCTGCTCGCAGGCCTGCTCACCAGCGGCAGCGTCCCGGTGATCGGCATGAACCGGTGGCTGGAGCAGGGCGGTCACGAACTGTTCGTGGTCCCTCTGCGGCGGTCACGGCAGCAGGACCGTCCCGATGCCGAGCAGGGCGCAGATGCCGAGGATGCGCAACATCGGCCACTTCAGGACGAACGTCATGACGAACGCGGCCACGGTGATCGTCGCGGCGACGGGGCTGAGCGTGCCCAGGTCGGGGAGCGGGACGGTGAACGGCCCCCACGTCCAGGTGAAGGTGCGTCCGAACAGGGTGTGCTCGGCGAAGTAGAGCGCCAGGTTCGCGATGACGCCCACCACGGCGGCGGTGATGCCGGTCAGCGCCGCGCTGATGGCGGCGTTGTGGCGCAGCCGCTCGACGTAGGGGGCGCCGAGGAAGATGAACAGGAAGCACGGCACGAACGTCACCCAGGTCGTCAGCAGCGCCCCCAGCAGCGCGCCGGCCCATGGGGCGAGGGCGCCGGGGTCGCGGTAGGCGCCGAGGAAGGCGACGAACTGCACCACCATGATGAGCGGCCCCGGCGTGGTCTCGGCCAGGGCCAGGCCGCGCACCATCTCGCCCGGGCTCAGCCAGCCGTAGACCTCGACGGCCCGCTGCGCGACGAACGCCAGCACCGCGTACGCGCCGCCGAAGGTGACCAGCGCCGTGCCGGAGAAGAACAGGCCCTGGGTGGTGAACACGCTGTCCGTACCGAGGAAGAGTGCGACCGCGGCCACCGGCAGCCACCAGACGACCAGCCCGACCGCCAGGATCTTGCCCGCCGACCGCCAGCTCGGCTGGGCATGGTGCAGGGCGTCGTCCGGAATCAGCGGTGCCGGGCCGCCGTCGCCACCGTGCCCGCGGCCGGGCTTGAAGACGTGCGGAGCCAGCCGGTGGACCAGCCACCCGACGCCGGCGGCGGCGGCGACCACGACGGGGAACGGCACGCCGAACAGTGCCAGCGCGGCGAAGGCGGCCACGGCGAGGGCGACGAAGAAGGGATGGGTGAGCGAGCGCTTGGCCACCCGGATGACGGCCTGGGCGACGATCGCCAGCACGGCCGGAGCGATCCCGGCGAACAGCGCCGTCACCACGGTGGTGTCCTGCCACAGGATGTAGACGGCCGACAGGATCAGCAGCGCGAGCATGCCGGGCAGCACGAACAGGCTCCCGGCGACCAGGCCGCCGCGGGTGCCGTTGAGCAGCCAGCCGACGTAGATGGCGAGCTGCTGGGCCTCGGGTCCTGGCAGCAGCATGCAGTAGTTGAGGGCGTGGTTGAAGCGTTGCTGGCCGATCCAGCGCTTCTCCTCCACCAACGTGCGCTGCATGACGGCGATCTGCCCGGCCGGGCCGCCGAACGTCTGCAACGAGATCAGGAACCAGGCTCGCACGGCCTGCCGGAACGGGATCACATCGCGGGTCGCTTCGATGGTCATAGCGGCCTTTCAGCGGAGGGCAGACGGACGGATCGGAAGATCCGCCACAGGGTCAGGTCGTAGGCGGTCTTGGCGGCTCCGGCCAGCACGAACGGCAGCGCCAGGCCGAAGGGCAGGAGGAAGCCGGCCAGGGCGGGCCCGGCCGGGCGGGTGAGGTAGCGGGCGGTGTTGGTGACGGCGGCGGCCGCGGTCCGCTCCTCGGCGGGGACCAGGGCCATCACGTACGCCTGCCGGGTGGGGACGTCCATCTGCGACAGGCAGGCCCGCGCCATCAGCAGCGCGATGGCGCCGCCCAGGCCGGGCGCGAACGGGACGGCGGCCAGCAGCAGGTTGGACGGGACGTGCGTGAACACCATCGTGCGCAGCAGCCCGACCCGCGCCGCGACCACCGGGGCGGCCAGCAGGGACGCGGTCTGCAGCACCCCGAGCACGGCGAAGGTGATGCCGATGGTCTGCGTCGTGGCGCCGTAACGCAGGCTCAGCCAGTAGCCGATATAGGCCTGCACCACGAAGCCGCCGGCCAGGCTGTCCACCGCGAACAGCGCGGCCAGCCGCGCCACCGGGCCGCGCGAGCGGGCCAGCATCCGGGATCCCGGCGACACAGCGGGCGCCTCGACGCTGGTGGGCAGTCGGGCGGCCAGGCCCATGCCCGCCGCACCGACCACCGCCAGGACTCCGCCGAGCAGCCGCCGGTCCGGCGGCAGCGCGCCGAGGAGCGCGCCTGCCGTCCCGGCGACGGCGGCGACCGCGTTGTACAGGCCGAAGCCTCGTACCACCTCCCGCTGGGGGCGACCGGTGCCGGCCAGCATGACCTGCTCCAGCGTGGTGAACGGCCCGGACTCCATCACCTCGACCGACAGCGCGCCGGTCAACGCCACCCCCGCCAGCAGCCACAGCGGCGCTCCGGCCGCGATGACGATCCCGGCGCACACCAAGGCTCCGTACAGGGCGGCGTAGACAAGGCGGCGGCCGGCCCGGTCGCCCCAGCGGGCCAGGGCGAGACTGGAGACGCACGTGCCGGCCAGGATGGCCGCCAGCATCAGCCCGACCTCAGCCGGAGTCAGGCCGTCGAGCCGCAGGATCGCCCCGAGTTGGACGGCGGCGACGCCATAGCCGAGGCCGCGCAGCGCCTGGGAGGTCAGCAGCAGGCCGGCCGTGCCTGTCACGCCGGTTCCCGTCCCAGCAGCAGCGCCCGCCGGTGGAACTCGTACAGCCCGTCGAAGACCGGCCCGGTGATCTCCAGCACCCGCTCGTCGTCGCAGATCATCGACAGCCCGCGCAGGATCACGTCCACGCCGGGCGCCTCCGGGGCGTCGAACCGCTCGTCGTCGATGTCGGCCTCGTGCACGATCTCGGCCAGCTTCCACAACACCGGGTCGTCCAGCTCGTACCGGCGCAGGATGGTCTCGAAGCTGCAGTCGCCGCCGTGGTGCGACAGCTCGGCCCCGCGCATGTCGAACGGCGTCGCGTCGACCGGCACCAGCGCCGGATCGTCGACGAACACGAACTCCGGCTCCGGATCGACGTGCCGCCGGATGAGCCAGGCACACGCCGCCCGGTCGATGTGCACCCCGGCCCGCGTCGCCCACTTCATCGCGCGTCCTCCGCCACGACCGCCTGAGCCAGCGCACGCACGACGCGCTGCGCGGTCTCCCGCTCGGCCGGCGGGAAGTAGTCACGCCGCCCGATCCTGCGCAGCTCGGCCTGCAACCGCTTCACCGCCCGGCTCCGCTCCCCCGGCCGCGCCGACTCGGCGGCCTCGACCTGCTCGATCACCGCCCGGTACTCGGCCGCCCGCGCCCGCCGCATCTCCTCGGCGATCGTCTTCTCCTGCGCCGCGTTGCCGGGGACGGCCAGCCACACGGTGGACGTGCCGTCCATCTCGCCGATCTCCTCGGCGATCCAGTCGAGCTGCTCCCGGGTACGGGCGTCGGCGGGCAGCGCCACCAGCCCGTCTCCCAGCCTTGCCACGCCGAGCCGATCGAGCTTGCGCCAGATCGTGATCCGCAGCGTGGACGGCTGCCGGGGGATCCGGTAGGCGAGCAACACCCACTGGCCAGTCGTGCCCATCACCGCCACCTCCATCACAGTAACCACTGTTACAGTAGCCGACGTTGCAGCAAAGTGTCACCTGCCAGCAACAATGCGAATCACGAACACCACGCGCGCCTTGCCCGCCCCCTCCTCGGCATCTTCAATCGGGGTTTGTCGATGGATTAAGTAGGAATTAGAGAGTACGGGTGAACGTTCGCGGGCTCCGGCCTCTTGCGGCGGCGGCCGTGGCGGTGGTCTCGATCACCGCCCGCGCAGGCAGTACAGGCACCGGCTCGGACGGCAAGGTGCAGCTGTCGCTGGTGGCGTACTCCACGCCGCAGGCGGCCTATGAGCAGATCATCAAGGCCTACCAAGCCACCCCGGAGGGCAAGAACGTCACCTTCACCAAGTCCTTCGGCGGCTCCGGCGACCAGAGCCGCGCCGTCGAGGCGGGCCTGAAGGCCGACATCGTCGCCTTCTCCCTCGAACCGGACATGACCCGCCTGGTCAAGAAGGGCCTGGTGGCCGAGGACTGGAACGCCGGCCCGGCCAAGGGCATGGTGACCGACTCGGTCGTGGTCATCGCCACCCGCAAGGGCAACCCCAAGGCCCTCAAGACCTGGGACGACCTGACCAAGCCCGGCGTCGAGGTGATCACGCCCAACCCGTTCACCTCCGGCGGCGCCCGCTGGAACGTTCTGGCCGGCTACGGCGCCAAGTCCGACAAGGGCGCCGACAAGCAGACCGGCGTGGACTACCTGCACGCGCTGTTCGCCAACGTCCCGGTGCAGGACGACAGCGCCCGCAAGTCACTGCAGACCTTCTCCAGCGGCAAGGGCGACGCCATCATCGCCTACGAGAACGAGGCGATCTTCGCCCAGCAGAGCAACCAGCCGCTGGACTACACCGTCCCGGACGCCACCATCCTGATCGAGAACCCGGTCGCGGCGGCCAAGAACTCCGCCCACCCCGCCCAGGCGCAGGCCTTCCTGAAGTTCCTGTTCACCCCGCAAGCGCAGAAGATCTTCGCCGACAACGGCTACCGCCCGACGACCGGCGGTGTGCCGGGGGCCTCGTTCCCGAAGCCGCCCGCGCTGTTCACCATCGCCGATCTCGGCGGCTGGGAGAAGGTCACCGCCGAGTTCTTCGACCCCAAGGGCAGCATCATGGCCCACGTCGAGCGCAAGCTCGGCGTCTCGATCGAGAAATGACGCCCGTGTCCACCACGACCGTCCTGGGGCCGCCTCCCCCGGCCGCCCCGGAACGGCGGCCCCGCTCCCCGCGGAGCGCGACAACGCTCGGGCTCGGTGCGGCCGTGCTGTACCTGAGCCTGATCGTGCTGATCCCGCTGGCCGCGGTGGTGTGGCGGTCGCAGGAACGCGGCCCAGGCTACTTCCTCGACGCCATCACCACCCCCGACGCCTGGGCGGCGCTCACCCTCACCATCGGGGCCTCGCTGATCGTCGCCCTGATCAACCTGGTCATGGGCACGCTCATCGCCTGGGTGCTGGTCCGCGACCGCTTCCCCGGCAAGGCGGTCGTCGACACGATCATCGACCTGCCGTTCGCGCTGCCCACCATCGTCGCCGGCCTGGTCCTGCTCGCGCTCTACGGGCAGAACAGCCCGCTCGGCGTCAACATCGCCTACACCCGCGCCGCCGTCGTCCTGGCCCTGCTGTTCGTCACCCTGCCGTTCGTGGTGCGCACCGTACAGCCGGTGCTGCTCGAACTCGACACCGACATGGAGCAGGCCGCCGCCTCCCTGGGCGCGAGATCGTCGCAGATCTTCCGCCGCGTCATCCTGCCCAACCTGGTCCCGGCGATGTTGTCGGGCACCGCGCTGGCGTTCGCCCGGTCGATGGCCGAGATCGGCTCCGTCGTGCTGATCTCGGGAAACCTGCCGTTCCAGACCCAGGTCGCCTCGGTCTACATCTTCGGCCAGATCGAGACCGACAACCCCATCGGCGCCGCCGCGGCCTCCACCGTGCTGCTGATCGTCGCCCTGGCCACGCTGGCCGCCCTCGATCTCCTGCAACGATGGGGAAGTCGCCGTGGCTAGGTAGCTGGTGTTAAGAGGTCGATCCTGGTCGGTTGCGTCTCGATCGCGGTCTGCTGAGCCGGGCCTGCGATCGAGCTTGGGTGGCCCAACCATTTGCGGGGTTCGGGCCGGCCCTGCGCTGCCGAGTCGTCCACAGGGGTCCTGAGTGGTGTCCAC